>JAFLCH010000026.1 GCA_017303775.1 Anaerolineae bacterium | reverse complement strand
TAACTGCCGAGCAGACCACTGAGCAGGGGGTTATCCCCAAGCCCGCCGGTGATGCCTTCCATACGGCGAGCGGCCATTTCCTGACTTTGTTCGATGGCCTGATTGACGCCGAGCACGACCAGTTCTTGCAGGTCGGCAAGCCATTCTTCATCGGTGAGGTCGATCATCTCTTTGTTGATGGCGATGGACTGAACGCGCTGGTGACCGCTGATGACGACCTTGACCGCGCCACCCCCCACGGAGACTTCCATGGTTTCATTGGCAAGAGCTTCCTGCGCAGCGACCATATCTTCCTGCATTTTTTGGATCTGCTTCATCATGCCGCCCATGCCACCTTGCATGCCGCCGGGCATCCCGCCACCACCACCGAAACCACCACGTCGCTTTGACATTGTCTGCTCCTTCAATACGTCTTGTTTGAACCTGTAACATTGAATGGGCGGCGTGCTGCTGCCCGACCGGGATTATGAATAGGTTATGACTGGCCTGATTTACGTTTACTTTTCTCCACTGGCGTGATCCTTGCACCGAGCTGCGCACCTTCAGACAGGAGCGGGTCGTTGACATCGAAGCCGGCTTCGTCGGAGGCGACGGTGACCTGATCGGTGGCGGAGACCATAATAACGCGAACGTGCAGGCGAATGCGATGTACTTCGTAGAGTACACGCTCTAGAAGTTGGATTTTCTCCGGAAATTGAAGTTTATCATAGTAGAGTTGATTATCCGTACCGAGGTAGACGGTGCTGCCATCCACCTTGACAACACGGAAGTACTGCATCAAATCCGGGCCGTTCTTGCTGTAGCGATAGAGCGCCTTGAGGGCGATGTTCCACTTTTCGCGGATGACGGATGGCTCGATGACGGGAGGCGCGCCGGGTGGGGTGGCCTCGACCGGCGGGAGGGGCGGCGGTGCTGATGCAACGACCGGCGCAGCGGAGGCAGACGACTGGACGTACTGCACCTGCACGGGCGCTTCTTCCTCCTTGAGGCTATCCATAAGGGCGAGTTCGAGGGCGAGCTGGGGCTGCCAGCCACCTCGATAATTGTTGACCGCGTCGTTGAAGGCTTTGATGGCGTTCAGGAGGCGGCCACGACTGATGAGGAGCGCTTGATCCTCATAGAGGGCGCGATCTTCACGCGAGGCTTCGACAAGATCAGCTCCGGCATTCTGGGTGAGGAGGATGGCGCGGAGATGTTCCACGACCTGCTCACCGAACTGACGAGGGTCTGATCCGGCATCGACGGCCTGCGCGATGATGTGCAAACCGGCAGCCGCGTCTTCTTCAATGAGGGCGGCGACGAGATCCTTAACAGCGGCGAAGCTAGCTGTGCCGAGAATACGCTCGACAGTTTCGAGGGTGATGACTTCGTCGGGGTCCGAAACGATCTGATCAAGGAGGCTGACGCTATCCCGCATGCTGCCGGTACCGTGACGGGCGATGAGTTCGAGCGCCTGCCGTTCGATCTGAAGTCCTTCGGACTCGGCGATCATCTGGAGGCGACCGGCGACTTCGTTGACCGAAAAGAGGCGGAATTCGAAGGGCAGGCAACGGCTCTTGATGGTCTGTGGGACTTTGTCGATTTCGGTGGTGGCCAAGATGAAGATGGCGTGATCCGGCGGTTCTTCGAGCGTTTTGAGGAGCGCGTCGAAGGCGTTGCCGGTGAAGCGGTGGACTTCGTCGATGATATAGACTTTGTACTGTCCTTCACCGGGGGAGAAGGCGATTTTGTCGCGCAGGTCGCGGACATCATCCACGCCGGTGTGGGTGGCCGCATCGATTTCGATGAGGTCGAGGTAACGACCTTCGTTGACAGCGATGCAGGCAGGACATTGGTTACAGGGACGTTTTTCGGGATCAGGGTCCTGACAGTTGATGGCCTTCGCCAAGAGACGGGCGGAGGTGGTCTTGCCAGTCCCACGCGGACCGCTGAAGAGATAGGCGTGACGAATGCGCCCGGCCTTGAGCGAGTTGCGTAAGGTGCGTGTGATGTGTTCCTGACCGATCATGTCCTCGAAGGACATGGGACGCCATTTCAAGTAAAGTGCTTGTTTGGGCACGGGGATGAATCCTCCTGATCTGAGTCTAGCATTTCCATACACAGGGAGCAATAGGACAGATCAGTTCGCAGCGATTCTGCGGCAACCACATCCGCCGTTATTGACGGCGGGAACGGGCGTGGCGGGCGCGCGGTTGTGGCGTTTGAGGGCGGGAAGACGCCGGTTTGGCGCTTTTGGCTGCGGGAAATAGGGTGATGGCTGCCGCCATGCGGCAATGGCAGCGGGAAGCAGGGGAACAGCCGCCGACAAAGCATGGGCGTGTGCGGGAAGTGAGTACACTGCCGCCGAGGTGCGCCGCCAATGCCGCCATATCCGCCAAAGAAGAAGCGGAGGGGAGGAATGAGGCGGGACGGGAAAGGGGCATGAGTGACTCCGATAAAATGTGCAGATGATGGTGTGATTGACAAGCTCATTATAGCACACAAGTTCCATTTTAAGTGTTTGAATTTTCAAACTCAGGGGAAGTTAAGGGTAATAATGAGAAATAACATACAAAAGCTACCCCCGTTGATGATCTAAAGTGTTATAATGAGGGCGAAAAGAACGTAGAGGAGTAAACATAGTGAATTTAGGACCCACTGAACTTATTATTATCCTTGTGATCGTGATCGTCCTTTTCGGGGTCGGACGCGTTTCACGCATCGGCGGGGAATTGGGCAGTGCTGTCGCAAATTTCCGCAAGGGATTGCAGGACGGGGCGAAAAAAGAAGAAACGCCCTCTGAAGACAAGGCATAAGATTTCAAGCACGACTGTGATGGGCGAGGTGTTTACCTCGCCTTTTGTGATTCGATGAGCGTCCGGGAATCCCCTTCCCGATTCAGGCTAAATGAGCGAGACGTTCCAACTCGTGCGTGAGGTTGAGCGGGGCGCGGTGCATGACACCGGGTGGCAGCCTGAGGTTATAACCCATAATTTCCTTATTGAGTTTTTCGGCGGCCTGCGCGAGACGGTCTTGAGCGGATCGCCAATCGACCGCAGCCTGCGCACGGGCAGCGGGGTTGGCAGCACTGTGGGTAAAGGTTAAATAGGCAGCACGCAGGCGGGCTTGCCACTGATCAACCTTGAGACCGAGATCGCGCCCCATGACAATCCATTCGGGAGCATAGTCGTTATCGCGCAAAATTTTGTAGGCGAGTTTCATATCCGACGGTGTGTTGGGGTCGTCGGGGAGGTCAAGGGGTTTGCCCGTACCGGGCAGATCATTGAAACTACCCTCTTCCATGGCCTTGCGAATGGCGCGGTCAATATGGTTTTCCCACTTATCCACCATATGTAATGCTCTTTCAAATTAAGCCGGATGAGCGTATTGTACAATTTTTCCCAATTAAAACCAATTACACATTCTTACAGTAAAAGCGGCAAAGCGAGCGACCTCAGCGCCCTATCAAAAGCGTGGTTAAAGGTCATCAGCAAGCTCCACGAAAATATGCCTGTTTATGCTTGAGCCGGTAAGATTTGCAGAGTCGTACCACATCTGTTATGCTGTGGATGTTGGGTAAGTTCGGATAACCAATGTCCGAAAAAAATAGTCTCCAAGTTGCAACAGCGCGAAACGTAACCATGTCACGGAAAACACCACACGTCGAAGACGGTTATCTTCTGGACTCGAACGGTGTACGCCAACTCGCGCTGGATACGTCGGAATGGTTCACGTGGCTGGCGGATGAAGCGCACCACAGCTTCCATTATGTACACCCGACGGGCGGTTTTACGGCCCGAAAGGAACACCGGCAACGGGGTAATGCTTACTGGGTAGCCTACCGGCAGGCGCACAACAATCTGTACAAAACCTACCTCGGTAAGCATGAGACACTGACAGAGGCTCACCTGAGTGCCGCCTCCAAAACGCTCCAAGAAGCAGCTGAAGAGTCCTAAGTCCGGCGTATCCGCCGGGTCATCCAAATTCATAGATTGAAACATGCGGGCTACCAATCTGTTGTCAGACGAGTGGCTTAGTCGTACCAAGAATGAGGATAAGTTAGCACGGCAGAGCGACAAGAAGCCGTAAGCGACGATCTGCATGGATCAACGACTCGACAATCGGTCAGAGGGTCGAGCAGCCTCAGGTTCGTAAAACGACAGCGCATGAAATACGTACCACGGGAGGATGGACATGATTCCAAGCATTGAAACACTTCTCTTCGGAACGGCAATCCTGTTGATCATCAGCGTGATTGCTAGCAAAATTTCGAGCAAAATTAGCGTGCCGGCACTGGTGTTGTTTCTGGTGATCGGGATGTTGGCCGGTTCGGAAGGAGTCGGGGGGATTTATTTCGATGACCCGCAGGTGGCGCAATCGTTGGGGGTGGTCGCGCTGATCTTCATCCTGTTTTCGGGGGGATTGGACACACCCGTCGGGGAAATCCGGCGGATTATCGGACGAGGGGTCGTCCTTTCGACAGTGGGGGTGCTGGTGACAGCAGTGATGGTGGCGGTGTTTGTGATGCTGCTACTGGATTTTACACCACTGGAGGCGTTCTTGATGGGCGCGATTGTTTCGGCAACCGATGCGGCGGCGGTATTTTCGATCCTACGGACGCAAAAGATAGGGCTACGAGGGGATACGACGCCACTGCTGGAATTGGAGTCGGGAAGCAATGATCCGATGGCGATCTTCCTGACCGTGGGCACGATTGAACTGATCCTGAAGCCGGATATGCCATTCGTCAGTTTGTTGGTCTTTTTCGGGCAGCAGATGGTGATCGGCGCGGCGATGGGATTTGGGATCGGTTATTTAGCGGTGCGGTCGATTAACAAGTTACGGTTGGAAGCGGACGGCTTGTATTCGGTGTTCACCATCGGGTTGGTGTTGTTCTCGTATGCACTGACGGCGATGCTGGGCGGAAGCGGGTTCCTAGCGGTGTACATTGTGGGGTTGGTGATGGCGAGTAAGCCATTCATCCACAAGACGAGCCTTTCACGCTTTCATGACGCACTGTCGTGGCTGATGCAAATCATTCTATTTTTGTCACTGGGGCTGCTGGTATTCCCTTCTCGACTCATCCCGATTGCGGGCACGGGGATATTGATCGCGATCATATTGATCTTCATCGCGCGACCGGTGAGCGTATTTTTAAGTTTGATATTCTCGGCATTTGATGTGCGAGACAAGTTGATGATTTCGTGGGTGGGGCTGCGCGGGGCAACCCCGATTGTGCTGGCAACGTTTCCGCTGCTAGCCGGTATCCCTGAGTCGGCTGTGTTCTTTAACATTGTGTTCTTCGTGGTGGTGATCTCGGTGCTGCTGCAAGGTTCGACGCTGATTCCGGTAGCCAAGATGCTGGGGATCAGCCGACCATTGGAAGGCAAACCGCAGTATCCGTTCGAAGTGGTGACGAACAACGACCTGCGCAATGAGATGGCCGAGATTAAGGTGGGGGAACATTCAACAGTGGTGAACCAACAGATCGTCAACCTCAGCTTGCCGGAAGGGAGTTTGATCGTATTGATCGCGCGTGGGCACGGGATTGTCGTGCCGAATGGCAATACGATCATCGAGGCAGGGGATACGCTGCTGGTCATGGCGGAAAAAGAAGCTCTCGATAGGATACGGGCAACGATTTAATGATGGGGCAGTTGAATACGAGGAGATTCGTTTATGCATCATGATCTGGCACTGTTCGCGACCTTCACCATGGCGATTCTCACGGCATTCGCCGGCGGGTATATCGCGCGTAAGTTGGGATTACCGACACTGGTGGGGTATCTGCTGGCGGGATTAGTGATTGGCCCATTCACGCCGGGATTTGTGGGAGATAGTGGGGACATCAGCCAACTGGCGGAGATGGGCGTCATCTTCATGATGTTCGGCGTAGGGCTGCACTTTTCATTGAAAGACCTGTGGAGCGTGCGGCGAATCGCTGTGCCGGGGGCGGTGTTCCAGATGATCGGCGCGACGATTATGGGACTGCTGCTGACCCAGTTGTGGGGTTGGTCGGTGAGTTCAGGGTTGGTGCTGGGTTTATCGATTTCGATCGCGAGCACGGTGGTGCTGCTGCGCGGGTTGGCGGATAACGGTTTGCTCAATACGGCACACGGGAAGGTGGCGGTGGGCTGGCTGGTGCTGGAAGATCTGGCAACCGTGGGCATTCTGGTGCTGATGCCGGTGCTGCTGGGGCAGACAACGGGCAACGCGCTGGAAAATATCGTGGTGGCGGTGTTGAAGACAGCGGTGTTCGTGGCGATTATGCTCTTTTTGGGGGCGCGGGTACTGCCGTGGCTGCTGACACAGATCGCCCATACACGATCACGCGAGTTGTTCATTCTGGCAGTGGTGGCGCTGGCGCTGGGGACGGCGTTCGGCGCGGCGGAGTTTTTTGGTGTGTCGCTGGCACTGGGAGCGTTTCTGGCGGGCGTGATCATCAGCGAGTCGGACATTAGCCATCAGGTTGGGGCGGAGATCATCCCGTTCCGTGATATTTTTTCGGTGCTGTTTTTTGTGTCGGTGGGAATGCTGGTCGATCCGGCAGTGGTGTGGGCGAATCTGGGGCAAGTGATCATGCTCACGGTGCTGGTTGTGGTCGGCAAGGGCATCCTCACGCTGCTCTTAAGTCTGGTGCTGCCGGCATCGGGGCGAACGCTGGTGGTGGTGGCGGCAGGCTTAAGCCAGATCGGCGAGTTCACATTCATTGTGGGACAGGCGGGGGTGTCGTTGGGGGTATTGGCGCAGGATCAATACGGATTGATTCTGGCCGGGGCGGTGATTTCGATCATCATCAACCCGCTGATGTTCCGGGCGATCCCGCAGATTGAAGGGCTGCTGCAACGGCTGCCGGGGTTATGGAGCGGAATGGAACGTGGTGGGCCGACTCCTGAACCGCTGCATATGGGACTGCGCGATCATGTGGTGATTGTGGGTTTCGGACGGGTGGGGCAGCATGTGGGGAAGGTGTTGGATCAATTGGGGCTGCCATATCTGGTGGTGGAGCAGGACGCGGCACGGGCGAAAGAAATCCAGCAGGGGGGTGCGAAGACGCTGCTGGGTGACGCGGCGAACTCTGAGATTCTGACCCATGTGGGGTTGGACGAGGCGCACGCGATGGTGGTGACCGTGCCGAACGAGGTGACAGCCGAATTGATCGTGGCGACGGCGCATGATCAAGCTCCGACGCTGCCCATCATCGCACGGGCGGGTACAGAATCCGGCGTGAAGCGATTAGCCGAACATGGGGCGCGGCATATCATCCATCCGGAATTAGAAGGCGGGTTGGAGATCGTGCGGCATACGCTGCTCACGTTGGGCTACCCGATGAGCCAGATTCAGCATTATGTGGATACGGTGCGGAAGGATGCTTACGCGGAGACGATGAGCGAAGACCAGATGTACCCGATGCTGGATGAGCTGCTGACGGCGGCGCGCGGTGTGGAAATCGTGTGGCAGCCGGTCACGGTTGGCAGCCCGATTCTGGGGCATACGCTGGCGGAGGCGAATTTGCGAGCGAAGGCGGGGGCTTCGGTGATCGCGCTGGTGCGGGATAAGAAGGCGATCCCGAATCCGAAGTCCGACACACGGTTTATGGAAGGGGATATGGTGGGGCTGATCGGCAACAGTGAGGAACTGTCGGCGGCGGAACGGATGATCAATCCACAGGGGGTTAACCCGCTTTCGGATGGCAGTTCAGCGTAAATGCGCTACCGGTGAATCAAAAGGCGATGGGGTTCCATCGCCTTTTTTGTTCGGCAGCAGGAAGATTATTAAGGCAGGGTAACGGGCGCAGGCAGACGGAAACTGCCCTGTACACGACCCTGATTGTCGGTGAGCGTCACCACATCACCGGGTTCAAAGGCGGGCTGCGTGCGATTCCAGAAGAGCGCGATGGCGGTGTCTTGCCCTACCCGACTGTAGATGGTCACCAGACCGTTGGAGAAGAGTATGCGCTCGGTAAAGGTGTAGGTGTTGCCCTGCGAGTCGCTGATCTTCCAGTCCTTGAGGTTCACGTTGTTGCCATTGTTGCGGATGATGATGCCTTCCGTGTTGATGTTACCCGCGCCGACCACTTCGGCGATCTCAACCTGTGCATTGGCCGCAGTGGGGGGCAAGGTGAGCGTGGGGCGGAGGGTGGGTGTCGGCGTCACCTCGGCGGTGGCTTCGGCAGTGGCTTCCGCCAGACCGCTTTCCACGGTGGGGGTTTCGTCCAGCGTGGGGGCGGGTGTGGTGATAGGGCCGGAGAGGGGGCAGTTTTCCAGCGGGACGATGAGGGTGTCGCCAATTTGGAGCAAAGACGCCGCGACATCATCAAGACCGTTCACTTCCATGAGGCGGAAGGGATCTGCGCCGTATTGTACAGCGATGCCGAAGGGCGTATCACCGGAAACCAGCGTATGAATGATGCAGCCATCGGGCAAGAGTGTGGAAGCCGGAACAGGCTGACCATCCGCGCCGGTAGCGCTGAGCGATTGGGCGTCAAAGGTGGAGAGGGGAATGGTGGCTGTGAGCGCGCTGGAGGCATCGACGATGCCGGTGGGCAGGATGACCGTTCCGGGCTGCGGCGTGGCGGTGATGATGCGCACGTTGGGAGTCAGATTCGGATCGGTGGTGGCGGTGACGAGAATAGGCACCGTGATGACCACCTGATTGGTGGTGGAAGGTGGCGAGCCGGTATTGAGCAGCGTTGTGGCAGCATAGACCACAGCCAGCGTGATTAAGACGTTGAGAAAAATGAAAGTAATGAGCGAACGACGCCGCATAATGTCCTCTTTTGTGGTAATCCCCCAGATGCCCCACCCCTGCGATATTAACACAGGCCGAAAAGCTGGGCAATAAAGCGGTTAGAAAATGGTTAGAATCGGTGTAATGTGGGGCGCAGTGGAGTGGTCATATTGAGGAGGCAGGTACGTCCATGTTATAGTGATGACGGGTGTGGGAGTGGAGAGGGATTAACATATGACATATATGATTGACGGTCATAACCTGATCGGGAAGCTGCCCGATATTTCACTCGACGACCCGAATGATGAAGCCCTACTGGTACAAAAATTAGCCGGATTTGCCGCCCGCACAGGCAAGAACTGTCTGGTGGTATTCGATTACGGGCTGCCGGGGGGAAGTTCGCGCATGTCGACGCGGAGTGTGCAGGTGGTGTTCGCGTCCGGACGATCGACAGCAGATCGGGTGATGATGGAACGCATCAACAAGATTCCTGATCCGCGCGGGTGGGTAGTGGTGTCGTCCGATAATGATGTGATGGCAACGGCACGACGGCGGCGGATGGAAACGCTCCATTCAGAGGAATTTGCGCGGTTGTTGGAAGCGCCACCGCCGCGCAAAGTTGATGCGGGAGAGGCGGCGGAAGTTCATCTTTCAGCAGATGAGGTGGACGAGTGGTTGATGCTGTTCGGGGGTGAGCCGAAACCGACGGATAAACGCAAAGGCAGGCGATAGAATCGCGGCCAGAAGCACGGATGGACAGCGGCAAAAGTCAGTGGTAGAATGCACAAAACTTCGGGGCGTAGCGAAGCCTGGCATCGCGCTTGCTTTGGGAGCAAGAGATCGTGGGTTCAAATCCCGCCGCCCCGACTTAACAAATTCAAAAAAATTGCTTATAATAGGCGACATGCGGGTATGGTGTAGTGGTAACATACGACCCTTCCAAGGTCTTGTCACCGGTTCGAATCCGGTTACCCGCTCTCAAATCCAGCTCAATCGGGCGCGTAGCTCAACGGCAGAGCTGTCGGCTCATAACTGATTGGTTCTAGGTTCGAATCCTAGCGCGCCCACAACCTCTACTGCATGAAACCAACAAATTGTTGGTTTTTTGTTTACCCCGCAGAAGGTGTCAAAGCTCCTACAAAAACACGATCTATGACGGCTGACAAGAGAGAACTGTATGTTCTAGACTAGCGGAATGACGTATATGTGTTCCGCAGCAGGAGGTTGTCGTGGACGTTGGGAAACGATGGCGCATCACAGTGGTGATGTTGATCCTTTTTTTGATGGGCTTCAGTTCTATTCAAGCACAAGAAGATCAGGTTTTAGGTGTGTTTTTCTACTCGCCAAGCTGCCCGCACTGCCGGGATGTGATTGAAAATCATTGGCCGGGAATACAGGGCGAGTTTGGCGATCAACTACGTGTGTTATTCATCAATACCTCAATTCCGTCCGGCAGCCAGTGGATGCACACCGCGCGGGTATCGATGAATATTGAATCCTTCGGTGTACCGATGTTGATCATCGGCGATAACGTGATGGTGGGCGCGATTGATATTCCACTGCGCGCGCCAATTATCATCCGTGAAGGGCTTGAAAACGGCGGCATTCCCCTGCCCAACATCCCCGGAATTGAGAGTCTTTACGCGCAGGCAATGGAAGAGTACATAACCACCAGCCCTGAAGGCGAATCACCCACTGCCAGCACCAGCGCGCCGAGCGAGACCGAGTCTCTGGGCGAACGGTTAGGGCGTGACCCGGTGGCGAATGGACTGGCAATTGTGATTCTGGTGGTGTCGGTGGGCAGCCTGCTGGTGGCGGGGTTGGCAGCACGCGGCACGCAAGCAGTTACACAGGTGCTGAGCAACCGGAAGTTGATTGTCGGCGGCCTCGCGTTGGTGGGAGCGGGGTTGGCGGCGTCGGTCATCGCCGGTTGGCAGAATGAACCGCTTGTGCTGGCACTGGCGGTGAGTGTGCTGGTGATGTTCGGAGTGAGTGCTTATGGCATCTGGAAACAATCCGACCATCAAAAGATGGCGAGTTGGATTTTTCCGGTGGCGGCGTTGGCTGGTATTGTGATCGCGGCATACCTGAGTTATATCGAAATCACCTTGACGGAAGCGGTATGCGGCGCCGTGGGTGATTGCAACACGGTTCAGCAAAGCCCTTATGCGCGGGTATTCGGTATACCAGTCGGGGTGATCGGGATTGGCGGGTACTTGAGCCTGCTCGGTGTGTGGTACGGCGGGCGTAGGCTAGCTCATTCAAGGCGGCAGCAAATCCTCATTGGATTGAGCGTGATTGGCGTGGCATTTTCGAGCTATCTGACCTTTTTGGAACCGTTTGTGATCGGCGCTAGCTGTGTTTGGTGTTTGATGTCCGCCGTGGTGATGCTGATGCTGCTGTGGATTGTGCTGCCGACGCGGGAGCGTGTCGCGAATTCGCAACAACGGAAGAAATCAGCACCGCTACATGCCCCTGCCCATTCGTAAGGGAGAAAAAACAGGGTGGTCATTTGGGATGCCCACCCTGACGATTAGACCGCCTCCCGGAGGAGTTCATCCGGTACTGGCAAGCGCCGTTTGCGCAGGAATGAGGCCAGCGCTGGCGTGACATCACTCAACAAGCCGGTGTAGCACAGTTCTAATTCACCCAGATGCTCGATGAGCCACAGGTACATATCGGCTTCGGTGCGACCTTTGGCGTGTTCCAACAAATCATAACGGCGGATGGAAGCGACAGCCGGCAGATAAACGGTTTGGTGCCAGTGGTTAGCTGCTTCTTCCAAGCTGACATCACGGTGCTGAGCTTCACTGAGCACTGAACGGTGCAGGTTGAGATGCCCCATCAAGTCCCCGTAGCGAGACGGCTCGGAAAGCATGAGGTTTTCGTGCTGGGGAACATAGCGCAAGCCGGATTCTTCTAGAAAGGTCATGTAGGCTTCCGCTTTATCGATCTGGTTGGTGAGCATCAAGCGTGTGAGGCAGACGGGTGAATCGACCGCCGTGACATAGGCTTCGATGGTTTCGTTGCCGAGGGCACGGGCGACCGAAACGCGGTGGTTGCCATCGCGCACAAAATAGACCTCACCAAGCTGGTAGACCTCAATCGGTGGCAACCCCATGTTACCCAAGAATTCGGCGTAAATGCGGCTCCAACGTTCTTTATTGACAGCACTTTTGGGCAGGAAAGAACTCGTGAAATCCTTATAGCGCCCGACACTCCCGACAATCGAATCGAGAGGGATTTCTTGCAGACCACCATAGGATTCTTCGCGAAGGCGCAAGCGCGCCCGAACATCTTCAAAACTGAGCAGCTGCGCAGGCTTGCCGCGCAGATTACCGATCAATTCCTGCAGAAATGCACGCATAGCGACGTTTTCGAACGTCTGCGCGCCCATAATCAAATCAGATGAATGTGACATCATTAGCCTCCGAACGACACGTTTACAACGCATTGGATGGGTTGTTCATTTGCAAGAGCAACAATTTTAAGCGTGTAATTTTCGTCAAAGAGCGTGTAACGCGGTTGGAAGCTCGTCCGTTATTCAAGTGTTAAATAGCAATTGATTGAATCTACAAGGGGGCTTCCCTTGGTCAATTCATACTATCATTAAAGCGCTAAATTCCGTTAAAGACCATGTTAAGTCTTCACAGAGATGAGAGGCTTAATCTCGGATAATTATAACAGTAAGGTCAATGGGAGCGATCAAAACCGGGGATCGAATACGCACTGATCCCCGGCATTATAGCATAAGTGACTACGAAGTCGAATCGGAAGTATCGGCAGAGAGCTTGGCGAGTTCTTCATCAATGACGGTTTTGAAGACATCATAGGGCTGCGCGCCGCTGATAAAGCGCCCGTTGATGAAGAACGCGGGCGTGCCGGTGACGCCGAGGTTCTGGGCGAAGACAGCATCGGCGCTGATTTCGTTGATGTGCGTCTGACTGTCGAGGCAGGTGGTGAACTGTTCGACATCGACGCTCAACTGACCGGCGTAGGTGATGAACTGTTCGCGGGTGAGATTCTGCTGGTCACTGTAGGCCAGATCATGGAACTGCCAGAATTTGCCCTGATCGTTCATACATTGGGCAGCGAGGGCAGAGATCACCGAACTTTGTCCCAGAATGGGATAGTCACGGAAGACAAACTTCACCTGCTGACTATAATCAGCCAGAATGGGCTGCAACGTTTCGGTCTGGAATCGCTTGCAATAGCTGCAACGGAAATCACCAAATTCGATGATGGTCACGGGGGCATCGGCAGGGCCGAGGAAAGGATCATCGTCAGAGCTAACGTCATAGTATTGACCGGGTTGGAGAGCAGCGGTATCCGTGCCTGAACCACCAATGGCCTGAGCGATCGTCTTGGCAGCTTCGTCGATGAGCGCCTTATTTTCCAAACTGTTGGCGTTGAAAAGGGCGTTCACGGATGCACCACCGATGACCAAGCCAATGGCCAGAAAGATAACCGCGATCACCACATAATTGAGGAAAACACGCGGAATGACCAGCACAGCTCCCGGCTGAGCATAGGCTGATGGAGCGGGTTCGGCAACAGGCTCTGGTGCCGCAGGAACCGCTTCGGAAGTGGGTTGGTTGATGCCATCGGGTGTTACAGGATTTTCCACGAGAACCTCACAAAAATCACATCTTAATCGCTATAGTAGTATGGATGACAGGTCGGGTCTATCCCCAATTCGACCCCTGTCATTCTAGTACAAAAGTCGGAATGTACGACCCGGCAAGACACCTGTCACAAAAGCGATATTTTACGTTAGAATAGAGATGCAGCCACAACATTATTGCTTACATCACCTCTTTTGAATGATATATCACAGGAGCATTGCCTTTGAGTGACGAGTCAGCGCGGTTGATCGAGGGGCTGGTCATCAGTGACCAGAGCGGGTTCTTCAATGTCGAAATTGCGGAAAAAGAAATTATCACATGTCGTTTACGGGGACGATTGATGGAAGAAGCACAATCGTCTGATATTGCGGCCATCGGCGACCGGGTACACATCCTGAGGCTGCCCGATGGAACAGGAAGCATTGAAGAAGTCCTGCCACGCAGCAGTGTCCTCTCGCGCGCTGTCCGTACCGAGGGTAAACGGGGCGCTGGCGAGGCGGAGCGTGAACAGGTGATCATCGCCAACGCGGATCAAGCGCTGTTCATCTTCGCGGCCGCTCAACCTTCCCCGAACCTGCGGATGCTGGATCGTTTTCTGGTCGCGGGGGAAAAATCTGACATCGACCGGTTGATGATCGTCGTGAATAAAATGGATCTGGAAGACAACTCGGTGACGAAAGCGCGGTTCGCGCCATACGAGAAGATGGGTTACAGCGTACTGTACACAAGCGCGCTGGATAACCTCGGTGTGGATAAACTACGAACGGCACTCACAGAACACCTTTCAGTCTTCACCGGCCCTTCCGGTGTGGGCAAAACCAGTTTGCTCAACCGGGTGCAGCCGGGACTAGGACGCACCGTGAAAGCGGTCAGCCAGCGGCGGGCGGAAGGGATGCACACCACCCGCGACAGCGTGCTGGTGCGGCTGGACATGGGCGGGTATCTGGCGGATACGCCGGGGATGCGCTCGCTGACACTATGGGATATTGAACCGGAGGAGCTAGACGGTTACTTCCGCGACATCGCACCCTTTGTTGAACGCTGCAAGTTTAATGATTGCAGCCACCACAATGAACTGGGGTGCGCGGTGCGGGCAGCAGTCGAGGCAAAGGAAATCTCCAACAGCCGCTACCAGAGTTATCTCGTGCTGCGAGAGGAACTGGAAAAAGCTTACGCGCTGTATTGATGCATATAGACGAACACCATCCCCTGCGGAGTAGTCTGTCGGGGATGGTTCAGACAATCGACCTATCTCCACTGATTTCCCCGTGAGATTGAACCTCTTGACGTAGATATTCTTCCCATTCGACCGGAAGGACGCTACCATTACAGCCGATTTTGCCCGCTGTCATCAGGTGCGTTATGAAGAAAGCTGTTTCCCGTCCGGTCATCATCGCCGTCAGCCTCACGCTGGCGCTGGCGGTCATCCTGCGCTTCGATATGAGTGAATGGGTGCGCGGGGGTGACGGCTGGCGCTGGCAGTATGATGTCGCGCCGGCAGCCTACAGTGTGCCGCTGGCTGGCGCGCTCATCGTTTATCTGGCAGGATGCTGGCTGCTGGTGCGGCGGGGGGCGAAGGCAGCGGTCATCATCGGCTGGAGCATCGCCGGGACCGTACTCATCGGTCTGATGGGAACGGCGATTCATGACGGCGGCAACCCATTTTACTCGCTGTTCGTCCGCACGACAGCGCTGCTAGGCACCGGCCCGCACTGGGCGGCCAACCATATCGATTGGGCAGGCGGCGAGTGGCAAAACTGGACAGCCGTGATGGATAAGTTCGGCGGGCATATGCGCAATGTGCCGCCCGGTTCGGTCGCATGGTATGAACTGCTGAACCGCACCTTTGGTCAAGCGCCGGGTTTGAGTGCCACCCTGTACCGTGTCCTCCTGCCCTATCAATGCCAGAACTTTGATCTGCTGAACTATCCACCGGAAGAATGGGCTTCGGCGACCTTCGGGATGCTGATGCCGCTGTGGTCGGCGCTGAGCATCCTGCCGCTGTATGCACTGAGCAAGCGGGTGGTCGGCGATGATGCGCGTCTGGTGGTCATGGGTTACGCGCTGATCCCCGGACTGACTGGCTTTGGCGGCTCATGGAGCACCTTGTATCCGCTGTTCAGCGTGCTGGCGTTATGGCTGCTGGTGCGCGGGTTGGAAGGGCAGCGAGGTGGGGGTTGGCTGGCGCTGAGCGGGTTGGTGACCGGATTGGGATTGTTCACCAATTTCGCGCTGATTCCGCTGCCCGCCTTCCTCGGTCTGTACACGCTGGTGGATGTGCTGCTGGCGCGGCGGCAGCACCTGTGGCAGGCAGTTCAAGTCGGGTTGTGGTTCGGGGCGGGGCTGCTCGTCCCGTGGGTGATCTTCTGGCTGCTGACGGGGCAGACCTTCTTCGACCTCCTAGAAACCTCGATGCAGTTCCATCTGGGCATCAGCCGCAATTACCTGTTCTGGTTGGTGTACCATCCATGGGATTGGGTGATGTGGAGCGGGCTGGGGCTGATGGCGTTGAGCCTGTACGGGGTGATACGCTGGTGGCGGGGGCGTAAAGATTTGTCAGTGCCCGTGCTCAACCTTTCGCTGCTGTTCATGATGCTGATCCTCTCCATTAGCGGCACGGCACGCGGTGAAACCGGGCGCGTCTGGCTGTTCTTCTCGCCCTTTTTGCTGGTGACGGCGGTACAGGCGCTGCGGTGGGCAGAAGGCGCATCGCCAGCGCGCGGCTGGGCAATGATGACGGCGGCGCAGGCCATCGGCACCCTCGCCATTTTGAGCAGCCTGAACGTGATGGGATCGAGCTTCACCCCGCCACCCCCTGCCCCACTAGTCAGCGCCAGCCGCGCAGTTGACGCCACATTCAGCCTGACCACAGACGCGCCGCTGTTCAGCCTGAGCGGGTGGGACGCGCAGATGGAAGGGGACGCGCTGCGGCTGAATCTACACTGGCAGGGCATCGACCAGCCGCTGAGTCCCTTCTGGTTCGGGGCAGTGCTGGTCAGCCCCGGCGGCCAGACCTACAGCGTTCCCGCGTGGCAGCCGGGCGGGGATATCCGCTACCCGACCACCTGCTGGCAGCCGGGCAGCACCATTGGCGACAGCGTACTGATCCCCTTACCCGCCAACCCGGAGAGCGGCGACTGGTGGATCAGCCTCGCGGTGTACGCCAACCCGCAGCAGGGCGCGGCTCAACTGATTGTCAGTCAAGCGGGGCAAACGCCTGACCAACAAATCGGCTTGGGGCCGGTGCGAATCGGTTGAAACGCGTTGGATTGGACTCGGTACAGCATATGACAGACCTTCATTAACTGGTTACACTTCCGCCTTTCGTATGCAGAACAACGGAGGAGAGTTCCAAGCATGGAAAAACGGCAAATCGGCTCATTGTCGGTCTCGGTCGTCGGGTTAGGTTGCAACAACTTTGGCCGGCGCATCGACGCAGCCCAATCAGCGACGGTCATCAACGCGGCGTTGGAAAAGGGCATCAACTTCTTAGACACGGCGGATATATACGGTAATGGGCAGAGCGAAGACTTCATCCGGCAGGCGTTGGGCAGCCGGCGCAAGGATGTGATCATCGCCAGCAAGTTCGGCAACTTGATGGAAGGGCAAGGACGCGGCGCACATCCGGATTACATCCGTACAGCGGTCGAGACCAGCCTGCAGCGGCTCGGCACAGATTACATTGATCTGTACCAACTGCACGTACCCGACCCCGATGTGCCCATCGCGGATACGCTGGGAGCGCTAAACGAACTGGTGCAAGCGGGCAAGGTGCGTGAAATCGGCAGCTCCAACTTTTCCGCCGAACAAATCCGCGACAGTGAAGCCGCCGTCAAAGCGGGCGCAGCACGTTTCGTGAGTGTACAAAATGAATACAGCCTGCTGAAGCGCGAAGCGGAAAACGGCGTATTGGCAGCCTGCGCCGAACTGGGGATTGGCTTCCTGCCCTACTTCCCATTGGCGAGCGGCCTGCTGACCGGCAAGTACCGGCAGGGTCAGCCTTCACCAGAAGGGACACGCCTGAGCGGAAACGCGACATGGTTGAGCGAGCAAAATCTCGTCACCGTCGAAAAGCTGATTAGCTTCGCCGAGGCAAAAGGTCACACCATTCTCGAATTGGCTTTCGGCTGGCTGCTGGCGAAGCCGGTGGTCACATCGGTGATCGCAGGCGCGACGCGCGTGGAACAGATCGAGGCCAACGCCGCTGCCGCAAGTTGGACGTTGAGCGAAGCCGAACTGGCTGAAATCGACCAGCTGCTGGCCTGAGTGTACTCCCTACGAGGTAAGGCACATCCCTACCGCCTTACCTCAGCTTCGTTTTTGCCCAACCCCGCTCTATGGGAGAATTTAACACTGAAAACCACGGTGATGAGATAGGCTCTATTCTAAAACAACCTAATCACTCAGTAGCAACTTATGGGACTTCGCAAAGACAACTGATGTAGAGGTTTGCTGAGCACCGCCTACCTCTTTGATTATGCGGGGAGTGCGACTCGACTATTTGCCCCCAAATCATACAATCAACGATAGGGGGCAAACGAAATGACAGTCAAGGAGCAGGCTCTATCCTTGATGTGTTAGAGCCGCCAGCCAAGCAGATTCCATATGTATAGAACAGCCGCGAACACACCCCCTGCTATGAACAGCGCAGTCTGTTGAAACCGCATCCATAGACTGCCGGTATTGTGAATCCATTCCATAGTTGTAACACCCGTCAAGACGAGCACGAGCACAAGCGCTATCATAGGCAGCGCCAAGACTAACCGCAGCAGTACTTCAGAGGACTCCCCTTTTAAAAGACCGGGCATCAGGGCAGCCAGCCCAATGATAAACGCCAGATTCAACAGAGACATCAACAGCGCGCTCCACTGACCGACTGCCGCCATAGTTGAAGCGCCGCTACCCGCATACCGAAGCACGCTGCCAACTATGATTAGCCCGACGAGAAAAATGATGACGGTGACGATTAGCGTGGCAATGGTTAGCGAAGGGGTCTCATACCAAGATCGCCGCTCCAGCGTAAAGACCGCACGGCTGTTCAGCGAAGCACTTACGACCTGCCCCGTTTCATCCCGATGAAATACCAGCAAATCGTGGCCGTCGCTGCGAATGAATCGATCTGGTTCGATCGCGGTGAAGGTGCGCCCGATGCCGCCGCTTTCAACGCGGAGCCGGTTGTCGTCTGTGATACTGATCGTAACCGTTTCAGGCAGCGATAGCAGTTTCTCAATCGTTGTCTGTCCAAAACGATTATTCCAGAAATACACGCCGCTATAGTCGTCGGCATGTCGGGTGAAATCAGCAGGCGGCATCACAGCGGTGAACGTCTGTGGGAAAAAGTGGTTCAGTAGATCGTCCATAAAGTGCCCACCACTTCGCAGAATTTGCGCGCCCTCCGCAGAGTTGAACGACACAAAGATGCCAAGCTGCCGCTCCGGGAACAGCAGCAAGAGTGTGTGAAAATAATTGGTCGTTCCCAAATGCCCTAAAATACGTTCTCCGTTGCGGCTCATCTCATAGAAACCGAAACCGATCCCGTTCAGTCCTGATGCAACACTGAACTGCTGTGTTTGCATGGCATGAGCAGTCTCTGGCTGTAGAATTGGCGTATCACCCAACTGTCCCAGTTGCAGGTTGGCGATCATGTAATTTGCCATATCCGCAGCGGTTGAACGAACCGGCGCAGCCCCAAACGCGGCAATATATTCCGTGGGTTGGGGCTGCATGCCCGAATAACCGACTGCCATGTCACTCAACACATCGTCTGGCGGTGCGATTTGTGCTGAGCTATGGGTCATCGCCAGCGGCGCAAGAATGGCGCTATCCAAATAATCACTCAAAGACATACCCGATACACGCTCGATCACGTAGCCGAGCAGTGCCATTCCGTAATTGGAGTAGCCGATAGCTGCTCCCGGTGGACGCACTCGATCGGGCAGATTGTGGGTGAGATAATCGCGGCTTACGGGGAGCAAAGCGGAATCAAACCGGATTATACCGAGGTCATGCGCTTCAAAGCCGGAGGTATGTGTCAGCAGATGGCGGATGGTAATCGATTCTGGATAAGTCGCGGGGATATCGAAATCGATGTAGGTGGTGACATCTGCATCAAGGTCAATTAACCCCTGCTCGACCAACTGCATTACTGCGATTGCGGTGAACGTTTTGCCAGCAGAACCAATATGGAAGATGCTTTGTGTGGCATCCATCGGTACACGCGCTTCCAGATTGGCAAACCCATATCCAGCCAGATGTACAGGTTCACTGTTCTCGACTACCGCGACCACGGCCCCGGCAATGTTGTATTCGCGCAGATAAGCCGGTATTTGTGCGTCAAAATAGCTGGGAAAGGTGCTGGTATCCGGCGCTGGCGGCAGTGTTTGCGCTAGCACCGTGTTGACCATCACATCAACAAAGTGCGCCGGCTCATCCCACAACGGCGTATGCGCCGAATCTTCGAACCAGATCAGCTCTTTGTGCGGCGTTTGTAGCAACGCGAAGTATTCCTCTGTGAGCGAATTAACCGCGTTCAGATCGTAGCGCCCCTTAATCAGGTAGACTGGCACATCCAGACGGGTCGCCTGTGTGCGGAAGTCGACATCATAAATCTGCGGATAAACTGTCGCAAATGTGCGCGCCAACCCCAGCAGCCAGTAAATCTTATCCAGCAGACCATACTCCTGCGCTGCAAGCGAGTCCAACATCAGGGTATGCCCTGTGCCTTCGCCGTGCGCATTGGCATTCATATAGTCGTTGATGACACTGTTCATGGGCATGAAGCTGCCGATCAACACATCGCCGGAATATGGCGGCTCGCCGGCTTGACGCAGATTTTCAACGGTGTTTGTTCGACCCTGCTCAATCGCCAAGCGGACGGCGCTCTCATACATCAACTGGTCGTTTTCGACAATATCGACCATCTGCCCGGTCGTAATCAGCGCGTGGAAAAGATCAGGAGAACGCTGCACGAGCCAGACACCAAGAACACTGCCCCACGACTCGCCCAGCAAGTAGATTTTCTCCTCACCGAAACGCTCGCGCAGATACAGGGTCAGTGAGTAGGCATCGGCAACATAACGTTCGGGTGTTAGCGCATCGGACGGAAGCGCGTTATAGGATTTGCCTGTGCCCGGTTGATCCCAATTGATGACAACGAAATGTTCCTCGAGCGCCCTCAAATAACGCCGCGTCATAACCAATTCGCTGCCGCCGGGGCCGCCTGCTAGGAACAGCACCACCGGATTATCGCTATTGTTGCCACGAATAGTCACCCACTGCTGACTACCATTGAGTTCAACCACTTCCAGCGTGGCGACGCTGCCGGGGATGACTCGCCCATTTTCGTCGGTGATGGCAGGGGTCGAAGCGAACCACTGTGACAGGGCAACAGCCACTAATGAGACGATCACCCAACCCGCCAAAGCGCCAGCCGATACCCAAGCAGTACGTTCTACCCGCAGCAGCACGAACAGGATGCCAACGTCGGCCAAGACCAACAGCAGCGAAAGCCAGAATGGAACCGACGTGACGAAGAACAGGAGTATCAACGGCAGCCCACTAATCAGTGCTGCCAAAACAACCAGCAGCTTTAGGAACCCCATTCCTAAGCGGCGGAGTAGTCCACGGTCACGCGCTTTCGGCGTGTTTTCACGAATAGCTGACGAATGAGTTAATGTTTTGATTCCCACAATTGTCTCCTCTAGAAGTCGATCGTTTCGAGTGTGTTTTGTCCGTCTTCGCTCAGAATGTGCAGGCGGATTGGCTCCACCAACACAGCACGTTGCCAGTCATGAGGTGCGACCGTGTTGTCTGTCGCAACCATGCGCCCGTGCAGCCGCCATGCCGGTGTGAGCAGGGCAACTTCTGGCTGCGTTTCCAAGTTGAACAGGTGATCCGAACTGCGTGGAATGAACAGATACAGTCGGAGATGTTTCGCCTGATACGACACATCGCTGATCTGGGGTCCCGCCTGCCCGCCAGTTGCCAGAGTCACGGTGTTATACCGGGCCAGAATAGCCTCTATGCGCTCTTGAAGATGCTTGTTCATGGGTCAATCTGTCATCAATAGATAGTTAACCAACTATCCTCACGATAGTCGTAAACCACCGGATGCCGTCATCAACCAGAAGTTAGATTTGGGGGAAAGTCAGTCAGAGAGGATGTTCAAGCTGCGCGCTTTGGCAACGGCTTCCGTGCGGTTCTGAGCAACCAACTTGTCCATGATGTGGTGAATGTGGCTTTTGACGGTGCCGAGGCTGACGACAAGCGCATCGGCGATATCCTGATTGCTCGCCCCCTGCGCCATATATTTCAGCACTTCGAGTTCACGCTCGGTCAGCGTGTCGGCAGGATGCCGTGTATGGTCGGGATGTCCTGCTAGTTCTAGCAGGGATGTTACATATTCCGGGGCAATGCCTTGTTCAAGCGCCAGATGCAGCAGTTTGAGCATCGGCTGACCCGCGTTGAGGAACAAAAACACATAGCCCTGTGGGTAGGCAAACACCAGCGCGCGTTGGAGAGCGTTCAGCGCCGCGTCTGTTTCGTTCGAAGCCTGATGCATCAGCGCCCGCAGTATCTCGGCAGCGATAATCGTGCTGACCCGGCCAGCAAACTGTGCATCCGCGATAAGCTGCGCCAGCAGAGCCTGTCCGCGTTCATATTCCCTTTGCACTAACCAGACGTGCGCCAGAGTGAGATTTTCGTAGTCCTGATGGTAGCTGGCTTTTGCTGACTGCTGGTACTGCATCGCCCAATCAAGGGCAGTCTGTAGCTGATCGGATCGCAGCATCAACCGCGCTTCTGCCGCGCCAATGAAGGAACCCATCATAGCGCTTTGATACCCACGAACACGGGCGCGCGCCTCGCTGATACAGGCTTTGGCTTCGGAGATTTTTCCGCGAGACATCAGCATATCCGCCAGAAGCATGCTGCCATACCACACGACATCGGGGATGTTTGACCGTCGAGCCAGCACGACCGCGTTCCGCAGCATAGCTTCCGCCTCAATTGGCTGATTTTGCTGGAATAACGCCTGTGCCAACGGCAGCATAATCATACTCAAAGGGCCGATTGGGTTTGTGTACTGTGCCAGCAGAGCGTTGCAGCGTTCGCACACTGCCCTCAGGTCTGCTGCCAGTAAATCGATCTGTGCGAGGTAATAATGGGCATCCAGAGTTAGATAGTGATGTTGAATCTGCTGCGCCATTTCAAGGGCATGGGTGTAGACGTGGCGCGCCGCCGGAATATCACCGCGCAAGTAATGCACAAAGCCCTCGCTGTTGACAATACGAACCCGATCCAGATCGCCAACGGTGTCACGTAACGCCTTCGCCTGCTCAATCCATGTCTGAGCTGCGTCAATGTCGCCACGATAAGCGGCCAGCGTCGCCTGATAATTGGCGGCTATCGCCCGGAGCGCCTGATGCACTTGAGTGTTGCTTTCGTTCTCATCGAGGGTTTCAATAGCCAGCCGCACATACATCTCGGAGCGCTCAAGCTCGCCGGTGAGGTATAAGCAGCGTGAGAAATACAAACACAAGCGCGGATAGTGCCTGAGAATGCTGTCCGGAAAATGCTGCAGCCAGCTCAGAATGGTCATGATCTCCCCCCGTGAGGTGAGTGCCTCCCAACCATGAGCTTCGATTAACCACGCAGCATAAGTGTAATCCACCGCTGTCAACGCGTGTTGAATCGCTTCAACCCAATCGCTGTGCAGTTCATACCACCCAGCAGCAGCGCGGTGCAGTTCGGAAAAGCGTGCCGGATTCTCTAGCTGTAGACGATGCCGAAGGAAATCCTCGACTAAATGGTGATAGCGATACACAGGCTGCGCTTCGGACAGCGGGATGAGGAACAGATTGGCTTGTGCCAGACGATTCAGAATCAACGGCGCATCGCAGCTGCCTGTGAGGGTACCGCAAAGATCGGGGGTTAGCTGGTTGAGGACGCAGGTATCCAGCAGGAAGTTGCGGGTTGCTTCGGATTGTTGTGTAAACACCTCATCGGCAAAATAATCAAAAATGTACTGTTGGGCGGTGGAATAACGCCCGAGCAAGCGGCTGATGGCGGCATCATCTACGTTCTGACGGGTGTCATACAGCGCCAGAGTCATCAAGCGCAGCGCCGCTGCCCAGCCTTCACTCGTTTGATCTAGTCGCTCGATCTGTGCGGCTGATGGCATCACACCCAGCGCTTGTTTGAAGAAGCTGGCAATTTCGGACGAGTCGAAACGCAGGTCAGATGCGCGAAGTTCGACAATTTGCCCACGCGCCCGCAGTCGCGATAATTGCAGCGGCGGATCGGCACGGCTGGCAATGGCAAGCTGTATATTCGGTGGCAAATGCTCCAGCATCAGGCTCAGCGCGGCATGAATTTCTGGCGCGGTGATCAGGTGATAGTCGTCGAGTGCCAATACATAGCGTTGGTTATTGTCTGCCAGTTCATTAATGATGCGGCTCAGCATGTCATCGAGGCTGGTTGCTGCGCCGGGGACGAGTTCATCACCCGCGGCTAATCCGACTGCGTTTTGAAAGGCTTTGCTGAGATGCGACGCAAAGCGCACCGGATCATTATCCTGTTTATCCAGTGCGTACCAGATCACAAGCCTCCCGCTGCGTTTCAAATCATGACACCATGCCAGCAAACAGGAAGTCTTGCCAAAACCAGCGGGTGCCGAAATGAGAACGAGGCGGACATCCGGGCGGACCACCATCATCTGGTTTAACCGCTGTCGATAGATGTGCCCGGTCTGCAACGGAGGAAGACTAATCTTAGTCGATAGAAGTGATGTACGCATAACCTATGTCGAAACAGTCGTGGCATCCAGCCAAATACCACATTTTCCTACTTCCTTTGAACTGTTTACAAACTCTAACCGATAACTGAAAGATTGCCACACCTTACTGTAGGATTTCACAGCTTTGGTAAGCTCAGGATAATACGGTCACATCCCCTTTAATGTAACTGGTTACGAGGTATGCAGCGAGTTTGAATATTCGTAGAATCCAAAATCACCGCGTGCCGGCCGTAATCGGTTAGCGCTTGGTGAACGAGCACCCATCACTACTTCAACGGTGTGGATTGGCGGGGCGATAGAATGACCAGATATGCAAATCTGTTCCGGGAACGCGGTAATCTTCCATGGTCTTGAAGCCATAATGCTCATAAAGCCCGACATTTGAAGGTGTCATCGTCTCGGTGTATACACTGACCGACTGCTGGTCAGCTTGGTCGAGGAATGGTTTGACCAATCGGGAAGCCACCCCTCGACCTTGCGCCGATGGCAGTACGGAAATCGTCTCAAGGTAATAGTGGGGGTCGGGCGCATATTGCTTCTGCATCCGCGTAAACTGGCTAAAGACCTTGCCTGCCCGCACAAATTGCACCATAAACGGATCAAAGACCAAACGGGGGAAACCAGCCAACAGGACGGCAGACCATTTAACCGGTTGAACCGGCAAGCTCCACACCGCCACCCCTTCCAACCCGTCACCCGCGCCATAAGCCTGCTGGTTGCGAATGCTGAACTTGAAGAAAGGGCGAAAGAATTTATGCAAGCGGCGGCGGCGGGTCTGTGCGTCAGGGTCAAGGTACTGCCAGAGTGGGTCATCTTGAAATGCCGCTGACTGCACTTGAACCGCCCGATCCAAATCATCCAACGTGAGCAAGCGAGGCTGCGTCAAAGCATTCATCGGCCTTCATCTCCGAATCTTCTTGACATATAGCCAACAAGATCATCGAATCACATAAGAACGGTCTGAAACCTACCCTAACAGGCGATGAATGCTTCAAAACACAAGCGTGCGGTATCATCCGGTGCTTGAAGTGGATTCCGAATATTCGTAGCATCGAATGAATATCACCCGTCAAAAGCGCGAGGGCAGGTCTATGTTCCCCAAAAACCAGCAGAACCGGGTTCGCCGTATCCCCGAACGGGGGCATTACGACAGAGCGACCATCTATCCCATCGTGGATGAGGCGCTCATCTGTCATGTCGGCTTCAGCACCGACGACAACCAACCATTTGTGATTCCGACGATTCATGCCCGCGAAGAAGATACGATTTATCTACACGGCGCGAAGGCCAGCCGCCTGCTCAAACACATTCAGGCCGGCAACCCCGTGTGCATCACCGTCACCCTGCTGGATGGCATCGTCTTCGCCCGCTCGGTATTCAACAGTTCGATGAACTATCGCTCGGCAGTCTTGTTCGGCTGCGGACGGCTGCTGACCGATGACGCCGACAAGATGCACGCGCTGGTGGTCATCAGCGATCATCTGGCGCGCGGTCGCTGGGAAGACTCCCGCAAACCGACTCAGAAGGAACTGGATGCAACCTCGGTTGTCGCGGTGGAGATCGAAAACGCATCCGCCAAAGTACGCAGCGGCCCTCCCGGTGATGACGAAGAGGATTATGCTCTACCCATCTGGGCGGGTGTACTGCCGCTGCGGCAGGAGGCAGGCGTGATCATCAACGATCCCCGCCTAGAAGCGGAGATTTCCGTTCCCGACTATCTGGTGAATTATCAACGCGGCTCATAAATAGAATTAATCACGTAACGCACAGTTCAGATCAAACTGAAGGCGCAGCGACACATCGCTGATCGAAAAAGTATAACCATTCGCGTCATACTCGATGATCGCGACCGCTTCAGCCGGTGCGTCCTGCGCCAGCGCCACATCCCACAAATCGCCGTAAGAGCAGACCGGCAGCGGCACAATCGGTGACGGGAGAGTGGCGCGAGGGCTGTCAACCTCACGCTGCATGCCCTGATTCATATAGGTGTAACTCAAAGAACTACCACTTACGCGCCGCCACTGCCCCGGCTGATAAGCGCGGATTTCGACCGGTTCGTACCATGTGCCGCTGGTCGAACCGCCCGCGCCTACCGGCGGTGCATCCGCAGGGGGTTCATCCAATTCGCGCACAAACTGATAACTCACATAAGGGTAGTAGCTGGTTACAGTCAAATCTATCGACCCGTCCGAGCGAACATAATAGGCATCAATCGAGATGAGTTCTGCGTTCGCCCCCGCATATTCCTGAATCGCGTCCAATTCGGCCAGCGGGTAAAAACGTGCAGCATCCCCCGGCAGCGGTCGCGTATCCGCGTTCCCACCGCCGCTGATGAAGAACGGCACACACAACCGGGTGATGATGAAGAATCCCGCGATAACGATGCCAACCACAATCAGAAAGTTGCGCAGTGGTGAAGCTGTGACTCGTTTTGGGTTGCGGCTCATATCAAACGGACTCCTTGGTCGTCAAAGGCTGCCCTATGCCCCTCTCGTTATCATCATAGCTTAAGACATGATGAGCGAAAGCACGAAAGTGTAAATTTCCGACGACAATAGCATCGGATTTTGGTATATCCCACGTACACTTGATACAGGGAAGTCTATTGTCGTAGCGGATTGAAGGTTCGTTTATAATCGAAATAATCGAGCGGTATAGTCTTAGTGGTTGCTAACGGTCGGCAGGAGAAATAGGTTGTGACAACCTCGCTGGTAGGTCGTAAACTCGGCAGTTATGAAATTGTGGCGCTCCTCGGTCAAGGCGGCATGGCCACCGTCTACAAGGGCTACCGGGGTGACATTGACCGTTATGTGGCCGTCAAGGTACTGCCGCCTCATCCCGGACTCGACCAGCAGTTCATCGACCGCTTCAAGCTCGAAGCGCGCACCATTGCCCGCCTGCAGCACCCCCACATCCTCCCCCTCTATGACTATGGCGTTGAAGACGACATCCTCTATCTGGTGATGGCCTTCATCGAAGGTGGCTCCCTCGCCAACCGCATCGATCAAGGGCCGCTCCCGCTGCCAGAAATCGACCGTTTGCTGCGGCAGGTCGCCAACGCCTTGGATTATGCGCACCGGCAGGGTGTCATCCACCGTGACATCAAACCGGACAATATTCTGCTCGACAAAGAAGGGAATGCTCTGCTGGCGGATTTTGGAATCGTCAAGATCAGCCAGAGCGGCGATACCCTCCCCTCGCTCACCGTGACCGGCGGCTTAGTCGGGACTCCAGCCTATATGGCACCCGAACAGGGCAGCGGTTCCAGCAGCGTGACCAACGGCGCTGATCTCTATTCGCTCGGCGTGGTGGTCTACGAAATGCTCACCGGCCAGCAGCCCTATACCGCCGACACACCCATGCAGGTCGTCATTAAGCATATCAACGCGCCTGTCCCCAACCCGCGCGATGTGAACGAAAACCTGAATTCGTCCATCGTCACCGTCATGCAGCGCATCCTTGCCAAAGAACCCGGCGAGCGCTATCGTACCGCAACCGAATTTGCCGACGATTTCAGGCGCGCCATCCAAGGCAGCGACGTGTTCGCCGCCGGTCCGGTGTTC
>JAFLCH010000259.1 GCA_017303775.1 Anaerolineae bacterium | reverse complement strand
GGTGCCGGTGGATACAAGCGCATCGCTTCTTTGATCACCATTTCGTTGTAAGGCAGTTGCGCCAAATCGCGCATCGTCGCCGGACGATCTCCCAACACCGCGTCCGTCTCGGCCTGCAATTTCGCCAGTACATCAGGATGCTGGCTGATCAAATACCACGCCCATGTCATCGCCATGGCGGTGGTTTCGTGTCCGGCGAGAAAGATCGTCATGGCTTCGTCGCGCAACTGCTGGTCGTTCATCGCCGTGCCGTCTTCATCCTGTGCCAGCAACAGCATCGACAGCAAATCCCCTCGATCTTCATTCGAACGACGGCGGTCATCAATAAACCGCTGCAAAATCGCGTCCAGTTCAGCGATGTCGCGGTGCATGCGGTTGTTCGCCGCTGTTGGCAGCCAGTCCGGCAGCCGCACCGGTGAATTAATCCGGTCATTCGACGCTTCAAGGATATTCGTCAGCAGTTCCCCCACACGATCCGCATCACGGGAAACATCCGCGTCGAACAACGTCTTGGCGACAATATTCAACGTCAATTTCATCATCTCGCGGTCGAGCCGCCGCGTTTCACCATCGCGCCACCCCTCCAGCATGTTTGCGGTGAAGGCCACCATAGTATCCGCGTAGTTTTCGATTCGGCGCGCATGAAACGCCGGCTGTGACAATTTGCGCTGCCGCTTCCAAAAATCACCTTCGCTCGTCAGCAGACCATTCCCTAAGAACGGCCCCAGCGCGTATTTTATCAAGTTCAACTTGTAAAACGCTTCCGGTCGCTGCACCAGAATCTCATTCATCAGTTCCGGGTCGCTAATGGTGTAAAATTCAATCCACCCAAACTTGGTGAAGCTGAATGTGCCATACTGTTCCTGAATCGCTTTGGCGAAGGCCAGCATATCAAATTCTTGGCCGGTCAGCATGATACGGATGACATCCACAACGCCCGAACGCTCGCCGGGAGGATAGCTAATCACAATCGCATCCTTTGGGGAAACCCCCACTACAATCACATCTTGTTATTGATAGTCATGTTAAAATATTCACAAATGCGCGTCAACTTATCGGTTTTGAACACATGTCAATTTTAAACACACCAGCGATCACCCGCTTCGAACGCCGTCGTAACCTCACCCGCGACCTACTAATGGCCGCCGCTGCTGAACTGCTCGTCGAATATGGCTACCACAAGCTCACCATCAAAGCCATCACCGAATACGCCGACGTGGGTTACGGCACATTTTATGTGCATTTCAGTGATAAGGATGATATTGTCTGGGCAGTCGTACACCACACCGCCGAACTGTGGCGCAAGGATGTAGATGACAAAGTGCATCAACTTCCATCGCCGCAACGGGAATATCAATCATGGGTCATGATCTTTGAATATGCGTGGATGATGCGCGAAGGGATTGTGACCATGATGGGCAGCTCCGGCAGCGCCAGACTGCTCCAAAATTACCAGAACTATCTAGCCGCCATCCATGAAGAAAACCTCCGCGCCGGGTTATATTCTGCCGGGTTAAATCTGCCGCCGGAGTTTCTGGCGCAGTACATGGCCGGCGCGATTGTCCGCTTGATCGTCTGGTGGTCGGAAAACCCCAACACCTATTCGCCCCGCGATATGGCGAATATGATCTTTGAAGCAGTCTATCGCCAACCACCACCCACAGCCTGACCCTGATTCAGCGGCGCGGAAAACGGTATAATAAACACCATGACGACACATCACTGGCCCGTCTATGGGCACGACTGGGCAATCGAACATCTTCGCAAAGGCATCGCCAACGGGCGCACTCGCCACGCCTATCTCATCGTCGGCACCGAGTCGATTGGTAAAGAGACTCTAGCCCGTGCCTTCGCCATGGCCCTCAATTGCACCCACGCTGATGAAGCCGCCCGCCCGTGTGGGGTGTGCAGCGCCTGTAAGCGCATCACCAGCGGCAATCATCCCGACATGCTGTATTCCGAATTGGATTCCTCAACCGGCGCGCTCAAAATCGAGGAAGTCCGTGCCATCACCAGCCGCATCGCCCTCAAACCCTACGAAGCCCGCTACCGCATCGCCATCTTCCGTGACTTCGATCACGCTCGTCCGCAGGCACAGGATGCCCTCCTCAAAACACTGGAAGAACCGCCGCCACAGGCAGTGCTCATCCTCCTCGCCCCATCAACCGAGTCCCTGCTTCCCACCATCACCAGCCGCAGTCAGGTCATTCAACTGCGTCCCTTACCCGCCGATTCGGTGCGGGATGCCCTCATCCAGCATCGCGGCGCGTCCCCTGAACAGGCTGACCTGCTGGCGCGTTTGAGCGGTGGCCGCATGGGTTGGGCCATCCGCGCGCTCGAAGACCCGTCCATTCTGGAGCAGCGGGCGCAGGCGCTCGACCTCCTCGAACAAATTTTGACTCTCACCCGCGCCCAGCGTTTTGAAATTGCCGATGATCTCAGCAAAGACAAGTTAGCCCTCTACCCGCTCCTCGAACTCTGGCAAAGTTACTGGCGCGATCTCCTGCTGCTCAACCAGCAGGCCGGTATTCCCCCCGCCAACGGGGATCGCCTCGCAGGGCTGGAACAACTCGCGCACCACACCGTGCCGGACGACGCCGTCCGCGCCCTCAAGGCCACCCGCACCCTCGCCCAGAACCTCAGCACCAACGTGAATTTGCGGCTGGCGCTGGAAGTCATGTTCCTCGATTACCCCGGCTTGGTCACCGGTAACTGATCATCGCATCGATAGGTTGAATCAAATAGGGCGGCGAAGTGCCTCGCCCTCCGCCGCATCCAACCTATGCTATACTACCTGCTGAGGCAATAGGTGCGAAAAATATCTGTATGAGTCCCAACGATGAAATGAACCTGCTCCGGCGGGTACAGGCAGGGGATGAAGACGCGCTCCTCACCCTGCACGCGCAGTATGCTAATCTCGTCTATTCAGTGGCCTACCGTGTCCTCAATGACCAGATGGCCGCCGAAGAAGTCACGCAAGATACCTTCATGCGTTTGTGGAACAAATCCTATACCTACGACCCGCAAAAAGGCCGCTTCATCACATGGCTACTCACCGTCACCCGCCGCCTCGCCATCGACCACTATCGCCAGCGCCTGCGCCGTGAGCCACAAACCGGTCTGCTCTTCATGGATGAAGACCCGTCGCTCTGGGAAAATGTGCTTACCGTCGAAGGCGGTGATCTGCGCCGCACCCTTCAATCAGCCCTCAACGAACTCCCGCCGGATCAACGCGAACTGATCGAACTCGTTTACTTTTACGGCATGTCACACACCGATATTGCCGAAACCCGCCGCATCCCGCTCGGCACAGTGAAAACGCGCATCCGTTTAGGCATGCAAAAGCTGCGCAGCGCGTGGGGTACGGAAGTGCTTATAAATCCGAAATCGGACTCGGAATCGTAATGAAAGATAGTTTCTTGCAACAAACCGTCGTTTGAAGCCTTACTTAATTGATCACGATCACATGTGCTGAAGTAGTAATGAAGTAGAACCAAGACTGCGATGGATAAGAACGAACTCTATGACCTGATACCCGCTTATGCGCTCGGTGCGCTCGATCCGGATGAACACGCCGAGGTTGAAGCCTTGCTCGCCGCCGATGCTGAAGCGCGCCGCCTGCTCGCCGGGTATCAGGCGGTTACCGATCAGCTTGTGCTGTCAGTGCCGGCGCGTCCGGCCCCGGCACATCTGCAAGATGACCTCCGCCAGCGCCTTGCTGCACAGCGTACCCCTCCATCCGCCGCCAGCCTACAGCGCCCGCAGCTCAATCGCCGTCGCAAGATCACGCCATGGCTGCCCTTGGTCGCGGTTGCGGCGGTCATTGCCCTTGTCTTTGGGGCAGCCACGCTCCTCTTACAGCGCAGCCCCGCCGAACAGCTTTATAACCAGATCACCGCCCAAACCGGCTACATCACCCTGCTCGTCGCCCCTTCCGAAGCCGTCGCTGCCAGCGGTGAAATGGTCGTCGGTTCGGATTCAACGCGCGGCGTGATTCGGGTCAGCAATCTGCCCACCATCACCACCGACCAGACCTTCCAACTCTGGCTGATCGACTCGGACGGGGCGCACAGTGCCGGTTTGTTCCGTGTTGATGACCCGCAGACCGCCAACTACATCGTTGTCCAGATGCCAAAACCCTACAACGAATACGCCGCTCTCGGTGTATCCATCGAACCGCAGGGGGGCAGCCCCAACCCCGACGGCCCTTCCACCCCGCCCATTTTCGCCGTGCCGGTCAACGCCTGAGCGTCGCTTATTCCAACCGGTAGGTGAATGGGAACAGCGCCACCGGAATCAGCTTGAAGTGCTGCTGCGCGAACGGCAGCCCCACCACTGTGATCGCCAGCAGCAGCCCGCCTGATATATGAATCAGCGCGATTCCCCAGCCGAACAGCAGCAGCCACAGGATGTTGAAAAAGGTCGAAAGACAACCTTCACCCCCCGGCTGCGATTTCAACGTCTTACCGAAGGGAGTCAGCGTCGCCCCCGCCAGCTTAATCGCCGCCACACCGAAGGGCAGCCCCACCACGGTCAGGCACATCAGCACCCCACCAAGGAAATAACCGATCGCCGCCGGCAGTCCGCCAAAAATTAACCACACCACATTGCCAATCAGGCTCATCATAACCTCCCGTTTTCCACGGTGAATACAACACTGCTAATCTCCTTTACGAAGGATACCCGACTTCGTTGCACACCATCTTTCAGCGCGGTATGCTGATCATCGTTCGCATCACAATCTTATTCGGAGGTTCGCTATGCTAACTTTACTGGCAAAAAACTGGTGGGTGGTAGTGCTCCGTGGGGTATTTGCGATTCTATTTGGTTTGTTGGCCGTGTTTTATCCCGGCCTCGCGCTCCAGAGCTTCATCTTTCTCTTTGCCGTCTATGCTGTTGCCGATGGACTCGGCGCGGTCTGGACAGCCATCCAGAACCGTACCCAGAAGCAGTGGTGGATTCATCTCCTCGAGGGCTTTGTCAGCATGATTGCCGGCATCGGCGCGCTCCTCTTCCCCGGCCTGACCACACTGACCGTCCTTTTCCTGATTGCCGGATGGGCCATCATGACCGGTTTCTTTGAAATCGTCGCCGCCATCCAACTGCGTAAGGAAATTGAGGGCGAGTTCTGGCTCGGCCTCGGGGGTCTCGCTTCCATCCTCTTCGGTGTCTTGCTGATTGTTTTCCCCGGTGGCGGCATCCTCACCCTGCTGACCATTGTCGCCGTCTACGCCATCCTCTTCGGCATCACCCTCATCATGTTGGGCTGGAAGCTGCGCATTCACGCGCCTTAAGGTGTTCTGCGTCCGGTCATTGGCTACTGTGCGCGGAAGATGACCGGACAGTTCACGATCATACCACTCGCCTCAATCGCTCCACCCGCTGGATTGGTGAGCCAACCTGCCGCCTCGAACAGCGGGAATTGATAGGCTGTGTCGATGACTTGTGTGCGGTATCCGCGTTCGATAGCCTCTGCCGTCCACTGAAACATACGCACATCCCAAAGCGGGCTGTAATGGTTCGAAAATCCCGGCACTTCGGCCAACAGGCTGCGGGGTGAACCTTCCCCTACGAGCGCGCTTTCCAGTCCCTGCCGCAGTGGGTTATCTCGCCCACGTGGGCCATTAATGGCGAGGAACAGGGGCGCATCAGCGCGTCCGAAGGTTTCGCCCAATCGTGGGGCGTAAATGGCCTGTTCCAACGCTGCCGCTGTCGGGTCACTGGCATCTGGGCTAACGTAAAAAATCTCCCGTCCGAAGCCGAAACCCTGCGCCAACCGCATCAGCACTGTCCCTTCTTCTGGGCAAATCGCCAGCGCCAGATCATGCACATGGCTGCGATCCGGGTTGCCTTCGCAGAAGTCAATTTCGTCTGCCGTCACCCCAAAGGCGACAATCGGAGCGTTATAAATCACCCCCTCCACTTCGACCAATGGGGTATATGCTGCATCGCCTACTGCTCCCGGTTGGGCTTCGGAGGGTGGGAAGG
>JAFLCH010000258.1 GCA_017303775.1 Anaerolineae bacterium | reverse complement strand
CGCGGCTCACCTACAAACCGACCACATCGGTCTGCTCCCTGCGCTCCCCTATGGCTGGGCGGGCAGCATAGCGCCCGTCTCCGAAAACATGTTGCAGCGCGTCATCACCGGCATCTTCAGCGGTCTTGTCGAAGACGGTTTCACTCGCCTATTCGTCGTTCACAGCGGAACCGAATCCCTACAAACCAGCACCATCCGCCAATTACAACTGCCACACAACACCCCGCAGAACAAACCAGCGCCTCTGGCTGCCACCCCGCAGCGGGTCATCCTCATCCCCTGCGGGCACACCGAACAGCACGCCTATCACCTCCCCCTCAGCACCGATACCATCATCATTGATGCCATCGCCGCAGGCACCGTTGCCGCCTTGCCGGATGCCGCCGAAATGCTGCCTGCGCTGCCCTACGGGGTCAGCATGTACCGGGACTCGTTCGCCGGTACATTGAACATGGGCGGGCGAGTCTTCGAGGATTTCCTGCTGGAAGTGATCGACGGATTAGTCGCTCGTAGCGCAGATCGCTTCTATCTCATCAGCGGGCATGGCGGCAACAGTTCCTTCCTCCACAACACCGTCAAATACGCCGGGGATGCGCACCATCACATCTTCGCCGCCACCACATGGCTGCACACCTCCGGTCATCTCGGCGCGCCTGCTTTGGAAGCCTACCGCCGTTCACCGCGTGGTGGCATGGGACACGCTTGTGAGCTGGAAACCGCCTATCTCCTTCACCTCCGCCCCGATCTCTGCAAAATGGAGCGGGTCGTCGATGAACCAGATTTCATCAGTTCGCCCAACTACTACATGGATTGGATCGAGGGCGGCGCGCTCATCCTCACCGCCATGTGGGAAGATGATACGCTCACCGGCGCGTATGGCAGCGGCAGCCTCGCCACCGCTGAAAATGGCGAACACTGGCTGAAGATCGCCATCGAAGAAAAAGGCGTTCACATCCATGAAATACACGAACAGGCCAACCGCCGCCTTGCCCGCCGCGCCGAACAAGCTGCGCACGGCCAAACCCCGGCCACCGTACTGGCGCGGCAGCCGTGGCGCACTCAAACCTGATCATGCTTTCACGGCCAATTTACAAACTTTTTACGCTTCGCTCATCAATCTGAATTGACCCGCAAATGAATCATGCCTATCATTTATGTACACAGTGTATATAAAAACACAGAATGTCTATCAAAGGTAGCAGCATGAGCAAATATCCAACCGGCCCCAAAGGATTGCCCGTTCTTGGTAATCTATCTTTTCTGAGGGGTGACCGTCTGAAATTCGTCACCGAAAATAGGGATCGCTATGGCGATATTGTCCACTTCCGGTTGGGCACGCGGCACATCTACCAACTGAACAACCCCGAACATATCCAGTTTATGCTGGCGAAGTATCCCGACAAGTTTCACAAAAGCCCCGCTCTCAAGCGTGCTACCAAAGACATCATTGGTCAGGGCTTACTCACCAGCGAAGATGAATTGCACAAACGCCAGCGCCGCCTCGTACAACCGGCCTTCCACTTTAAGCGCATCTCGTCTTATGCGGATGTCATGGTCGATTACACCCGACAGATGATCGCGGATTGGCAACCAGCGCAACAATATGACATCGCACACGAGATGATGCGCCTCACCATGCGTATCGTCGCCAAAACTCTGTTCGATACCGATGTCACCGCCCATGCCGATACCCTCGGCAGCGCTATCTCGGTTGGTATCGAAGCCACCGCACAGCGTGTCATGCAGCCCTTTGGCTTGGCGGATTATCTGCCCACCGAAGCTAACCGGCGGCGGCGGGAAGCAGCTCGAACCCTCGATGAAGCCATCACGGCTATCATCAACGAACGCCGCGCCATACAAGAAGACAAAGGAGATCTTCTCTCCATGCTGCTCATGGCAACCGACGAAGAAACCGGCGACCCCATGTCCGACAGGCAGGTACACAATGAGGCCATGACTCTCTTCATCGCCGGCCACGAAACCACCGCCAATGCTCTCAGTTGGACGTTCTACCTGCTCGCCCAACATCCCCAAGTCGAGCAGAAGCTGGTCGCCGAATTACAACCCTATACCACCACACCACTCACCCTGCCGCAGCTTGCCCAACTGCCTTACCTTGAAATGGTCATCAAAGAATCGATGCGCCTCTATCCGCCCGCTTGGGCAACCACTCGCATCGCATTGGAAGACTTCGAACTGGGTGGCTATCACATCCCCAAAGGCAGCTTCCTCATGACCAGCATGTACGCCGTACACCGCGACAAGCGTTACTGGGATGAGCCAGATGCCTTCCGTCCGGAGCGCTTCAGTCCTGAAAATGAGGCCAACATTCCCAAATATGCCTACTTCCCCTTTGGCGGAGGCCCGCGTGTTTGCGTCGGCAATCAATTCGCCATGATGGAGGCCCAGCTCATCCTCGGCACAATCCTTCAACAATACGGCCTGCGCTTGGCAACCAACCAGCCGATCACCCCACAACCGCTGGTCACACTCCGTCCCCTGTATGGCCTGCCTATGACCCTCCAACCCCGTACAGTTCCCCCCGCGTAATCAGCCTGCAATCAAACAGGGGGTCGTGCTGATCGATCCCCTGTCTCAATGTTCTTAACTCAAAGCGGAATAAACGTCTTCAATCAATATTTCCTCATTTTTTAATTAACAATATATATTTATTTATAACTAGATTGTACAGTACATCCAATAGTAATAAGGCATTCGTAAATGTTTCGCTCATCCGTTTCATCAAAAATGACAAAACGCCGATCTTCATAATCCTCGTTGTACGACAAAACCAATAGACTAACCAAAATATTCGGAGAATGTTTATCTGAATGTCCCACATTGGACAGGCGTACACTGCCCACGTCTTCTATTTGACATGCCCAAGGAGGGCAAAATGAATCGCAGGAAGCACATGGGAAAACGCTTGTTTGTCATGGCTTTAGCAACAACTTTGCTGTTAATGTTCGGGGTTCGTGCTACTTTTGCTCAGGACGCCACCGCGCCTGTACCAACGATGGATGACATCACCTCTATCAAGATTGGCATTGATACCGTTTGGGTATTGTTGACCGGGTTCCTCGTGTTCATCATGCAGCTCGGCTTTGCCATACTCGAAACGGGCATGATCCGCCAGACTGCCGCCGTGAACGCCTTGCTGGAAAACTTCCTCGAAGCCGGTCTGGGTGCCATCATCTGGTGGGCAGTCGGCTTCGGCCTTGCCTTCGGTGCGGATAACGGCAGTGGGTTGTTCGGTACAACCCTGTTCTTCCCCGGCATCGAAACCGCCGACACCATTTACTACGGCAACATCAGTGTCTTGACCATGTTCTTCTTCCAGTTCGCCTTCGCCGCCACCGCCAGCACCATCACCACCGGCGCCATGGCCGAACGCACCGACTTCATCGGTAACCTCATCTACACCGCCGTCGTCATCGCCATCATTTATCCCATCGTCGTTCACTGGGTCTGGGGTGGCGGCTGGCTCTTCCAGCAGGGCTTCTTCGACTTCGCCGGCAGTAATGTCGTCCACACCGTTGGCGGTGTGATCGCGCTCGTCGGCGCATGGATGCTCGGCCCGCGTAAAGGCAAGGTCTGGGGCAAAGCCATGCCGCCACATAATTTGGGACTGGCGCTGCTCGGAACGATGATCCTGTGGTTCGGATGGTACGGTTTCAACCCCGGCTCCACCCTCGGCGCGGTCGGCGTCGCCGGAACCATTGGCATTGTCACCCTCAACACCACCCTCGGCGCGGGCGCGGGTTCGCTCTCAGCCATGTTCTACCAATATGCTCGTACAGGCAAGTGGGATCTCGTGGCCTGCTTGAATGGTTCACTGGCCGGTCTGGTTGCCATCACCGCTGGCTGCGCTTTCGTCAGCCCTGCGGCCTCCATCATCATCGGCCTCGTTGGGGGTATTCTGCTGCTGCTCGCGTCAGATCTGTTGGAAAAAATCAAGGTAGATGACGCCGTCGGTGCCTCCGCCGTTCATCTGGCCTGCGGTGTCTGGGGCATCATCTCGCTCGGCCTCTTCGCCGAACCCACGCTCACCCCCTTCGCCGCCAATGTCAAAGCTGGCTTCGGTGGCATTCTGGTTGCCGGTGGCAGCATCGACATCCTCATCACCCAGATCATCGGCTCGCTTGCCACCATCGCTTGGGTCGGTGGCACCTCCTTTGTCATGTTCGCCGCTCTCAAGGCTGTTGGCCGTCTGCGTGTGAATCCCAAGGCCGAGATGGAAGGTAACTTCATCGATGCCTACGAACACGGCCAAACGATCTGGCCGGATATTCTGGCGCTGCCGGATGAAACGCCCGAAGGTGTCACCGTCAAAGCCCCCGTCGGTGCGGGTGACTAGACGCCCGGCCCTTTCCTGAATCAAAAAGGACGGCTTCGTTGTGCAGCCGTCCTTTTCGTTTCCACTCACGAAGTCTCTTTTAGCTTATCGTGCAGGATCGCAGCGCCCGCATCCAACCCCACCAACCAATCCCCCAGCATCCCCACTGCTTTATGCAGCCCTGCCGTCGAACGCGGATACCCCAGCGTGCCGGCCTTCAACGTATATTCTCCCGGTGTATCGCGGTACGACAGAATCACCGCCACATGCTGGTCAATGGTCGGTTCTTTGATGTATACCTCGAACAGCAGCACCCGATTACCGCGGTATGCCTGCAAAAAGCTGATGACCGTATCGCCCAGCTTGTGTTCTTGGAACTCAAACCGTTCCAGCATAGCATCCATGCTCAATGGGCTGTGAAAGACAACATGCGTCATATCCAACTCCTTTATCACCGGCACATCCGGCACAGGCGTCGCGTTCCGTTCATAGGCAAAGTAATGACAAATTCGGCCTTCACGCTGCGCCCGACCTTCATATTTGGTCACCACCCGCCCCGGCAGCGCGTTCACCCACGCTGTTTCCAGCCGGTTCGTCAGCCCGCCCGTCTCCGCCAGCAGTTCCGCGCTCATCTCCGCGTATTCGACAATATCCGTCGCCAGATACAACAAACCGCCCGCTTGCAGCCGGTTCACAATCGCGTCCAGCGTATCCCGCTGCATCAGCCGTCGATGGCTGTGCCGTTTCTTGAACCACGGATCAGGGAAATTGATATGCACCTGCTGAATGCTCGCCGGCTCAAACAGATGATGCAGCGCCGTTTCTGCCGTCGATTGAATCACGTGCACATTCGTCAGGCCGGAGCGTTTAATCTTGCCTTCGGTTGCTTCCAGACATTGGTTGGCGATCTCCAGCCCGATCACGTTCGCGTCCGGGTTCTCCCGTGCCAGATGCAGCAGGAAAGTCCCATACCCAAAACCAATCTCCACAATCAAAGGAGCTTCTCGCCCGAACAATTCTGTCCAGTTCATCGGCCATGGCAGCCGGAAACTGCTCAATTTCTGCATCATTCAGCACCCATCAACCATCTGTCATATCAAAAGACAAAGGCGCTCACTAAAAGCGCCTCACATCACCATTCCCTGAGCAAACTTGAGCAGGGCGGATAAGGGCTTAGGCGAACACCCTGTGAACAATCCCCCTGTTGATCTCGCCGCGCAAGTATAGCGTGCTTCATACCCTCCGAAAAGGTTGGAACAACGACAATCACTACCCTTGACCACCTATTGAATTCGCATATGCCGGGGACTATCATGAACATCATAACGCTTATCCGACTGGAATCGTTATATGGACATACCAAAACTGCAAATCGATCCTCATGCGCCCGTCAGAACGCAAGCATCAATCCTCATCCACGCCCCTGTTGAAAAAGTCTGGGACATCCAAACCAATCTCGAAATTTGGCCGAATAGGTTGTTTTTTCTTCTCCGCAGCATCTCAAGTGTAATAGTGCAGGGGAGGTCAAGCACATGACGAAAGATACTCCCAAAAAACGTAAGTATCTGATTCGAATCGTTGGCTTGGTTCTCATTTTGGTCGTGATTGCACTGTACATTGGCGTGCCAACCATTATGGCAGTGGCGGCGATAGTACCGGA
>JAFLCH010000257.1 GCA_017303775.1 Anaerolineae bacterium | reverse complement strand
AAGACCGCTGAAGATGCCGGTGATGACGCGCTGCAACATGTTTTCGGAGACGGGCGCTATGCTGCCCGCCCAGCCATAGGGGAGCGCAGGGAGCAGACCGATGTGGTCGGTTTGTAGGTGAGCCGCGATGGCGTGAGGGTCGTAGGTATCTCCTAAGGGCAGCACCAGCGGCAGGTCACGAGGCAGGTCGTTCACTTCAGGCCACGTTAAATCATCGTAACGGATGATGGAGGTCATGGTTCATTCTCCTTCTGATGGGACGGATGATAACCTATCAGATGGCTGCCCGAAAGTCGAGTAGGCACGCCTGAAAAGGCTGCGTTACAATCGACTTTTGAATTCAGTTCCAACACAACTATTCAACACTTCGGATACTTCAAGATGCCTGAAATTGTCATGTTGATCACGCAGGTGCTGTTGTTCCTCGCGGGTGGCACGATTGTAGTTTATACGCTGATGTCTGCCATCCGGTCGTTCGTGCTGCCGCGCGGCGATAATGTGCCGCTGACTCGAATCGTGTTTCGGGGGATGATGCGCTTATTCCGCTGGCGGTTGCGTAAAGTGGATACCTATGAAAGACGCGACCGGATCATGGCGTTGTTCGCACCGGTATCGCTGCTCATTCTGCCGGTGGTGTGGCTGGCGCTCATCGTGATCGGTTACATGTTGATGTATCTGGCGGTGGGGGCGGGCGATGTGTACCAGTCCTTCAAGCTGAGCGGGTCATCCTTGTTCACGTTGGGATTTTTCGTCGTGGACGTGTTCCCGGTGACTCTTTTGGCCTTCACCGAGGCAACGATTGGTCTGGGATTGAGCGCGATCCTTATTTCATATCTACCGACGATGTACGCGGCCTTTTCCAGACGAGAAACATTGGTGACACTGCTGGAAGTGCGCGCGGACTCGCCACCATCGGCGGCGGCGATGATCATCCGGGCGCATGGGGTGCGCGGGTTAGATTATCTTAAAGAGTTATGGGTGGCGTGGGAGATATGGTTCGCGGAAGTTGAGGAGAGCCACACTTCGTTATTCGCGGTGTGTTTTTTTCGTTCACCCCAGCCTGACCGGTCGTGGGTGACAGCGGCCGGCGCGGTGTTGGACGCGGCGGCGTTGATGTCGTCGGCGATTGATGTACCACGAACGGCTGAGGCGCAGTTGTGTATCCGGGCGGGCTTTGTGGCGATGCGGCACATAGCCGATTTCTTTCGTATCCCCTACAACCCCGATCCGCACTTCCCCGACCCGATCAGCATCACCCGTGAGGAGTTCGAAGATGCGCTAGAGCAGATGGCGGCGGCGGGTGTGCCGATCAAGGCTGATCATGACCAAGCATGGCAGGATTTCGCGGGTTGGCGTGTGAATTATGATACGGTGCTGCTGGCGCTGTGCGAATTGGTGATGGCTCCTTATGCGCCGTGGTCGTCTGACCGGGGCTTGCAGCAAAGTGTATTCCGTCTTATTCAGGACAGGTCAAAGATAATAGGCAAGGCGGTATAAGACACGGTATAATTTTCAGACAGATGTACAGGATTATACTGCGAGTATACTTATGGCGAGACGACCTGACCGGCGTAAACTGCGAACGCTGCGACTGCTGCGTGACGCGTTGATCGCTCAGATTCTTGAAAAAGGCTATGATGCCGTAACGGTGCAGGATATTACTGACCACGCAAATTTAGGGCGTGCGACCTTTTATTTGCATTTCGACAACAAAGAAGAACTGCTGATGAGCAGTTTGCGCGAGATGTTCGACGACTTGAAGGAACGCTTTGGTGTGCCGCCGCCGGACTCTTTTCTGGCGGGCGATCATCCCTCGCGGCTTGTCCCGTTTCAGCATGCGTTTGAATACCGCGATTTGTATCGGGTGACGCTGCTCAGCCAGCAGGGGACGGCTGCTATTGTGAATGGCATCCGAGAATATCTGGCGAGCAATATGGGTGAGCGATTGCAGGCGGCTGTGCCGGCCAGCGCAAACGGGAAAATGCCGCTGGACGTGCTGGCGAATTATCTGGCCGGGGGCATGATCGCGCTGATTAGCTGGTGGTTGAAGAGCAGCGCACCGTATACCGCCGAGGAAATGGCCGACATGTTCCGGCAGTTAGCGCTGCCGACATTGCTCACATTCGCTGATTCAACTCAACCGAGGTAGGCGGATATGATGGCCGGATCGGCGCGAAGTTGGTCGGCGCGGCCTTCGTGGACAATCTCACCCCGTTCAAGCACATAGGCGTAATCCGCAATCTGAAGGGCTTTGCGCGCGTTTTGCTCCACCAGCAGGATGGGGATTCCCTGTTCTTTAATATCGGCGATGATGCTGAAGACCTCGGTCACGAGGAGGGGCGCTAAGCCCATGCTGGGTTCATCCAGCATGAGCAGACGGGGGCGCGCCATGAGTGCCCGCCCAACAGCCAACATTTGTTGTTCACCACCACTCATCGACCCCGCTTTTTGATGCCGCCGTTCGTTCAGCCGTTTGAAGCGCTCGAAGATGCGTTCCAAGTCCTGTTCGATTCCGGCTTTATCCTGCCGGTGATAAGCGCCGAGCATCAGGTTTTCCAGCACGGTCATGGTGGCGATGATCTGGCGGCCTTCAGGAACCTGCACCAACTGCCTGCGCGTGATGCGATCTGCTCGCCAGCCCGTAATATCGGTTCCGTCAAAGCGAATGGTGCCGGCGGCGGGTTTAATGAGGCCGCTGATGGTGTTGAGGGTGGTGCTTTTACCGGCACCATTCGCCCCGATGAGACTGACGACCTGCGCTTGCTCGACTTTGAAGGTGATGCCGCGCAGCGCCTTGATGGCACCATAACCGGCATGCAATTGGTTGATTTCTAGCAGTGCCACTACTCGTCCTCCCGTCCCAAGTATGCTTCGATGACGGTAGTGTCATTTTTGATCTGTTCCGGCGTGCCATGCGCGATGATTTGCCCGAAACTCAAGACATAGACTTCATCACACACTTGATGGATGAGCGACATATCGTGTTCGATGACGAGGATGGTCATGCCTTCATCTCGCAGCCGGAGGATTTGCGTACCCAGCTCATGCGTTTCGACCGGGTTCATCCCGGCGGTTGGCTCGTCCAGCAGCATCAGGCGGGGATTGATGGCGAGGGCGCGTGCCATCTCCAAGCGGCGTTGATCGCCGTAGGGGAGTGTTCCGGCACGCAGATGCGCAAGATGTTCGAGGTTAAAGCGTTTGAGCAGTACAGCAGCATTTTCACGAAGGGTTTGTTCTTCGCGCCGGTAGCGACCGGAGAAAATCAACGACTCCAGCGCGGAAGCTTTCCCCTGACTATGCTGGCTGATAAGTAAATTTTCCAGCACCGTCATTTCGCTGAACAGCCGAATGTTCTGGTAAGTGCGGGCAATGCCCAGACGGGTGATCTGGTGCGGGGCGGCGCGCTGGATGGGCTGCCCGTTCATGTGGATCGTGCCGCTGGTAGGATGATCCAGCCCGCTGATATTGTTGATGAGCGTGGTTTTGCCCGCGCCGTTGGGGCCGATCAACCCCACGATTTTGTTGGCGGGTACGGTCATATCCACCTGACTGAGCGCTTGCAGCCCGCCGAATAAGCGTGAAACCTGTCGGAGTTCTAGCATGGGGTTATCCGGTTTCTGCTTCCACAGGTTTGAAAGACGATTTACCACGCAACCGCTGCCACAGGCGCGCCCAACCCGCCGGATTCACCAGACCACCGGGGAGGTACACGATGACCAGCAGCAGGATGACGCCGTTGATGATGCCGCGATACTGCTTGAAGTCGCGCAGGATTTCCGGCATAGCGGTCAGCACGAAACCGCCTACGATAGGGCCGACGAAGGTTGTCGTTCCGCCAAGGACGGCAAAGGCCAGAATATCAACCGCCTGACTGAAACCGTAGTCGCCGGGGTCGATGGTACGGGCAAAATGGGCTTTGAGTACACCGGCGGCTGCCGCGAGAACGGCGCTGAGGATGAAGACCATGTTTTTGACGTAAACCACATTGATGCCCATATTAGCGGCTGCCTGTTCATCCTGACGGATAGCGGCCATTGCCCGTCCGAAGCGCGAACGGTGCAGCCGTGCGATGCAGTAGGAAATGATGATCAGGAATACCACCAGATGCCATGTTTGCGTGAGTTGGGGAATACCACTGATCCCTAAAGCGCCGTAGGTCATTTTGATGGGCTGACCGACGATTGAACTCACGAGCGGGTCGAAATTGAGAATGAGGATGCGGACGATTTCACCAAAGCCGATGGTCGCGATGGCGAGGTATATATCCCGCAGCCTGAGCACTGGCAGCCCGATGGGCAGCGCGATGAGACCGGCGAGCAGCATGCCGCCGATTAAACCACCCCAGAGCGGCAGCCCGAACTGCTGGGTGAGGATCACGCCGGTATAAGTGCCGATTGCCATGAAGCCCGCGTTAGCCAGCGAGAACATGCCGGTGAACAGCGTGAGGTAAATGCTCAAACCGAGGATGGCGTTGATGAGCATGAATTGTAAAACGGGTTCTGAGATGCCGATGCTTCTGAGCAGTTCCATATTTGACCTCAGGCGCGCGTTTCGATCTTTTGCCCGACCAATCCCTGTGGACGGAACAGGAGGATCAAAAAGAGCAGGGTAAACACGATGGCATCACGGTAATTGCTGCTTCCGGCGGCAATGCTGAACACTTCGAGCGCGGCGACCAGAAACCCGCCCACAACCGCGCCTTGAATGTTACCTAACCCGCCCAAGACGATGACGGTTAAGCCTTTGAGCGCGACACCATCCCCCATAAAAGGGGTCATCGAGTTATAGGCCAAGCCATAGAGGACACCTGCCGCACCGGCCAGCGCACCGGCCAAGAAAAAGGTGAGTTGAAAGATTCCGCCGCTGTTGATGCCCAGCAAACCGGCTACCCGCTGGTTGAAGGCGACCGCGCGCATGGCCTGACCGATGCGGGTGCGCATGACCAGATATTGCAGCAGCGCCATGAGCACCAGCGAAATGATGAGGATGATGACTTGAATGGGTGTGATGCGGAAGGGCAGCCCTTCGAGCGCTTGATTGGGAATGGTGCCGGATGGAAAACGCTGCGGCTGTGTACCAAAGGCGAACTGAGCGATATTGACAAGCAGGATGGCCGCGCCGATGCTGCTGATGAGCTGCGAGATGCGCGGGGCATTACGCCGCCGCAAGGGAGCGAAGGCCACCAGATCGAGGATGATGCCGATGATACCTGCGCCGAGCATGGCAACCGGAATTGCTAACCAGATGGGCAGGCTGAAGCGGGTGACGACTGTTAAGCCGATGAACGCCCCCCACATAAAGACGGCGCTGTGCGCTAGATTGAGCACGCCTAATACACTGAAGACCAGCGCGTATCCGAGGGCAAATAGGCTGTAAACCCCGCCCAACCAGATGGCGTTAACGATTTGCTGCGTAACGTTCATAAGACGAGCATTTCAATGCAAGCTGCCGGTTGAGGGTATCAACAGACACCCCCAACCGGAACGATTAAGGACTGCGTGCGAGATTATTCGCTGCCCATCACCAGCGCCAGCGGTTGGAATGCACCTTCCACCACGATTTGGGCGATGGGGGGATGGACGGGGTTACGATTTTCATCGAAGCTGAACACGCCGAGCGGGCTGTCGAAGTCCTGAATGGCGGCCAGCGCATCGCGAACAGCCGCATGATCTGTCGAGTCGGCGCAGCGGATGGCGGTCGCCAGCAGCCATGCACCGGTGTAAGCCTGTGCCGCGAACTGATCGGGCGAGCTTTCGAACTTGGCTTCATAGGCTTCGACAAAAGCCACACTGCTCTCGCTGGGGTCAGGGTTGCCATAGTTCCACGCGCCACCGACGATCAACCCTTCAGCATCCGCACCGCTGTCGCGGAGGACGGCGGGCGAGTTGAAGCCGTTGCCGCCGATGATGGGGCCAGTGTAACCGAGCGAACGTGCCTGAATGATGATCTGTACCGCTTCAGCGGCCAGCGCTGAAACGACGATGGCATCCGGTTGGGTATCGATCAGGCCGGT
>JAFLCH010000256.1 GCA_017303775.1 Anaerolineae bacterium | reverse complement strand
AATATTTTGGCGAGGGGGTCAACCTCGGACTCAAAGAGCAAGGGTATTTATTCATCGCGTTCACGGCAGCACAAGCGGAACGATTAAAAGCTGATGTGGAGCATTTGCACCGCTGCGGATTGACTCACGTGGAGTATTTGAGCGGGGATGAAATTGGATACCGGTATCCGTGGTTAGCAGGCCGGGTGGTGGCAGGGAAATTCGACCCGATTGCGGGCTGGATGGATTCGAACGCGCTGGTGTACGCGCTGGCGAACGCAACAAAATCCACTACGGTGCTGTTGGATACACACAACGCGGCGATTCAGGTAGACGGGAATCGGGTGGTAGGTGTTTCGACCGCCAACGGCGTGATCGCTTCACCACAGGTGGTGATTGCAGCGGGAGCGAACGCGCGGGCAGTCGGGCGAACGGCGGGGGTGGAACTGCCGATTGTGATCCGGCCACGACAGAGCTTCACGACGGGATGGCGGCATGAGGCTTTTACGGAAGAGTCGCCGTGTATCATCAGCGCTGCTCCCTTCCCACACGTGCGGCCTGAAGCCAGAAGCGGCGCCATCTTCGGGTACGAGTATAAGTGGAATACGAGCAAGATTCAGGATGGGGTTGAGCGGATGCGTAAAGATGCCCTGATTGACCCGATATGGCCGGTGGATCAGATGAAAGATCCGCGATTCCCATCGGCTACGCTGAGCTTGATGGCGCGACAGTTTGGTCATCAAGCGGGAGAAGGATTCGCCGACCCACGCTATCTGCGCGGGATTTATCATCGGGCAGGGTATTATGTGTACCGCGATAACGCCTATCTGACGCTGCCGGACGGTACACAGGAAGCTTATGACAGCCAACGCGCGATTATTGATGCGTGGCCGGGAATCGACGGGTTATTCCTGTCCATCGCACATGTCGGGCACGGAATTATGTCGGCACCCGCGGCGGGGGAAATCCTTGCCAGCCGTGTGCTGGGGAGCGCGTTACCCAACCCAACCTTCGCGGATTTCGGCCTCAATGTGCCTTATGTTGAACATGACGCGGGCGGTCTTTCCGACAACGGGTTGAAGGTCAGCTAGACGCTCATTTTAGAGATCGCGGGCTGCCATCACCTGAGTATTGGAGATGAGGCGTTCGGCGATTACAGAGGCGAAGGGGAGCCGGGTAACGATTACGGACAGCAGGATTCGGATAGAACCTTACCTTCCGAGCCATTTTGGGGTATGATAACGCGCGTTTTGTTACCTGATTGTACCGGAGCCATTATTACATGGATACTCATTCAGCTCGACGGGCGTCGATGATTTTGGGTGGCGTCATGATTGTCGCCCTGTTGTTCGGCGCTATCGCACCCCTTTTGACGGCCAATATCACACAACCAGTCGCAACAGTCACGAGTGCGCCGACGGTGACACTCCCACCTGTGGTGACCGATTTCAGCACCATCAGTTTCACAGAAGATTATTTACACCCCAGCGGTCTGTTCGCAATCCCGCAACCGACAGGTTGGACACCGGGACAGCAAACCTCGAACCCCGATGTGGTGGATGTGACTTTTAATAATTCGAATTTATTGAGCGTTATACAGACATCGGTACAAGTGCTGACCGCACCCATCAGCGGGTTGGACGAGTTGGACGCCATTTATACATCAGCCAACTTGAATCAAAGCTGGAGCCAATACCGACGCTATCCGGAAACCGGCCAGAATTACCGGGAGACGGCGCGTATTCGTGAAGGTGACCGGTTGGTGATCGACTTTGAACTGCAAAACACCCGGCAGCAGATTTTCGTGGCACGACAGATTTCATGGTGGGACAACGAGTGGATTTATAATATCCGCGTGGTCACCCCGGATAATCAGATCGAACTGCTGAAATATCTGGTGGACAATCTGGTGGCAGGGTTCAAGCCAAACCGCGTCTTCGCCGGTTTGCCTGCGGACTGGGCAGCGTATTTCGATCCCGTTAATCAGGTTGCCATTCGCTTCCCGTCGAATTGGAGTGTGACGGACAGCGCACCGGGGCGTCCGGCCAGCCTTGACAGCAGCACAGGCGCACTGCGGCTGCAATCACAGGCGATTTCGGCAGCTTTGGATGAAGCCGGCGCGGAAAGCTGGGTGACTTCGAATGTTACGGGCGCGACCGTGAGCAGCGTGGCACCGGTCACACGAGGCGAGGCAAGCGGGTTCTCGGTGGCGTACACTTACAAAGATTTAGACGGCAACTCTAATAGTGGTCTGGCGCTGCTGTTAAACGGTAGCGAAAATGTGCTTTACAGCGCAAACCTACGGTTGTTCGCGGCGAATGTGGATTTGAACACGGATACGGCGCAAGTCGAATATGTTGAAGCGAACAATATCCTCAAGAGCTTCCACATTTTGAGCGGGCTGCAAGTGCCTGTCCCGACGCCGACGCCGACATTCACACCGCCTCCGGCAACGGCTACTCCAATCGCCTCAGCGACGCCGATTCCGTCAGCGACATCGACGGCAACCTCGACACCTGAACCAACGGCGACGGATGTCCCGCCGACAGCGACTCCTGTTCCGCCTACTGCAACGTCAACGCCGATTCCGCCGACAGCAACCGATGTGCCGCCGACCAGCACACCACGTCCTAGCAGCACACCGGTTCCACCCACGGCGACTGAAGAAGTTACGGCTGAAGCTACGGCTGAATAAGATAGGTTTGATCGTCTATCGATGGCAGAGCGTGTCCGAAAGGGATGCGCTCTGTTTTATTTTGGTGATTAATCACCCGCTTTACGGGATTCGATTTCAGCGAGGCGCCGTTTGAGGAAGTTTTGCTCGACGGTGTTCTGGCAGCGTTCGAGCGCTCTGGTATAGGCGGCATGGGCTTCGTCCAGCGAACCGATACGACGTAGAAGATCGGCGCGGGCTGCATGAAAGAGGTAGTAGTTTTTCAAATCGTCTGTTTCTTCGAGCTGATCGAGCAGGAGCATGCCCTTTTGCAGGCCGTGAGCCATGGCTACCGCAACGGCATGGTTGAGCTTGACGACGGGGGTGGGTTGGAAGCGCAACAGTTCGGTATAGAGCGCGACGATTTGCGGCCAATCGGTTTGACCGGCTGAGGGAGCCTGTGCATGTAAAGCAGCGATGGCTGCTTGAAGTTGATAGGAACCGAGGCGATGCTGTGAGAGGGCTGATTCGATCAGGTGAATGCCCTCGATAATTTCTGCTTGATCCCAAAGAGAACGATTTTGATCTTCTAAGAGGATAAGATTCCCCTGCGGGCTAACGCGGGTATGACGACGCGAGTCTTGAAGGAGTAGTAAGGCTAGCAACCCCTGTGCTTCGGGGTCTGGTAGGAGGGACAGGAGCACGCGCGCAAGGCGAATGGCTTCGGCACAGAGTTCTTGGCGGATGAGGGCATCGCCAGCGGATGCACCATAGCCTTCGTTGAAGATGAGGTAGATAACGGCAAGCAAGGCGTCGAGGCGTTCCGGCAAGCGATTCAGAGGTGGGACGTGATAGGGAATGCCGGCATCCCGAATTTTGCGTTTGGCGCGCACTAAACGCTGCGCCATGGTGACCTCGGACACTAAAAAGGCATGAGCGACTTCGGTGGTTGAGAGTCCACCGAGGGTATTCAGGGTAAGGGCGATTTGTGTCTCTTGACCGAGAGCCGGGTGACAGCAGGTGAACATTAACTTGAGACGTTCATCAGGGAATGTTTCCGCGATTTCGTCGTTCGCTTCCCAGTCGGTGGTGCGACTGAGGAGTTCATCATCACTGATCAGGCGTTGATCACGGCGGAAGCGGTCGATGGCTTTACGGCGGGCGGCGATGGTGATCCATGCGCCGGGGTTATTGGGAATACCATCACGCGGCCAGCGTTTGAGGGCAACCAGCAAAGCATCTTGCAGAGCATCCTGAGCGGCTTGAATATCACCGAGGACGCTGATCAGGGCGGCGAGTACCCGCCCTGATTCTTCACGAAATGTACGTTCAACTATCTGATGGATAGCCTGCATCGTCACATTTGAGAGAAGTCGATCACCGGGCGAATCTCAACCGAACCCTGTTTCGCGCCGGGGATCTTGGCAGCCATTTCGATGGCTTCGTCGAGGTCTTTACAATCCAAGAGATAGAAGCCCCCCAAGACTTCTTTGGTTTCGGCAAAAGGGCCATCGGTGGTGATGGGTTTGCCGGCACGAACACGAACGGTGGTAGCGGTATGAGACAGATGTAAGGCTTCGGATGCTACTAAGAGATTCCGAGCGTTCACTTCGTCTGTAAACGCATAATATTCCGCCATTTCGGCCTGAATCTCTTCGGGAGTGGGTTCGGTGGTGGGTTCGACGCCATAGATCAAGAGCATGTACTTCATTTTGGTTCTCCTGTTGAACAGCAGACGCTTCAGTGCGTCTTTCTATTCATACGACGAACAAGGAATGGACGAATCGACAAATCGACACCACTTTCTTGAAAATCGGTCACCCAAATTTATTTTTGTCCCCGAACCACTGTGTTCAGATGGGCGGACGGCAACCAGACAGTGAAGGTTGAACCTTTGCCCTGCCCCGCACTGGTGACTGTGATACGACCACCGTGCGCCTGAACGATCTCATGTGTGATCGCCAGCCCTAACCCTGTTCCACGGCGAGGGCCGCGCGCCTTATCCACCTGATAGAAACGCTCGAAAATACGAGACAGGTCATCCGGCGCGATGCCAATGCCCGTATCGCGGACAACGACTTCGACGCCCCCATTGTTAACCTGTGTTCGTAAGCTGATCTCGCCACCAGATGGTGTATATTTCATAGCATTACTTACCAGATTGGTCAAGACCTGAGCAAGGCGATCTCCATCACCAATTACCTCCGGAACTGGATCGGACTGAAGATGCAGCTGCAAGCCGCGTTCGCGAGCGATGATGCTCAGGCGTTCACCGACCATTAGGACAAGTTGATGAATGTCGACTGGCCTGTGCTGCATGGACATTTGCCCCGCTTGCAGACGGGCTAAATCGGTCAATTCGGTGACCATGCGGTTGAGGCGACTGGCTTCTTCAAAGATGATGCGGGCAGCGTGGGCGGGGTCTTTCGCCGCACCATCGACAATCGCCTGCGAATAGCCTTGAATGGAGGTGAGCGGTGTTTTGAGATCGTGGGAGACATTGGCCATGAATTCTTTTTGTGCCTGCTGGGTGGAGTTCACTTCGCCGCTCATGCGATTGAAGGCCGCGGCTAAGGCACGAATCTCGACAGGGCCGTCTTCCGGCACAAGTTGGTCATGACTGCCGGCAGCGACGGATTCGGCGGCTTGTTCGAGGCGGCTGAGAGGACGCACCAGCGTGCGGCTACTGAAGGCGGCTAACAGGGCGGCAACGATCAACCCGACTACAGCCGATTGACAAAGCGGCAGGGCTAATTCCTGCCGGAAGCGATCTAAGACGAGGGGGAAAGTTTGCTGCGGGCGGGGTTCGGCCAGCACAATGGCGCTGGTTTCCTGATTCTGGCGGATGATGGTGATGCCACTGAAGAACCATTCGCTGCCATCTTTATCCCAGAGGCTGCCGAAGATCGGTTCGCCGTGAATACCGAAGCGATTGCGGAGCGGAATTTGAAGGGTATAGGACTCTTGAGTGAGGCGTATCTGGTCAGTGCGGGCGAAAACGGCGGCGGAGTCGGTGATGATGGTGCGGGTGGGCATGTCGATGATGAGGATACGGGTGTCGTTGTCGGCAGCCAAGCGAGGGAGCTGCTGAACGAGATTGCGAACCTGAAGGAGGGTCAACGCACTTTGCTGGCTGCCGATGCCGGCTTGCTGGAGCACATCACGCCCGATGGTCAACAGTTTTTCGTAGGTGAGGGACGGGGGAACGGGTTGGGCGAAGAGAAAAAGCAGCAAGGCGAGAGTCATCACCGTGAGGGTGAGCATGAGGAGAAAGAGATAAGAGATAAAAAGCTGTCCGCGCAGTCGTGGGTTTCGTCGCATGATGGCGTCAATCTCAGAGAATTGTTTCAGCAAAGCGCTATCGCTATTCTATAGCAGAGAAGTGTTATCGAAGTGTGAA
>JAFLCH010000255.1 GCA_017303775.1 Anaerolineae bacterium | reverse complement strand
CAAACCACCGCCTTCGCATCCAGCGCTGCCCCCTCGCCGGAGTGAGTGTCCAACTGCTGCCGGAGTCGCGGCACGACCACCCGCCGCCCGTACACCCGCATCATCCCATAAACAGCAATCGCCGCAATCCCCAAAAACGCTAAATCTGTCGGGAATATTCGCAATCGAGTAATGGCTTGCAAAACTATCGTCAGGATATAAGTCCCCAGCAGCGCCACAAACGGAGCAGCAATCATCTCCAGCGCCCACCGGTCAACCCGCCACCGCTGTATACGCGACATCATCCCCTCATCACCCTGCTTCAGATACTTCCAGTACAACCGCTGATACGCCCAATAACTGAATACCAGCCCGAACACCAACCACCACAGAGCGAAAATCGCCGCCACGCCCCCCGGAACGATCAACGACAGCAAAATGCACGCCGCCAGCAGCCGTCGCCGCGTCCCGCCGCTCATCGGTTCGGCGCTCTGCCCGATCAGCCGCAGCGTCACCCCCACCGCCACCAGCACCGCGATCGCCGTCAGCACCCCGATGATCGGATACAAATCCGTGCGCACATCCGTCAGCCACACCAATATCCCCACGATCGCCAGCACCACCAGCCCCGCCGTCACCTTCAACGCCAGCCGCTTCGCCGCCTCCGCCGGCAGCAAATAGACCCACACCCGTTGCAGCAGAAACGCGTGTATCAGCGCGAACGGCGGGATGAACAGCGCCAGCACCACCACCCGCAGGATCACCGATGGGTCAGTGATCGTCAGCCGCAGCGGGGATAGGCTGTCGATTCCCTTTGAGTGTATCGCCCAGTCCATCAATCCCTGCTCGCTCAACCGTCCCACCAGCACCCCCTCCGTCCCCAACCCGATGTACACCGTATCGTCCTGCGCGCTGTTCGGGATCTTTCCATACCCCAATTCGAACTGCTCATAACTCGGCTCGGACGACGAGTCGTAGAAGAACCCGCGAAAGATGGAGCGGGGGAACGTCCAGATCGCCTGCTCATTCAGGTATAGCGTCTCCGACTCAAAACGGAGCGCATAGGCGTCCGCGTTAGCCTCGCCTTCGAATACATACGCCGACCGTCGCCATTCCGCGCCGTAATCATCGCTTTCATAAACCCGCTGCTCACCCTCACCGGAATTCGAATAATCCAGTCCGATGTGCGTAACGCGGATGTAAACCCGTCCCGGCCTATCCGCGTCAGCCTCCACCCGGTCAATCATCGGCGGTGGGGCATACGGCTCATCGCAAGCCAATATCGCCAGAATCAACATGACCAGCGGGATAATCCAAACTGGTCGGTTACGTGTGCTTGATCGAGACATCGATTGTTTCCTTCCACAGTTCACCTACCGTTAGTGTATCAAACTCCTTCCCATCGCCACCCATCTCCAACCCCACGCTTGCCTACCTCATCCCACTCGTACCAGCGCGGCATCGCCTTCTGGTTGGCCGAGCGTCAAGTAAACACGGCTGAACCTCGTGTATAAGGGTAATAGATGTACAACAAAGGGGACAATTTCAATTGAAACAACTAACCATAATCGAAACGATTCTGCGTAACCGCATCTTCTTCTTCGATGAAGTCCGGGGTTCCAAGAAGCTGCGAGAGAAAATACAGGCCATGTTCCTGTCCTGTTTCGTCTTTCTCGCCATCTACGGCTTCGTCATGGGCATGTCCAACAGTCTCCCTCAGGCCATCAGTTCCGCTATCAAACTCCCCATCCTCTTCCTGCTCACACTCATCATCTGCACCCCATCACTTCACTTTTTCAACATCCTCTTCGGCTCCAAACAAACCATGCCCCAAACCATCACCGTCATCCTCACCGCTATGACCACCACCGCCGTTATTCTCGTCAGCTTTGCGCCCATCACCTTCTTTTTCCTCACCACCTCAAACGAATACCAGTTCTTCAAGCTCCTCAATGTCGTTTTCTTCGTCATCGCCGGAGCAATGGGCATTATCTTCCTCCGTCAAGGCGTAACCATCATTTCCGAATCAGATAATAACGAGGGGGTAGGAGCGCGGCGGCTCATCTTTTCCGTCTGGATCATCCTCTATGGGTTTGTTGGTACGCAAATGGGCTGGACGCTGCGCCCCTTCTTTGGCGATCCGGGGTTACCTTTCGAACCGTTTCGCGAAGTCGGCGGCAACTTCTATGCTGATATTATCGCCAGCATAGCGCAGCTTCTCGCTTCATAATCGTCGCCATGAATCAAAAAAGGCAAGACCATAATGGTCTTGCCTGAAGAGACAATCTGATCAGTGCAGCCCGACTTAACGCTTGGTGTAGGTCGGAGCCTTGCGCGCACGCTTGAGACCGGGCTTTTTCCGTTCCTTCACGCGTGCATCCCGCGTCACATAGCCGTTTTCGCGCAGCTTCGGCTTGCTCTCCGGATCAACCTTGATGAGCGCCCGTGCCAACCCCAGCAGAATCGCGTCACGCTGGCCGGAAATCCCACCACCGTTGACGTGTACCGACACATCATAACTCTTGACCTGTCCCAGAACCGTCAGCGGCTCCAGCAGGATTTCAACATCGCCGGGGCGGGGCAGATAATCGCTGCCGTCTTTGTCGTTAATAACGAGGTTGCCCGTACCGCCGGGGAAAATCCGGACGCGGGCGGTTGCGGCCTTGCGGCGGCCAACACCTTCATAATACTGTCCAGCCATTATTTACCTTCCTAAAGTTCCAAAACTTTCGGCTTTTGGCCGACATGCGGGTGCTCGGAGCCAGCATAAACCTTCAACTTCTTGAGCATATTACGCCCCAACGCGCCGTCCGGGAGCATGCCCTTCACTGCCGCGATGATCGGGCGATCCGGGAACTTGCGCAGTTGGTCGCGCAGGTTGATCTCGGAAAGTCCACCCGGATAACCGGAGTACTTGTAATACATCTTTTCGTCCAGCTTGTTGCCCGTGACTTCGATCAACTCGCAGTTGATCACAATCACATAATCGCCAACATCTTGGTTCGGGACCCAAACCGGCTTGTGCTTGCCACGCAGAATCGGCGCGATCCGCGACGCGAGACGCCCCAGGTTTTGACCCTTTGCGTCCACAATCCACCAATCGCGTTCCAGTTCCAGTGGCTTGGTGACGTAAGTCTTATAAAGTGCCATTTCCACTAATTCCTCTCAGCAGGCGTCTCTCACCCGCGTCTTGCCTATCATCATCCCACAAATTGCCTTCTCAGGGAAGGTTGAACAGCAGGACATTACGATTTTATTCGTTATAACGCACAGCTTCCAGTGTTAACCCGTGCGCCGGTGCGATACTTCTTAAATCAGCCAGTTGTGCGCGGCGGAATGTCTCTTCAAACGCTTCAACACCCATCCGCCCTTGCCCAACCTTCACCTGCATCCACACCATTCGCCGAACCATGTGCTGTAGGAAGGCATTCGCTTCCACCGTGTACGTCCACACGACACCCACATCAGCTTCCGTCCGGCTCCACATCGACTGGTACACAGTTCGCACCGTGTTGTCGCCGCGTGGTGGCTTCCCAAACGCCCCGAAGTCATGCTCACCGGTCAGCAGCCCCGCGCTTTGCCCCAGCAAATCCTCATCGAGTGAGTAGTTGATTTGCCAGTAACGGTAGCGTTCCAATGGCCGCCGTACCGCCGTCACCAGTACCCGGTAACGGTATAACCGGCTTCGGGCATCAAACCGGGGGCGAAACCCCGGCTGCTGGCGAATATCCTGCAAAGCCACGTCGTCCGGCAGGTTCGCGTTAATCGCCCGCAAGAGCGCTTCATCGCTGTGCCGCCATTCGACGTCGAAGGCGATGACCTGACCGCTGGCATGAACGCCCGTATCCGTTCGTCCCGCCCCGCTTACCGTCACCACCTGCGAACTGACTCGCCGGATTGCGCGCTCGACGGTCAATTGGATCGTCGGGGTTTCACCGGCCTGCCGCTGAAAGCCTTGGTAGGCTGTCCCGTCATAAGCCAGCGTCGCCCGATACCGCATCAACCCTCTCGCCCGCCTCGTTCAGCAGGTCGCGCTTAAGCAGTCGCTTCTTCGCGTTCGGTCAGTTCCAGCAGCACCATCTCCGCGCTGTCACCCTTGCGGGGTTCCACGCGCAGGATACGGGTGTATCCGCCGGGACGGTTCTCGAAGCGCGGCGCAATTTCGCTGAACAGCTTCTTCACCAGTTCGCGGTCATTATTCAGTCGGCTCGCGGCCAGTCGCTGCGCGTGAACAATACCAGCGGCATCGCCAGCTTTGGCACTGCGCTTCGCCAGTGTGATCAGCTTTTCGACATTGGCACGCACAAAGTCGGCTTTGGCGCGGGTCGTGTGAATACGACCATTTTCCAGCAGCGAGCGGGTCAATGCCAGCTTCAATGCTTTGCGCTGGCTGCTGTTACGCCCTAGTTTCTTGCCATATACGCGGTGTCGCATGATACTTCCTCAGTCGTTACTCGTCGTGTTGTACTCAGCCATGTCTGGCTGGTCATTCAGATAACCTTTTTCCTTCAGTTTGTCGACCAGCTCATCCAGTGACTTTTCACCAAAATTGCGGATCGCCAGCATCGCGTCCGGCCCGCGGGCCAGCATATCCAGCACATCACCTACGTTGATGATACCGGTACGCTTGAGCGAATTGAAGACACGAACACTCAAATCCAGTTCTTCAATCGGCTTGTCATAAAGTTCCGGCTTGCGTCCGTGGGTTTCCTCGGCCAGTTCCTGCTGCCCGTCGAATTCGGGGCCAATCGGTTCTACGCCGCCAATCACCACCAGATGCTTCATCATAATCTGTGCGGCTTGGCTCAGCGCGTCCTCAGGGCGAACCGTGCCATCCGTCCAGATTTCGATAATCAGCTTATCATAATTGGTACGCTGTCCCACGCGGGCGCGTTCCACATCGAAGTTCACCCGGCGGATCGGGCTGAAAATGGCGTCCACCGGCAGTTCACCGATAGGCAGCCGGCCACGATCTTCCGCAGGGCTGTATCCACGTCCAGCCTGAACTTCGAATTCCAATTCCAGATGCGCGTCCGGCGCATCCACCGTGAACAGATACAAATCGCTGTTCACGATTTCAACCTCCGGCGGGCAAATAATATCCGCCGCGGTCACAGTTCCTTCGCCCCGGTGTTCCAACCGCAGCCGCGCCGATTCAACATCGAACAGCTTCAAGCGCAGTTGTTTCACCTGCAAAATTAATTGAGTCATGTCTTCGCGCACGCCCGGAATGGCCGAAAATTCGTGATGCACATCCGATACGCGAATACTGGTGATTGATGCACCCGGCAGCGATGAAAGCAGAACACGGCGCAAAGCAGTCCCCAGCGTCAGACCAAAACCGCTTTCCAATGGGCTGATGATAAAACGACCGTAATTGCGTGAAGTCGCATCACCCTCAACCTTGTGCGGCAGAACCATATTATTCGTTACCAACTCGTTAAACCCTCCTGGTCTACTGCCGGTTCCAAAGCCACAAAACCTCGAAAATAACCTGTCGTATTTTCTGGTAACGGGGCAAACCAGCGGCCTGCCTCTATTTTAGACGCGGCGACGCTTGGGTGGACGCACACCGTTATGCGGTACGGGTGTGACGTCAGAAATCGAACGCACCTTCAAACCGCTGGACTGGATCGCACGAATCGCGGCTTCACGTCCGGGGCCTGGCCCCTTGATGAACACATCGACTTCCTGCATACCCTGTCCCTGTGCATTTTCGGCAGCAGTCTGCGCGGCCATACGAGCAGCATAGGGCGTGCTCTTGCGGCTGCCCTTGAAGCCCGATGTACCGGCGCTCGCCCAGGCAACCACGTTGCCGAGCTGGTCAGTCATCGAAACAATCGTGTTATTGAAGGTCGCATGAATATGCGCCTGCCCATAAGGGATATTCTTGGCGGTCTTCTTCGCTGCGCGACGACCTGCCGTCTTCTTGGTCGGTGTACGTGCCATACGTCCCCTCGCTCACTGGTCCTTGCGGGAAAACGCGCCCTGCCGTTACGGTATCAGGGCGCTCATCTCACAGTAGATATTCATACGATGAACAGAGGTAGTTGCCC
>JAFLCH010000254.1 GCA_017303775.1 Anaerolineae bacterium | reverse complement strand
GCCGGCCAAACCATTCGCCATGAAGATTTCCGCCGAACACTGGAACTACTGCTCAATCGTCAACCCACCGCAATGCAGGTCATGCCGGATGTAATCGCCTCAACTCAAGCGCTGGGCGTGCGCGCCCAACCCGCTGCCATTCAGGAATCCGTGAGCGAAATCCTCAATCCGCTGGCGGCTTTTCAAAACGCTAGTCATGCTGTAGGGCAGGGGAATAAAAAAGTCTTTGAAGAAATTGGCCGCGAGTTCGCTCGCTTCATCGAGCACTGCCTATCCGATCCGGTCTACACACCGGAGCACATCGCCTCATTCTGTGCCGCTCTCCGCCCCGGCGATCCGCCTGACGGGCAGGATTATTTGCGCCGTGCCTTCACCCGTTACTATCAAGCCTGCTTCGAGCCTGATCTCAAAATGCGCGCCGAACTCATGCTGCTTGCCAACATCGAAATCGGCTGCCACGAACAGACACGCCTGCAGCCGGAAATCACCGCCGCCATGAATGCTGCCATCATCGACTACCGCGACTTCCGCCGCCGTTTGATCAAAGCTCTTTTCCCCGATCACGGCTGGTTAGCGCGCCTGCGGCTGTTCCTGCTCGGCCTCATCGACCGCCGTCGCCCGTTCGACCGGCTCGTTGACCTGCTGCTCGCCGAATCCCGTCGTCAGGCGCGCTTGGTCATTACCGAATACATCATGACCATTACCCTGCCGGGTAACATTGCGCTCCGTTTGGGCGATGATATTTCGGCTGAATTTCCGCCCGCGCTCCGCCACATCACGCTGCCGGAACTGCACGCATTCCTCGAACGCATCGACCTCACGCCGGACTCGACCATCGGCAGCGGGGCAGAGGATTGGGCGAATCTACCCAACCGCCTCCACTTCATCGCCGACTTCTTCCGCTGCTATCACCAGTCGTCCCAACTGTTTCACCCGCCCTTCACGCCGCAGCAGATCGAAGCCCTCCATTCTGGTCGCCTGCCACAGGGTCGCCTCTGATCAGAATGCCCCCTTGCCGCTGATGATCGCGAACACCGTCCGGAACACAATCTGAATATCCAGCCACAGCGAATAATGGCGGATGTAAAACAGGTCATCCTCCGTGTGCTGGTGCATCGGCTTATCCGACCGCCCGTTGATCTGCCACCAGCCCGTCAGCCCCTGCGGCACTTCAAACCGTTTCCGCTGCCACCACTCATACCGGCTCACCAACCCCGGCGTCTCAGGGCGCGGCCCCACAAGGCTCATATCCCCCCGCAGCACGTTGAAGAACTGCGGCAGTTCATCCATGCTCGTCCGTCGCAAAATTCGCCCCACCCGTGTCACGCGCGGATCTTCCCGCTGCTTGCTGTATTCCACGCCGGGGTCAGCCGCGTCCGCGTACATCGAACGGAACTTCAGCATCGTGAACAACCGCCCGTATTCGCCCACCCGCGTCTGCCGGTAGATGATCGGGCCGGGGCTGTCCAGCCGGATCGCCAGCGCTATCGCCCCCAGCAGCGGCGACATAATCACCAGCGCCGCCCCCGAAAACGCCACATCAAACACCCGCTTCACCACCCGCTGCGCCGGTGAAAACACCCGCTCACGCACCCCGATCAGCGGAATCCCGCTGAAATCTTCCGCCGAAGTCTGGAAGTACGCCAGATCAGAATAATCCGGTGCTAGCCGGATGTTCACCGCGAACGACTCCAGCATCCGCATAATCTGCGTGATCCGGCTCGACGTACTATCATCAAACCACTTCAGTGGAATCACCACCTCGTTCGCCTGATGCCGCGCCACCACCGCCGCCAGCTCATCCAGCGTCCCCAGAATAGGCGAGGGCAGCCGGTCATCCAGCGGGGTCACGTCGCCGTCCTCCGCTTTCGCGATCATCGTGATCGGCGCTTCATACGCTACATACCCCACCAGATGCAGCCCCGCCCACCCGAACTGGCTCACCGTCTCGCCGATAGCCGCCGCGTTCGCGTCAGTCCCCACCACCACCACCCGCCGCGCATCGCTGATCAACCGTCCGAAGCGCCGCACAATAATCCGCGCCACCAGCCGGTAGCCCATCAACCCCATCATGCTCAACACGATGAAGTAACCGGCCTGCACGCGTGAAAAGTCGCGGTAAGACAGGTACAGCGTGCCGAAGAACAGCAGCGCCGCCATCCCTTGCCCCACGACCAGATTACGCGCTTCCCGCCACAATTCCGGGCTGTAACGCGGCCCATACACGCCGGAACGCTGAAACGCGAACAGCCAGATCACGCTGGCAATCACATACACCGGCGTCGGAATCATAAACGTAATGACATTCGCGGGAAGCCCGAATGGTATGGTGATGCGCAGCGAATACGACAGGCTCAGCGCGCCCACCACGATTAACACATCCATGCCGTATAAAAAGAGGAGATACCGTAAACTGTAATGGCGCATCATAGTGCCCGGCCTCTAGCCGCAGTTCCGGTGCTGCGGGTCAGCCCCTGTTTTCCCTCCACACTTCCCAGACGAAGCGTGGATTATACACCAGATACCGCCGCCCCAACCGCCGCGGCTCTTGCAGCAGCCGGAACACCCATTCCAGCCCCCGCCGCTGCATCCATTCCGGCGCTTGCCGTTTGAACCCCGCCAGCATATCAAACGCCGCCCCCACACCGATCAGCAGCGGCGCGTTCAGCACCGGGCGGTGCTGCCACATCCACAAATCCTGCTTCGGTGATCCTAACCCCACCCACACAATATTCGCCCCGCTGGCGTTCAGCCGTTCCACCGCCTCCGCGTCCGGTGCATCCCCCAGCGGCGCGAACGGTGGTGAATAATAGCCCGCCACCGCCAGATCAGGATGCTTGCTCGTCAGCCGTTCCACCAGCTTCTCCGTCACTTCCGGCATCCCTCCCCAGAAGTAATGCTTCAACCCTGTGCCCGCTGTCCGCTGGCACAGCACCCGCATCACCCCCGGCCCGTACACCCGTTCCGCCAGTGGATTACCCCGCCGCCGCTGCTCCCACACAATCGGCATCCCGTCCGCCGTCACCATATCCGCCCCGTTCACCGCCTGCATCACATCCCCGTGTTCCCGGCACATCATCAGCGTGTACACCGGACACGTGGAAACATAACGCTTCTGCGGTTGGGCAGCCCATTCCATTAACGTTTGGATTGATTCCTCGAATGTTTGTGCATCCGTCTGGACGCCCAGAATTGCCGATTTCGCCATGCTGCTTCCCGTGGGTGCTGGTGCAAGAATTATACCTGTTGATTCGTGGTTTCCAGATACCACTCCACAGTTCGCTTCAATCCCTCGCGGAAGTTCGTGCTGGCCTTAAACCCGAATTCATTCTCGGCACGGCTCGTGTCCAGCGCCCGTCGCGGTTGTCCATCCGGTTTACTGCTGTCCCAGATGATCTCCCCCGTAAAGCCTGTCAGTTCCGCGATCGTTTCCGTCAGCGCCTTGATGCTGATCTCCATCCCCGAACCGAGGTTGATCGGGTCAGGCCGGTTATATCGCTCCGCCGCCAGCAAAATCCCTTCCGCCGCGTCGTCCACATACAGGAATTCCCGCGTCGGTGAACCCGTTCCCCATGCCACCATCTGCTGGTCGCCGCGCGCCTTCGCCTCCAAACACTTGCGGATCAGCGCCGGAATCACATGTGAAGTCTCAAGGTCGAAGTTATCCCCCGGCCCGTACAAATTCGTCGGCAGCAGGTAAATCGACTCAAACCCGTACTGGTGGCGGTAAGCCTCGCCTTGCACCAGCAGCATCTTCTTCGCCAATCCATACGGCGCGTTCGTCTCTTCCGGATACCCGTCCCACAGCGATTCTTCATGGAACGGAATCGGCGTGAACTTCGGATAAGCGCACACCGTCCCAATCGTCACAAACTTCTGTACGCCTGCTTTCCACGCCTCGTGCAGCAGTTGCGTACCCATCATCAAATTATCGTAGAAAAACTCGGCGGGTCGGGCACGGTTCGCCCCGATTCCCCCTACCACCGCCGCCATATGAATGATCACATCCGGCTGGTGATCGCTCAACAGCTTCAACACCGCGTCGTGCTGGCGTAAATCGTAATCCCGGCTGCGCGGAACATAGATCTGGGTTGCCCCCTTCGCCTGTAGCCGTCGCACCACAGCCGAGCCTAAAAATCCAGCGCCACCGGTCACAACGAAGCGATTTGCGCTCCAAAAATTCATCACGAACCTCTCTTATACCGGTTGTCTTTCATGCTTCAAACAAGCATAATATGTCAACAGGCAGATAACAATCCCTGACGTTATTCTATCCGACCCACGAGTGGAAAGAGAGACGCATGGAAACGAGTTCAACCCGCACATGGCTCACATGGGGTAGGTTGGTCGCCCTCTCACTATCATGCATGCTGCTCGGCATCCTCCTCGGTTCGTTCATCATCGGTCGCTTCGGCTTCTTCGCCCCGCCGCTGCTCCCCTATACAGTGATCTTCTACCTCTTGCTCTGGTTACCCATCTTTCTTATCGGGCTGTTTCTCCATCCGCATGGCAGCCGTCGCCCCCTCCTGTTATTCATCGTCCTCGGCGCGGGCATCATCCTCTTTGGCTTGGTGCTCTTCGGCCCCACCTTCAACTACACCAATGGCGCTTGTCAGTCAGCCCCCTTGCCGGATCAACCCATACGCTACGAATGTCTCTCTGCGCCCAATTACCAGAACGCTCGCGCATCCTTCATCCTCGTCGGCGCACAGGGTTCGCCGTTCGTCCATTCGGATGACTCTGGTAGTGGCAATTAAATCGGCATATTACGTTTCTGTCGGCAGTTCGATCTCAGCATAAATCTCAAGCAGGTTGCCTTCAGGATCTTTGAAGAATAAGGTTCGGTGCTTCCAATACTTCCAAACCCGCCGGTCGATCACCTGCGGCGCTTGAACAATCTCAACCTGCTTAGCCTTCAATTCTTCATAGCAGCGCTCAACCGCCTCCGGTGCCACACGGAAAGCCAGTTGCACCGACGCCGTCTGTTCCGTCCACACACCGCCCACAAAAGGTCGCTCTCGTTTCGATAACGTCAGCAGTGTCGAACCGACGCGCATCTCAATCCACGACTCTGTTTCCAGATGAATCGCAAACCCCATCACCTCATGATAAAACCTGCGCATCGTTCTCAGGTCTCGGCACAGCAGCACCACGTAATCCAGATGACGTATCGACTCTAACATTCGTCCTCCAACCCTCAAATGACAATTCCCATCTCAACAGGGGAGTGTTACCCGCCCAACCAGTTTACCCGCTCCCACGCTCGAAATCCTCATCAGCCGCCTACAATCTCAATCTCCAATTACCGACTATAAACCTTATTTTAGTCAGTTATTTGAGCATTAAAAACATCCCCCTCAAACCAATCCATTCTTATACAATACTTTTATATTAAGTGCGTCAACAAACCGTTTTCCAACCATTCATCAACCGTCTTAACAATCCGCGTCCCTCAAAAGGGTTAGTGACTGAAGCCCCAAAGAGTTACCAAATGTTCTTCCAAATGGTCACCCTAACGCCCCCCAACTCTGCTACACTGTTTATAGCGTCCGTTCCATCAGCCGACGCTGCGCATCTTAACAACCGCATACTGGCTCACTGGCGACCACATCGGCGCACGCTCCCGATCATGCTCCCCTGTGGCATCTGTGGCGGCCATGTCCACGGCAATCTCCCTCATTCCCGCCGCATTTCACCGCCACGCCGCCGCCGCCGCCGCCGCCAACCCCTCCGGCAAGGGTCTGGAATCCACCTCAGTAGGCCTATCGCTCTTATAACTGCCTACTGATAACTGGTAACTTCTTGGCACTCTACTGCCAATGCCACTGCCGCCAATGCCGCCAACGCAGCCATTTCCCTCTCAAAAAGGACAGAAAACGCCGCTCCCCTGCCCCACCGCCGCTCATTCCCGCCGTATTCTTTGTCGGTGACGACGACGACGACGACGACAAACACCCCCCTCGGCGGAAATCTCAGCTTCTTCCCGCCGCATTTCACCGTCGCGCCGCTGCCGCTGCTGCTGCAAAAAAAACCCGCACAGGCCTCAAAGATCGGAA
>JAFLCH010000253.1:3975-6084 GCA_017303775.1 Anaerolineae bacterium | reverse complement strand
TGCGGTGACGCCGATCAAGGGCCTGCTGTCTGTCGGGAAGGAGGACGGGCGAGTCGTGTATTTCCACGGCGTCCTGCCGGTGTTCAGTCATGCGCAGGAGGATTTCCAATGTCACTGCCGCCAATGCCGCCAACCCTGCCATCTCCCCCTCACCAATTGGCAGCAGCAGCCTTTCAAGAGACGAGCTTCTGAGCTTGTCTGCGCCGCCCTCGCCTGTTCCCGCCTGATTTTTTGTCGGCGACGACGACGACGACGACGACAAACGCCCCCTCGGCGGCAGCATCGGCTTCTTCCCGCCGAATTTTCCGCCAGCGCCGCCGCTGCCGCCGCCGCCAAACCCCGTTCAAGGGGCAGCGGTTCCGCCTTGCCATCACCACACGCTTGTGCTAACCTTACCGCCAATCGATACCAAGTATCAAATAGAAATAGGCAGTCATCCGACTATTCACAAGGAGCATAACGTGTCCGGCAAGCACAAAATCACGGGTACGAAACCCATGTTCGGCAACAAACGCAGCCACTCGCTCCGTGCCACCCGCCGCAAATGGGAGCCAAACCTGCAAAGCAAACGCATCTATGTCCCCGAATTGGATCGTTATGTCCGCGTGACCATTTCCGTGGGCGAACTCCGTACAATTGATAAAATAGGTTTACTGGCCTTCTTGCGCAAGCGTGGCCTATCCATAAATAGCCTGATTAACGAATAACCCTACGCGTCTGAAAGTGGCAACCATGACCGACTCGCCCCGCTTCCCCATTCCCATCACCATCCTCACTGGCTTCCTCGGTGCGGGCAAAACCACCCTGCTTAACCACATCCTCCATGCCGACCACGGCCTCCGCATCGCTGTCCTAGTTAACGACTTCGGCGCGGTCAACATCGACTCGCAGTTGATCGTCGGTGTCGAAGGGGAAACCGTCAGTCTTTCCAATGGTTGCATCTGCTGTACCATCCGTGATGACTTGCTCACCGAAACCGTCCGCCTGCTCAAGCGCCCCCAACCGCCCGAATACATCATCGTCGAAACCAGCGGCGTATCCGATCCCTCATCTGTTGCCATGACCTTCCTCATGCCCGAACTTCAGCAGTACTTTGCCGTCGATAGCATCCTCACCGTCATCGACGCCGAACACCTGCTTACCCTCGACGGCCCCTACAAACCGCTCGCCCGTGAACAGATCGCCGTCGCCGACATCATCGTCCTTAACAAAGTGGATCGCGTCAGCCCCGATCATCTCGCCCGCGTCAAAGACTTCATCACCGCCCTCACCCCCGATGCCCGCATCCTCCAAACCACCTACGGGCAGGTTCCGCTGGAACTCGTGCTCGGCGTCGGCAGCTATGATCCGGATAAGCTCGCCGCCCGCCCCTCCCCCGACATTCACGTCCACGAAGCCGGTGAAGAACACCATCATGACCATGATCACGACCACGATCACAGCTTAGTCTTCAGCACATGGACATGGCGCAGCGCCAAACCCTTCACCGTCGAAAGCATCCAAACCCTCATCGCCAGCCTTCCACCATCCATCTACCGCGCCAAAGGCGTCGTCTACCTGCAAGACTATCCCGAAGCCCGCTTCATCTTTCAAATTGTCGGGCGTCGCGGCTCCTTGACCATCGCTGAACCGTGGGGCATGCAGCCGCCCACCACCCAGCTCGTCGTCATCGGCTCCCACGGCGGGGTAGATCCTGCTGTACTTCAGCCCCTTTTCGAATCCGCTATCGCCGGTAAAACGAAGTCCAAAACACAACAAATTCTCGAATCGCTCGAAATGGATCGCACAGACTACTTCGAAATCTAATCCATCACTGCAACCCGCGTGCCTCCCTATCCGTAAAACAGTTGTACAAAGTTATCAACTACAGGGAGGCCAAATGGCGCAGCGTCAGCAGTGGGAATATCTATCGGTTTTCGTTGAAGCCGAGTCCGAACCCGTCCTCGACTACTTACAGGAAATCAAAACGTGGAAGAACGGTGTCCCGCGTAACACCCCCGAATCCATGATCCCCCGCCTCGACTCTTACGGTCGCGAAGGCTGGGAACTCGTGCACATGCAGCCCGTTGTGGTGGGTCGGAATGCTGATGTACTCGCGCAGGACAGCGG
>JAFLCH010000253.1:0-3875 GCA_017303775.1 Anaerolineae bacterium | reverse complement strand
CAGCCGTTCATCCTCCGGTTGCAGCCGGTACGCCGCAGCCATCGCCGCGCTGCATCCCGCCGTATCCCCTAACCCTTGCAAGATAACCGAACGCTGCACCCAATCTTCTGCCGTGACCTCCGTTAGCTGGTCAAGATCAGCCAGTGCCCGCCGCGCATAATCCACACCCGGCAGCCGCATGAGCACATCAACCCGCAGCCGTCGCGCAGCCGCATCCTCCGGTACGCTGTCCAGATGATCGCTCAACGCCTGCAGCGCATCACCCAATTCACCCGCACGAATGAATGCCTCAGCCAATTGCAGTGGGGAATAAAGACTCATGAGGATTGGGAAGGATTTGCAACCAATTTGAGATACACGATGAAAACCGTTCCTTTGCCAAGTTCGCTCCGCACCTCAATTTTCCCACCGTGCAGTTCAACGATTTCTTTGATGATATTCAACCCCAGACCCAAACCACGTCCGCCTTCCCGCACACGGTAAAAGGCCTCAAAAATATAAGGGAGGTGTTCTGGTGGAATGCCGGGGCCGGTATCAGTAATTTCAAGAATCGCATACCCATTTTCGTGAGTTTGTGCTTTGCCTTTTCGCACACATACCGTGATTATCCCGCCCTCAGGGGTGTGGTTAATCGCGTTCGTCAACAAATTATTGACCACCTGCGAAATCCGTGACGGATCGAGCGAAACAGTCAATGCTTCCGCATCTTGCATATCCCGCACGACTTGTATCTGGCGTTGGTCAGCTTCCGGCTGCTGAATATCCACCATCTCCAATACGAAGCGGCTGAGATTCGTCTCGGTATTTTTCAGCTTGATCAACCCGTGTTCAAACCGCGACAGATCAAGCAAGTCTTCTACCAATCGCTCCAAATGGTTGACGATCCGTCCCATCACATCCAGATGATCTTGCAGCTTTTCCGGCTGTTTCTCAACTAAAAACATACGCAGAGTCAAACTGCTAATCGGGTTGCGCAGTTCATGAGCTGCGCTGGCGACAAAACGCTTTTTCTGGGCATCCAATGCCTTCTGCTGCCGGATATCTCGCAGAATCGTCACCATACCCATCACCTGCCCATCAGGTCGATTCACCCGCGACGTGACCATTTCCAGATCGATCAGCTCACCGTCTTTCCGCTTCAGCCGTACAGTCCCTTTCCAGATGCCGGTCTGTCTAGCCGTCTCGCGGATGTTGCGAACAGCGTCCTTAAACTCCTGTTCCGGCATATCGTCCGGTTTGAGAGGCAGCGGCCTATCCAGCTCATACGCCTTATACCCCAATAGATGATATAGTGCAGGGTTGATGAAACTGTAGGCTATCTGTTGCCCATCCTCGGCGAAGATCAAACCATATACCCCTTCGCCAATCGAATCGAGGATGATCTGAAGCTGTACCCGCTCCTGCGCTAGTTCCGCCGTTCGGGCTTCAACATGCTTTTCCAATTCTTGTGCGTGATTGCGGATGGCTTCGTACAGTTGAGCGTTTCGAATTGCGATTCCAGCTTGATCAGCAAAGATCTGGAGCGTTTCGATGTGTGTGCTGGTAAAAGCCGCCGGACGCGCCGAGTCGAGGAACATCAATCCGATCACCTTACCCTCGCTGCGGATGCACGTCCCTATTGCAGATCGAATCCACTCTGTTTCCTCGATGTATTTCCACCCCGGAAAAGTCCTCGTATCCTCAATCATGATCGTGCGGTTTGTCTCCACTAACGCCCGCAGGTGAGGTAAGTCGTAAACCAATAACCTCACATTCCCGACCTGATCATCAACGCCTCGTTCCTGATACCCATGACGGCGCACGCTGCGGGCGACCATCTCATCATCAATCAGGAAGATATTCGCCAGATCATTCGGCACGACCCGCTTCACAAAAGTCAAAATGCTGTCCAGAATCGACTCTAAATCTGTCGCGCTGTTCAGCAGCGCGATCGAATCTCGCAGCACTTCCGTTAACAAACGCTGTTCTCGCTCAGCCGCTTCGGCCTGCTTGCGCAGCGTCACATCCATCACGACACCTTCGTAATACAAAACTTTCTGGCTGTTATCCCGCACAATTCGCGTAAAAGATTCTACAAATACCGGGTAACCGTTCCGGCGCTTCCAAACCAATTCAACCCCGCGTGCCGCGTCCTCATCTCGGAGGTAGCGTTGAAGGTAAGTGCGTTCCTCGGCGTCATAATACACATCAGTCGGGATATTGAGCGCCAGCACTTCATCAACGCTGTTATAGCCCAATATATGCACCATCGCAGGGTTAACATACAAAAATTTACCACCCGGCGTACTGCGAAAAACCCCTTCAATGGCGTTATCAATCACCGAGCGATACCATTCCCCTCGGATTTCCAGCTCATGAATTTCCCGATTCTTCAAAATTTGTTTGATACGCAAAGAGGATAACAGGGGGTCAACCGGCCTCAACAATACATCATCAGCACCTGCTTCAAGTGCTCGACCAACCTCAGCCGCTTCGACAATCAGCAGAACCGGGACCTTATAATTCGCTTTCAAATGTGTGCAAAACAGGAAAGAATCAGTGCCATTCAGAGTGCTAGAGAGGACGACAACATCAGGTTTACGGGCTTCTACAACAGCAAGGCAATTATCAGCGTTTTCGGACTCGACAACGTTGTAACGGTCTTGTTGATAAATTTGAAGCAGTCTCCTCCGGATTTCCGGTTCAGAAACTGCCACAAGAAGGGTATGCATATTGTGCCGTTCTGCTTGTAGAGCCGTAAGCTTGATATAATACAAATTATGAGGTGGAATGTGCAAAGTAACAAGTCATACCACCCAAAATTCAGCCTTATGGCGGAAATAAAAGAGGCCATCACCAAGGTGACAGCCTCTTTTAACAAGCTTGCTCTCGATATAGCTAGCCGTGCCGCTGCATAAAGCGTTGCATACGTTCTAATGCGATTTCGATCCGTTCGCGGCTGGTCGCGTAACTCGCCCGCACAAAACCAGTACCACACTGCCCGAACGCGCTGCCCGGTACAACCGCAACCCGTTCTTCATAAAGCAGTCGTTCGCAAAACTCCTCGTCAGTCATACCACTCGCCGCAACACTGGGAAAGGCATAAAACGCGCCGCGAGGCTCGAAGCAGTCCAACCCCAGATCATTAAACCCATCAACGATCAAACGCCGCCGCAGATCATATTCCCCGCGCATATCCCGCACATCATCTTCGCCGTGAGTCAGGGCTTCCAGCGCAGCCACCTGCCCAATCGTTGGCGCGGACATAATCAGATATTGGTGCAGTTTACGCACCGCTTCCATAATCTCACGTGAAGCGGAAATATAACCGATGCGCCAGCCGGTCATCGCGAAAGATTTGCTCATCCCGCTCATGAGAATGGTGCGGTCGTACATCCCCGGCAGCGAAGCAAAATTGATATGCTCCACCCCATACACCAACCGCTCATAAATTTCATCAGAAAGCACCAACAAATCATACTTCTCGGCAACAGCCGCGATCTCCAACATCCGTTCGCGCGTCAGGATCGCGCCGGTCGGGTTGTTGGGATAATTGATGAGAATGGCTTTCGTGCGTGGGGTAACTGCCGCCTCCAACATCGCGCCGGTGACTTGGAAGTCATCTTCCACAAACGTATCCACCCGCACCGGAACTCCGCCCGCCATCTCCACCGCAGCCGCATTCGCGACAAAGCAAGGTTCCGGAACCAGCACTTCATCACCCGGATCGATAATCGCACGCAGCGCTAGCCACATCGCTTCGCTCACACCCACCGTTACAATGATCTGATCCGCCGGGTCATAGCACACACCGTACAACCGCTCGATATACGATGAAATCGCTCGCCGCAGTTCAATTGTCCCGGAATTAGAGGTATAAGCCGTCTGCCCCATCT
>JAFLCH010000252.1 GCA_017303775.1 Anaerolineae bacterium | reverse complement strand
ACGCACGCGAGGTGGTCTCGTTCGATGAGCTGGGTTATTTGCACGCGCTGTACCGGGCGGGGGCGGAAAGTTTACAGACGAATCCGCATGTTTCATTCATCCGGCGATTGTTGGACGAGGGAGAGACCGATTTGTTCCACACGCTGGAGCAGTATCTGGACGCGGGGGGAAATGGTGTGCAGACGGCGGAACGGCTGCATATCCACCGGAGTACGTTGAATTACCGACTGGCGCGCATCACCGAATTATGTCAGGCTGATTTGAGCGACCCGATGACACGGATTAACTTGCAGGTGGCTTTGAAGCTGCTGCGATTGTTTGAGATCGTAGAGACATAGCCCTTCCCCACTTGATCCCAATTCAATCCAGAACCGAGTAAAAGTTGACGCTGTGTAAGTCGGCTTCCCGTTCCTTCCAGTCGGGCATGTACTGCTGCATGAGGGCGTAGAATTCGGGGCCGTGGTTGAAGACGCGCAGGTGAATGAGTTCGTGCAGGACGACGTACTCGGCGAGGCGCGGTTCCACCCACGTGAGACGGGTGGTGAGGGTAAGATTTCCCCGATTGGAGCAAGACCCCCATTTATTATCCATTTCGCGGAAGGTGAGGCGGCGGGGTTTGACGCCTAAGCGTGCCGCCCATGTGCGCATCAAGGCGCGAATCTGGTCGCGGGTGATTTTTTCTTCGGGGATGGGGACGACCTGATAGTTGAATTGGGCGAGCGCGTTTTGAATGAAATTGCGCACGGTGGGACTATGGGGGTTGAGGGAACGGGGAATGTAGACCACGTAAGCACCGGGGACAGGGCGCATCATCATGGAGCGGCGATTCTGACGGCGGATGATGACAGTGATTTCCGACGCGGGGTTGGGGGCAGCAGGCTGTTTGCTGCCCCCACGCCGAGTCATGCGCGAAAAGAGAGCGCGTGCGGTCATGATTAGACGTTCAACTGCTCGACGGCATCCATGACTGCATGGAACTGGTTGAAGTAAAGCTGCTGCTTGGCATCGCTCATGGCGACGGGCGGGTTGGGGTGGACTTCGACCATGAGGCCATCGGCACCGCTGGCTTTGGCAACCCGCGCCAAGGGGAGGGCGATGTCGCGGCGACCGGCGGAGTGCGAAATATCGACGACGACGGGCAGGTGCGAGTCCAGCTTGAGGACGGCGACCCCGCCGATGTCGAGGGTGTTGCGGGTGGCTTTCTCGAAGGTGCGGATGCCGCGTTCGATGAGGATGACGTTGGGATTGCCGCTGCTGACGATGTACTCGGCGGCGTAGAGGAATTCTTCAAGGGTGGCGGAAAGGCCGCGCTTGAGGATGATGGGCTGGCGGACGTTGCCCATGGCCTTGAGCAAGAAGCTGTTTTGCATGTTGCGCGCGCCGACCCAGAAGATGTCGACATAGTCGGACATCATGGAAATCTGGCTGGCGTCCATTATTTCGCTGGTGATGAACATGCCGTACTTATCGGCCACCTGACGGGCGATCTTGAGGCCGGGTTCACCCATGCCCTGATAATCGTAGGGGGAAGTGCGGGGCTTGAAGACCATGCCGCGCAGGATTTTGACACCGCGTTTGTTGAGTTCGGCGGCGGTTGAATCCATCTGTTCGTAGCTTTCCACCGCGCAGGGGCCGCTGATGAGCTGGAAGCTGCCGTCGCCGATCTTGGTGACGCCATCCGGCAGGGTGATGATGGTGCGGTCTTCGGCGGTTTTGCGCTGGACGAGAATTTTGGCTTTGGCTTCTTTTTCTTCGAGGGCCATGGAGGCGCGAAAGATTTCTTTGAAGAGGGCTTTGATGGTTTCGTTGCTAAACGGGCCTTTGTTGTTTTGTTCGAGCGCGGTCAACATTTGCGATTCACGCTGGGGGTCGTAGAAAGACGTACCCATTTCGGCCTGAACCTTGCCGATGGCGGAAGCGAGATCGGCACGTTTGTTGAGCAGGTCGAGAATTTGCAAATTGATGACATCAACCTGCGAACGGAGTTCCTGTAAGCGGCTATCTGACATAATATCCTCATTTTTCAGGTGGGTGCATTTTTACGGGGTGATTATACTGCGAAGTCTATCAATATGGCGAGTGTTATCCGACGGGCGGGATTGAGAACCCAAGACAAGGCTGGAGAGGGATGCGATTGGCGGCGGCGGCGGCGTGGCGGTGAAATGCGGCACCCCCTCCTATCCCGGCAGCCGCACAAGGCGCTGCACGCCAAAGCATTAGGGGAGGCAAAATACAGGCGAGGGTAACACAGGGTGGAGGCGTTTGCTGCCATTTCTGAGGGGAAATGGCGGCAGTGGCGGCAGTGACATTGGCATCATAGTGCCAAATTCGAGTTACAAGTTATCAGTAGGCAGTTATAAGTGAGTTAGGCCTACTGAGGTGGATTCCAGACCTTTGCCGGAGGGGTTTTGCAGCAGCAGCGGCAGCAGCGTAGTCGTCAAAACAGGCGGGAAGGAGCCGAGATTTCCGCCAAGGGGGACGTTTGTCGTCGTCGTCGTCGTCGCCGACAAAAAAGACGGCGGGAAACAGGGAGACTGCCGCAGATAAGGCAGACGCGGGTTGATGTGGTTGTTAAGATGCGCAACGTCACGCTGATGGAACGGACGTTGATCTTATTTTAGCACAAATGTTTTGGTTCAGGGTTACCAAATGGTCACTATTTGGCGACGAGTTTTCTAACCTTTTGAGGGAAAGAAATTGTTAAGACGGTTGTGAGATGGTTAGGAAATGGTTTGTGCGCCTGAATCTTACGAAAAATGAGCATTGGGAAACCATCTCAATAATTTGGATACCTCATTTGTGACTCGGATGTAATTCGCGAGTCAACCCTTTGGAGACAATTCTGTTTTCAAGATACCGAATTCCCGTTATACTCCCCACACGATGTAACCATACATAAGGAATGAGGTTGCGTGATGGCAGAATCTCCCCCAATCGTGCTGGAGGTACGCGGGCTGACGAAGCGATTCCCCGGCGTACTGGCGAACGATCATATCAACCTGAAGCTGTATAAGGGTCAAGTGCTGGGACTGCTGGGCGAAAACGGCGCGGGCAAGAGCACATTGATGAACCTGATTTACGGGTTGTACGCACCGGACGAGGGGGAAATACTGGTTAATGGCAAGGTGGCACACATCAAGGACCCGAACGACGCGATTGCGTTAGGGATCGGGATGGTACACCAACACTTCCAACTGGTGCCGGTGTTGAGCGTGACGGATAACATCATGCTGGGGAACGAGTCGGTGCGCGGGCCGTTCCTGAACCGGCGGGCGGCACGGCAGCGGATCGTGGAGATTTCCAAGCAGTACGGGCTGGAGGTTGACCCGGACGCGCTGGTGCAAGATTTGCCGGTGGGGGTGCAGCAGCGGGTGGAGATCATCAAGGCGCTGTACCGGAAGTGCGACATTTTGATCCTCGACGAGCCGAGCGCGGTGCTGACCCCGCAGGAAACCGAGGGGTTGTTCGGGATTATGCGGACGCTGCTGGAACGGGGCGTGAGCATCATTTTCATCTCGCACAAGTTGAAGGAAGTGTTGGAAATTTGTGATACGGTGACGGTGCTGCGGCTGGGTAAGGTGGTGGGAGACGCTGATCCGAAACAATCCACCGAAGAGTCGCTGGCGTCGATGATGGTGGGGCGCAATGTGCTGCTGGAAGTGGAAAAAGGCGAGACGACAACGGGCGAGCCGATTTTGACGATTAAAGATCTCAATGTGCGGGACGACCGGAAGCTTCTGGCGGTTGACCATCTGACGCTGGAAGTGCGGGAGGGTGAAATCCTCGGCGTGGCGGGGGTACAGGGCAACGGGCAGACGGAATTGGTGGAGGCGATCACGGGGCTGCGGAAGGTGGAGAGCGGGCATATCTTGATCGGGTACAAAGACCTGACGAACGCCGCGCCGCGCACTATCACCGAGAGCGGGGTGGCGCATGTGCCGGAAGACCGGCAGAAGAATGGGATGGTGGCGACCTTCCCGGTGAAAGACAACCTCGTGCTGCAAACGTATTATGTGGGGCCGTTCAGCAGAGGGATTGTGGCGAATGAGAAGGCGAAAGAGGAAAACGCCGAGCGGCTGGTGAAGCAGTATGATGTGCGGACGCCGAGCATCTTCGCCAACATGAGCACGCTTTCCGGCGGCAACCAGCAGAAGGCGATCATCGCACGCGAGTTTTCGCGCAAGAGTCACCTGCTGGTGGCGGCACAACCGACGCGCGGGTTGGATGTCGGCTCGATTGAATTCATCCACAAACAGATTGTGGCGATGCGGGACGCGGGTTCGGCGGTGCTGCTGATCTCGACGGAACTGGACGAGATTTTCTCGCTTTCCGACCGGATTGCGGTGATGTACGCCGGGAAGATCATCGACACGGTGGATATTCAGGACGCGACACGCGAGTCAATCGGTTTGTTGATGGCGGGCATTAAGCGCGACAAGACAGAAAAGGTGGTCACTCATGGCTGAGTCAACGCTGCGCGGACCGGAAAGACTGACTCCCCTCGCGCGACGATGGGCGCAGATTTCGCCGAAGCTGGTGCCGCTGTTCGCGGTGGTGACGGCACTGATCTTCAGCATGTTATTCATTTTGCTGACGGAATTGTTCACGCGCGGAAGCGTGGACATCGGGCAGGTGCTGAACACGACGGGAACGGCCTACAACGGCTTGATTGAGGGGTCGTTGGGGGTGACGATCAGCGATACGCTGTCGACGGATGATTTGAACGATGCTAAGGCATTCGCGGCGCAGACCGAGATTACATCGCGGACGATCAACGTAATTTCGCGGACGGCTGACGAAGTGGCGGCGACGGGGATCGAGACGGCACTGCGCTACGGCGAGGTGCTGAACCGTCACCCGAACCTGACGGATGAGCAAATCGCTGATCTGGCACAGTTCATCCCGTCAATCGCGGCATTCGGAGACGAAAAGCTGCTGGAACTGAGGCCGCTGCTGGAGGGGTTGGACGGGCTGGAACGGGCGGAGGCGAACGATCTGCTGGACGAGGTGACAGCGCTGGACAGCCTGAACGCGGAGGTGCGCAGCCGACTGGATGAAGTGCTACCGGGGGCCGCCGATATGAGCGATGCGGACTTGCTGGCTGATCTGAAGCTGATTAATGAAACGGGACTGCCGCGCACACAGCGCCTGCTGGCTCAACTGGATATTTTGTCGGCGGAGGAATTGACGAGCACGTCGCCGGACGCGCAGGAACTGGTGACGATTGGCACGCTGGACGCGGCGAAGGTTCGCGCCCGCAGCGTGGTGGCGGCACAACTGCAAGCCGCTGGAATCAGTGACCCGTCAGGCGTGGGGCGGCAACTGCGGGTGGTGAAAGACCTTTATGACGAAGGGTTGTTCAGCGCGCCGAACGCTTATGAGGCGATGGAAAGCGAGTTAGCGGGGGTGATGGCGCAATACTTCATCATCCTGCGCCCGAACGACCAGATCCTGATTGACCCGAATCCGGGCTTTACAGGCACGATTTACGCGGCTGACAAAACGCCGGACGACCCGACGGACAACCGGATTGAAACGGTGTACGCACGCTTCCCGAATGGTAAGGCGTTGATCTTCTTCCCGGCGGCGCTGGAGAACATGATTACGCGCTCGATACCGTTCATCATCGCGGGGTTGGCGGTGGCGCTGGGCTTCAAGGCGGGGTTGTTCAACATCGGTGGTGAGGGACAGCTTTACGCGGGGGGTGTGCTGGCGGCGTGGGTGGGGTTCTCGCCCCTGTTCAGCAGCCTACCGCCATTGATTCATATCCTTTTGTGCATCGTGATGGGTATTGTGGGCGGGGCGATGTGGGGGGCGATACCGGGTTTGCTGAAGGCATACACGGGGGCGCACGAAGTGATCAATACGATCATGTTGAACTTCATCGCGATCCTGCTGGTGGATTGGTTGATTAAGTCGACGAATCCGGTGATTCTGCTGGACACGAACGCGAGTGTGCCGCGAACGCCGTTCATGGAAGCAGACGCACGACTGCCAGCATTCACGAGTATTCCGCCGATCCTGTTCGTGCTCGCGGGGTTGGCGGTGCTGGCTTACGGGTTGTGGCAGCGGCGGGCGAGCTTGCAGGCGAAT
>JAFLCH010000251.1 GCA_017303775.1 Anaerolineae bacterium | reverse complement strand
GAGTCCGATTCTGGTGGGCGCACATGACCCGACCGCTATCCAGATTGAAGATACAATTTACCTGTACGTAAGCTACCAAAGCGATAACTTCCTGCTGCTGGAATCTAACGACGGCATCCACTTCAGCCCTGTGAGCTGGTTGGAGTTTTATGACGCGAGCGGTCAGCGAATCGGGCAGTTCGGGGATGTGGATGTATTTGAGACGATGGACGGTAAGCTGTTGATGTACGGCAGCGGGCAAGGTATGGCGGGCGTGGGCATCTTCCGGCAGGAAGCCAGTTGATGAGCAAGACACCGTTTAAGAACATCGGGCCGAAAACGCTGGAACGGCTGCAAGCGGTCGGGGTGAGCAGCTTAGAAGATTTGGAAGCTATGGGCGCGGTGGAAGTGTACCGGCAGCTCAAGGCGGCTTATCCACGCGATGTGTCGATTGTGGCGCTGTACGCGCTGCAAGGGGCGCTCCTCAATTTGCATTGGAATGCCCTACCCCCTGAGATGAAAGCGGAACTGCGCGCCGAAGCAGAGTCCTTCTAGCCACAAGCACAGTTCAGCGATCTGATTTCCCCCAGCACAGCCCTAAAGTGGATAGATATTGATGCCAAGCAGGGCGGCTAGAGCCACGAACAACGGAGCCAGCAAGAGGGCAGGCAAAAAGTTCGCCATGCGAGGCTTTTTGATGTCCAGCAGGATGAGCGCCAAGCCCATGAGCATCAGGCCGCCGGTGGCTGTCATCTCGTTGATCATGGGCACGGACATGAAATCCCCCAGAAGGCTGCCTAAGAGCGACAACCCACCCTGCACGACGAGAATGGTGAGAACGCTGAAGCTAACACCCCAGCCGAAGCTGGCCGCAAAAGCCATGGATGAAAATAAGTCGAGCACGCTTTTGATGGCAATCTGCTGAAAGCCGACCGCTAAGCCCATACCATCTTGAATAGAGCCGACAAAAGTTAAGGGGCCGATGCAGAATACGAGGCTGGCGGTGACGAAGCCGGTGATAAAACGGGTACGGCTATCGGTATCTTGAGCGGGAGCTGAAGACTGTGGGGGGCTGAAGCGGGATTGTAACCACGCGGCGAAGCGTTCCAGAGCAGATTGAATATCGAGCAGTTCGCCGAGGATGACACCGATGGCGATGCTGAGCAAGGGAATGATGATGTTACCGGTTTTGCCAGCGTTGCTAAGGCCAACTACGAGAGTCACCAAGCCCAAACCGGTGACGACGGACTCCTGTATTTTGAGGGGCAGGCGATTGCCTACCAGCAGGCCGATGGTGCTGCCGATGGCAACCGTGAGCATATTGAGGATGGCTCCACCCATATATCACTACTCTCTTTGTGTGATCACCTGTGAAAAGGTCAGCGCAGGGGGTTGTATCGCGGCAACTCAGGGATGGCTGGCGATATAATCCCGACGCAGGAGTGAGAATAGCAGCAAGTCGTAATAGCCGCCATTTTCGTAGAATTGTTCACGCTGGACACCTTCGCGACGGAAGCCAACTTTCTCCAAGACGCGGGCGGAGGCGGGGTTACGACTGTCGGCATCGGCTTCGATGCGGTTGAGATCCATGCTGGCAAACCCAAAGTCAACAACAGCACGCACCGCTTCGGTCATGATGCCCTGCCCCCAATAAGCGCGGGCGAGATCGTAACCGACGGACGCACGGTGGTCGTGACGAACCCAGTAGTTAAAGCCACACATGCCAATGACGGTGTTGTCGCCTTTGAGGGTGATGCCCCAACGTAGTTCGATGCCATCACGATAGCCATTTTGAATGGCGACTATGAGGTCATCGGCTTGATCGAGCCGGTCATAGGCGAGGCCGGTGTTGTAGCGAGTCACCTGATAGTCGCTGCGGATGCGAAAGACGGCGGGAGCATCTTCCGGTACAAGGTCGCGCAGGATGAGGCGGGGGCTTTCCAAGATGGGAAATGGCCCGAAGTTAAAGCGTTCGGTCACGGGTTGGCATCCATATTGGGAAAGTGAACGGATTTGGTTGATGGGGCTGTTTCTTGTTCGGCTTTCATGCTGCGCCAGAGATGTTCGACTTCGATGATCAGGCGACGACCAGAGCGTTCGATCAACCAGACGGCTTCGCGCTGATCGGGATTGAGGGTTTCCTGATTGCGCATATGGCTCATCTGAAGGAAGTAACTACAGCGGAGAATCATTTCCAAGGGGACAGCAGCGGCATAGGTCAAACGAGCACGCGGCTCGAAGGAACGCGCATCAGGAGCAAGTTGAAAGGCTGCGACGAATTCATCCACCGCGACAGAAAGATGCTGAAGCGGCAAACGAATTTCCTGCAAGCGCTTCAGTTGAAGAGGCGTTAGGATGCCAAGTCGTTCGCTCCGCAACGCCTCATAGCCTCGTTGAATATCATCACGTAAACGCGGGAGTTCGATGGTTGGCATGCCTGTGGGAATCACTCGCTTCATCACAACTTCAATCAAAATTATTGTTCATCTTTATTGTAACGGAGATCAGCAAGCAGTGCCTATATCGGAAATTTTTATGAATTTATGATTGTGAAAAGGATATATACGGGGATGCGCCTTTACAATCAGAATACAGGGTCATCATGATTATTTCCGCAATTATTACCTGACTCTGAGTTATTTTGTCATGCAGTGAAAGGCTCGTCTTATGTCATCATATCCTTTATGGAGAGGAAATCCAGCGAAAAAACACGACACCCGTCATGAAGTAGGGCAAGGTTTAGTCGAGTATGCGCTGATTATTGTACTCGTGGCGATTGTTGTGATCGTCATCCTCGTCAACGTTGGGCAGAGCGTATCCAATACGTATGAAAATATCACCTGCACACTGAACCAAGAGACGAATTGTGAAATTGCGATGGCTCCTGATCCGTCAAGCGGATCGGGTGGTTCCGGCAGTGGATCAGGATCGGGCAGCGGTAGTGGGAGTGGGAGTGGTTCTGGTTCAGGGTCGGGTAGTGGGTCAGGCAGCGATTCCGGCAGTGGGTCGGGGTCAGGATCAGGTAGTGGATCGGGGTCGGGCAGCGGTAGTGGGAGTGGGAGTGGGAGTGGGAGTGGTTCAGGGTCGGGTAGTGGGTCAGGTAGCGATTCTGGCAGCGGATCGGGGTCAGGATCAGGTAGTGGTTCAGGGTCAGGCAGCGGTTCAGGGTCGGGTAGTGGATCGGGATCAGGCGGTGGCTCCGGTAGTGGGTCGGGGTCAGATTCACCCCCCGCTAATCAGTCACCGACGTTTGACCCCATTAGCGCGCAAACGGTGAATGAAGGGCAGTCTATCACTATCAATTTGAACGCGGATGACGCAGATGATGACACGCTGGTTTACTCGGTGAGCGGGCTGAGCAGCAGCTTCATGACGTTCACTGATAACGGTGATGGGACGGCACGGTTGGTGGTGGCACCGAATTACACGCACGCGGGCAGTTACACGGTGAGCGTGAGCGTGGGGGATGGTGAGGGTGGACTGGCGGCGCAGAGCATCGAGATCACGGTGGTGAACGTGGTGCAGGACGCGGACGGGGATGGGATTGAAGACCCGGTTGATAACTGCCCGAATCACGCTAACGCCGGACAGGAAGATCAGGACGGGGATGGGGTTGGGAACGCGTGTGATGGCCAATATTTCCTGCGGTTCGGGACCGCGAGCAGTATGACGGACGGGAGCGGGAATACATGGTTAGCCGGGACGGCTACGACGAGCAGCGGCACGATTTACACCGTCACGCCGACGGGAATCACAGGGATCACGAATCCGGCGGTTTGCCAGACATTGATCGAGGCGCGGAACGGGACTACGGGACGCGACATCTTCGTGAACGTGAGCAATTTGCCGAGCGGGAATTATGTCGTCAAGCTGTACTTCGCAGAGACACGGACGAGCCGACAGGGTGAGTTCGATATTCTGGTGGAAGGCGTGAATAAGTCCAATAACTACATTCCGAATTCGCAAGGGTATAAGGTGGCGCATCTGGTGACGACGACGGCTCAGGCAGTGACAGATGGGACGCTGAACTTGCAGCTTGACCGCGAGAACGGAATCCCGAGCCTGTGCGCGATGGAGGTCGTGCGGCAGTAAAGGATTAAGCTGACGCGATTGAACCGGAACGAGGTGAGCAGCCTGTTCCGGTTTTTATTTACGGGCTATAGGCGGCGGCGTTCGCGGCCACCACTACCGAGGCGGTCACGGGCGGCGGGAGTGGTGAGGCTCGCGCCGGTGATGGCGGCGTAAAAGTCTTCGTCGTAGCTGCGAGTTTTGACGACGACGGGCATGGGAACGGCGTGGCCCATGATGATGGCCTGCTGTTTGGTGTCGAGGCGGGCGAGGACTTCGCGGAGGCCAGCCGCGCCGTTGATGCCGTTGAGGACGGCGTTGATGTCACGTTCGTTATCCAGCAAGGCGGTGACGCGAGTGCCGATCTGGCTCATGACTTCTTCGTCGATGCCGCTGGGGCGCTGATCGACCACGAGGAGGGTGACGTTGTACTTGCGAAGTTCGCGGGCGATGGTGCCGAAGATGGTTTGTCCGGCGATGCCGGGTTGGAGGAATTTGTGGGCTTCTTCGATGGTGATGACAAGCTGGGGGGGCTTGTCGGCTTCGTCACCGAGGGAGCGTTCGACCATATCGACGTAGCGGTCGCGGATGCGGCGGGTGAGGTAGTTGGCGACGAGGATGTAGGCTTCGAGTTCGTTGCCGTAGCGGCCAAATTCGAGGACGACGTTTTTGCGCTGGCTGACGAGGAGGTCGATGATGCGCTGGACGCTGTCGCCGGTGGATTCTTCGACGAGGAAGTCCCACCGTTCAAAGCGCTGGGTGCGGCGCTGTAGGCCGAGGAGCGTGCCTTCGGCGATGTTGGTGTTGGAGGTGATGTCGTCGAAGTCATCTTCGGTGGCGTTGTTGAGGCGCTTGATCCAGCCGTGCTTCCAGCGTTTCTTGAGGGTGTAGGCGGCGTCGATCATGGCGTCGGTGAGGCCCATGGAGCTGCGGAGGGCGGCGATGTCTTCGGGGTCGATTTCGTCGTAGCCGAGCTTGACTTCGAAGTCGGTTTTGGCGCTGCGGCGGCGGGAGGATTCGCCGTCGAGGGTGATGATGACGACTTCGCTGTTGAAGAGCTGCTTGAGACCTTTGGCCTGTGTACCGCGTTCGTCGGTGGCGGCCCAACCGTAGTCGTTGTGCATGTCGAAGATGAGGTTGACCGACCTGCCCCACTTGATGACGCCGGCGATGAGCATACGGGTGAGGAAGCTCTTACCGGTGCCGCTCTTGCCGAAGACGCCGACGGAACGTTCGACCAAGCGCTTGAGGTCGAGGTTGACCTGCGTTTGTTCGAGTTCGAGGGGCGCGCCGACGTTGAAGTGGCCTTCGTCTTCGTCACCGAAGACGGCGTTCACATCTTCGACGGTGGCGTTCCAGACGGCGGTGAAGTGGCCGGGGATGGTCTTGACGGGTTTGGGCTGACCGTCTTCGATGGAGAGCATGGGGGTGACGTTGATGGTTCCGTAGACGGCGGTGCCGAGATAGATTTCGCGAAGGAAGGGGTCATCTTCGAGTTCGGGGGGGTTGTTCTGGATGCCGGGGTTGGTGCTGTTGAGGCTGATGTCGTTGAGCATGCAGAAGAAGCGGGTGTCGTTGGCTCCATGCACGACCACGTAGCGGCCTACCGCAAGATCCTCGACGCGCTGCTCACGATCCAGCTTGACGACCAAGCCTTTGCTGAGCGAACCACCGACGACGACGCCGAGACGCTGGGCTGGATCGGGACGGAGGCTGGCGGGGAACCAGTCGTTGAGGTTTTCGGTGTTGGGGGGGTACTGCATGGGTGTATCGTCCTTGTCTTCTAGATGACGATGCGATTGGTGTTCGTCCTAATGATACCGATTACGAGACGCTAAAACCATTGGCATGATGGGGCTGAAAAAGGAACGGGTTTGGCGGAACAGCCGCCGTTATTGGCGGCGGGAATGGGCGTGGCGGGCGCGCGGTTGTGGCATTTGACGGCGGGAAGACGGGGATCTGGCGCTTTTGGCTGCGGGAAGCACGGTGTTGGCTGCCGCCATGCGGCAATGGCAGCGGGAAGGAGGGGGACAGCCGCCGACAAAGAACGGGCGGAGGCGGGAAG
>JAFLCH010000250.1 GCA_017303775.1 Anaerolineae bacterium | reverse complement strand
GTCGATGGCGCGGGCGCAGTCGTCAGCGGCAGCACCGTCACCATCACCACCCCCGGAACCTACAGCCTCAGCGGAACGCTTGACGACGGTCAGATCCTCGTCGATGCCGAACAAGATGGCCTTGTTACCCTCATCCTCAATGGCGTCACGCTCAACAGTTCCACCACTGCGCCGCTCTACATCAAAAAGGCCGACATTGCCGCCATCATCCTCGCCGATGGCACACAGAACACCGTGACGGACGCCGCCGCCTACATCTATCCCTCAGCCGATGAGGACGAACCCAACGCCGCCATATTCAGTGATGACGACCTCACCATCTCCGGCAGTGGCGCGCTCAACGTCATCGCCAACTACAACGACGGCATCACCAGCAAAGACAGCCTCACCATCTCCGATTCGGTCATCGCCGTCACCAGCGTTGACGATGGCATCCGTGGCAAAGACTCGCTCGTCATCACCGCCGCCAACCTCACCATCAACGCGCAGGGTGACGGCCTCAAATCCGACAACGAAGATGACACCTCCCTCGGCTACATCACCATCGAAAGCGGCCTCTTCAACATCATAGCCGGTGGTGACACGCTTCAAGCACAAACCACACTCACCATCAACACCGGCGACTTCAACCTCACTTCAGGCGGTGGCAGCAGTGCAGTCATAACCGCCGATCACTCTGCCAAAGGTCTCAAGGCCGATGTCAGCGTCGTCGTGAATGGCGGCACATTCGTCATCAACAGCGCCGATGACGCCCTTCACAGCAACGGCAGCGTGAACCTCAACGCCGGTGCTTTCACCATCGCCACCGCTGACGATGGCATACACGCCGACACCAGCATCACCATCAACGGCGGTCTCATCAATATCGCCGGTTCATACGAAGGTATCGAAAGCGCGGTCATCACCATCAACGCCGGCGATATTCACGTCGTTTCCAGCGATGATGGCATCAACGTCGCCGGTGGCAGCGATGCCGCCCAACCGCAGGGTGGGCCTCCCGGCGGCAATCGCCGTCAGGATCGTTTCGCAGCCGTCGGCGACTATTACCTCTATATCAACGGGGGTACGATTGTCGTCAACGCCAATGGGGATGGCCTCGACGCCAACGGTTCCATCGAAATGAGCGGCGGCCTCGTCATCGTCAACGGCCCCACCGAAAATATGAACGGCGCGCTGGACTACGATGGCTACTTCAACATCACCGGCGGAACCTTCGTCGCTGTGGGCAGCGCGGGTATGGCACAAACCGCGGATGACTCATCCACCCAATATGCCCTTCTGCTCAACCTCAACGCAGGTCAGGCAGCCGGAACACCCATTCACATCGAAACAGCGGATGGTCAGCAAGTCCTCACCTTCGTACCGGCCAAAGCCTACCAATCCATCGCCTTCTCATCCCCGCAGTTGAGCACAGGCACAACCTACAATGTCTATATCGGCGGCACAGTGACCGGGACAACGGGCGACGGTCTCGCCCAAACAGACACCTACACCCCCGGATCACAGTACACCGGCTTCACCATTTCCAGCATCATCACCCTGCTTGGGGAAACGCGCGGTTGGCGTCCCTGAGCCGGAACACACACTGTCGAACGCAGAAACAGGCTGTCCATTTCACAGCCTGTTTCCATCATCAGTCGCCCCACAGTAAACTCATACAAACGCAAAGGAGAATCCGCATGAACATTCGCCGCGCAGGCATCCTCATCCCCCTCACATTCCTATTCTTGCTGACCACCGCCTTCACGCAGGCACAGGAAACCGCCCGTCCCGAAGGCTGGGATGAATACGCGCACGGCAGCGATACACCCCCCGACTACGCCATCGTCTTCCCACAGGACGCCGTCAACACCATCAACATCACCATCAGCTCCGAAAATTGGCAGGCCATGCAAGACAACATGACCGAACTGTTCGGTGAATTCGGCCAGAATCAGCGAGGCGGCGCTTCCGGTCGCCCACCCGCTAATGGTGGAGGCCGTCCACCCGGCGGTGACGGACAGAATCCGCCCGCCGGAGGGGGGCAAGGTGGCCCGCCCGCCGGTGGAGCATTCAACTTTGCCGCCGAAGATCCCGTCTGGGTCACAGCGGACATCAGCTTCAACGGTCAGGTCTGGTCGAACGTCGGCCTCCGCTACAAAGGCAATTCCACCCTGATGGGTGCTTGGGGGAGTGGTCTCCTCAAGCTCGGTTTCAAACTGAACTTCGACAAGTTCGAAGACGACTACCCCGCCATCGACAACCAGCGCTTCTTCGGCTTTGACGAACTCAGTTTCTCCAGCAACTACCGCGACCCATCCTACCTGCACGAAAAAGTGGCCGCCGACATCTTCCGTGATGCCGGTCTTGTCGCCGCCAACACCGCTTTCTACGCCGTCTACATGGATTACGGGCAGGGATCAGTCTACATAGGTCTCTATACCGCCGTCGAAGAAATCGAAGACACCGTCCTCCAAACCCAATTCACCGATGACAGCGGTAATCTCTACAAACCTGAAGGCACAGGCGCAGCCTTTCAAGCCGGGACCTTCACCGAAGCCGGTTTCGAGAAGAAAACCAATGAGGACGAAGCCGACTACAGCGACATCCTCGCCCTCTTCGACGCCCTCCACGCCTCAACCCGCGCCACCCAACCGGAAGCATGGCGCGCCGGTCTTGAAGCCGTTCTTAATGTCGATCAGTTCCTGCACTGGTTAGCCGTCAACACCGTCATCACCAACTGGGATACCTACGGCACAATGGCACACAACTACTACCTCTACAACGACCCCGCCACCGGCCTCCTCAACTGGATTCCGTGGGACAATAACGAAGCCCTCACCGCTGGCCGCCGCGCCACTAGCGCCATCGATCTTGCCACCATCACCGCCGATTGGCCGCTCATCCGCTATCTCATGGACGATCCCGTCTACCAGTCGCGCTATCGTGAATATGTGGCCGGTACCATCGCTGCCGCCTTCGACCCTGCCACTATGGCCGAAACCTATCAAACCTTCCACGATCTCATCACGCCTTACGTTCTCGGCGATGGCGCATCTCAACCCGCCGACCCTGCCTTAACCTCCGAAGAAGTCTTCCTGAATTCGGTCACGGTACTCATTCAGCACACCGAAAGCCGCTACACCCTCGCCCAACAATACCTCAGCGCCCCCTAATGCCCACCTCGCTAACGGTATGCTCGGTTAGAATTTTCAAACCGGGCATACCGTTTACCAACCATCCGCCAACCTTCTTAACAATCGTTTCCCCTCAAAATGGTTAGCGACTCACGCCCCAAAGAGTTACCAAATGTTCTTCCAAATGGTCACCCTAACGCCCTCCAACTCTGCTACACTGTTGTTAGCGTCTGTTCCATCAGCCGGACGCGCGCATCTTAACAACCGCATATCGCATACCAGCCCGCTGCTGACATACGCAGGGATAGAATGCGGGTCATCAAACGCGCTGAACGCAATACTTACCGACAGCAAATCCTTGTCTGCGCCAGTCTCGCTCACTCCCGCCCTGCCGACAAAAAACGGCGCATCGCCCGCCCGTTCCCGCCGGATTCTTTGTCGGCGCTCCCGACGACGACGACGACAAACCCGCTGCTCGGCGGCAATCTCAGCGCCTTCCCGCCCTCTCGTTCAGCAGCGCTGCTGCCGCTGCTGCTGCAAAACCGTCGGCAAGGGTCACAACTTGGCCTCAGTGAGCATTTCCTCCCTGATAACTTGTCACTTGTAACTTCTTGGCACTCCACTGCCATTGCCACTGCCGCCAATGACGCCAGTTCAGCCAATTCCCCCTTCGTGCCATGACCGGATACAACACCCTCCTGCGCCGCCGCTGCTCATTCCCGCCGTGTTTTGTGGCATCAGCGCCGCCGCCGCCAACCCCCGTGCAGCCAATTCAGGCCTGCCCCGGTTTGCGACTTATCGGCGCTGTCGGTAAAGTTACCCCAGCGCAGTGACTATAGGAGTGACCTTCATGTCTGAAATACGTGTTTTACTCGCCGGAGAATCATGGGTTTCCAACAGCACCCATTACAAAGGTTGGGACTTCTTCTCCAGCACCGTCTATGAAGTCGGCACCGAATATCTCGAAAAAGCGCTCGCCGGAGGCGGTTTCCGCTTCACCCACCTCCCCGGTCATCTCGCCGCCGAACAATTCCCCAACTCGTTGGAAGCGCTCAGCCAGTACGATGTGGTCATCCTCAGCGATCTCGGAGCCAGCACCCTCTTACTTCATCCCGACACATGGGCGCGCGGCAAATCCACCCCCAACCGTCTCAAGCTCCTCCAGCAGTGGGTCGAAAATGGAGGTGGCCTGGCCATGTGCGGGGGCTATATGTCCTTCGCCGGCATCAACGCCGCCGCCAAGTACTACCGCACCCCCATCGAAGCCATCCTGCCTACCAACATCTTCACCTTCGATGACCGCGTAGAAGTTCCCGAAGGCGTGCAGGCCGATGTCGTCGACTCCGCCCACCCCATCCTCGCAGGCATCACCGGCGCATGGCCCGCCCTGCTCGGTTACAACGAACTCGCTCTCAAGCCGGGTGCGCACCTGCTCGCCCGCGCCGGAGATCATCCGCTCTTGGCTGTCCAGAGCGTCGGTCAAGGCCGCACCCTCATCTGGGCGTCCGACATCGGCCCGCATTGGTGCCCGCTGCCCTTCCTCCAATGGCCGGGTTACGCTCGCCTCTGGCAGCAGTCCATCCGCTGGCTAGCGCAAAAACCTTAACAAGCATCGCCGCATCGGGGAGTACCATCAGTGCTCCCCCTGTTTAACCTTGTGCCTCCCGCAGCGCCATCAACCGCGTCACGTCAGCCGTCTGTCGCTTCACCGCGTCGGCGTAATCCAGCGTCGTCCACTGCCGGTTTCGCAGCAGCCACTTCCCGTCCACCATCGTATCCGTCACCTGAAGCCCGTTCACGCTGTAAACCAGCGCCGTAAAAGGATCATTCGCCGGGAAGGGCGTCCACCCGATCCCTGTCTGATCCAGTACAATCAAGTCAGCCTTCCACCCCACCGTTAACGCCCCGATCATATCCCCCATTCCTAGCGCCCGTGCCCCACCTGCCGTCGCCATCTCCAACACATCCCGCGCAGGCAGCGCCCCCGGACGTTTCTCGCGGTAGCTGCTCAACTTCGCCAGCGTCCGCATCTCCAAAAACAGATCATAATCATTGTTGTTACAAACGTTGTCCGTCCCTATCGCCAGATTAATCCCCGCCGCCCGCATCCCCACCGTCGGAGCTGCCTCCGCCCCCGCCCGCATACACGCGCTCGCCGCGATCACACACGTGAACGGGCTTTCCGCCAAAATGTTCCAATCTTCCTCTGGAATCGAAATCGCGTGTGCCGCCAGTGTAGGCCGTTCCAGCATACCCAGCTCGCGCATCTTCTTCACCGCCGTCGTCCCATAATGCGTCCGGCAGAAATCATCCTCTTCGCCCGTCGTTGAAATATGAATGTGCAAACCCGTGTCATATTTCTCCGAAAGCACCTTCTCCCGTGCCATCGTCTCCGGTGAATTATCGACGAAGAAAGCGTGCGGCCCTACCCACCCCTTCAATCGTCCGCTGGGATGGTTGCCCACCTCTTCCAGAAACGCGTCCAACCGCGTGAGTTCGCGTTCTCGCGCCACCGGATCACCCAACTCCACCACCCCGTAAGCCAGCGCCGCCCGCAGCCCGCTCTTCGCCACCGCCGGCACAATCTGATCCATGAAAAAATACTGGTCAGCAAAGGTGGTTGTCCCTGTACGAATCATCTCCGCGCAGGCCACCTCAACCGCCGCTGGCACCATATCAGCCGTCATCACCAATTCCAACGTCCGAATCGTGTTGTACCACCCGTCCAGCGTCAGCAGTGAAACCCCCTCGGCAAACCCTCTGAACAGCGTCATCGGTGTGTGCGTGTGCGCGTTCACCAACCCCGGCATCACCAGCTTCCCGCTGCAATCAATCCGCGTATCAAACGCCCTCCCCTCCGGTAAATCCCGCATCGCCCCCACTTCTGCGATCCGGTCATCCTCAACAACCACATAACCACGCTCAAAGATGTGGTCAGCCTCTCCCAAACACAACACAAATGCGTCGTAAAGCAGCGTCGTTGTCATGTTTATCGCTCCACCCGCTCAATGAA
>JAFLCH010000025.1 GCA_017303775.1 Anaerolineae bacterium | reverse complement strand
AGATGCTTGAGTGAAAAAGCCAGAGTAGAGTGAGAGGGCTGCTGGCAGTTAGAGGAGTTAACTTGATGAGTAAGTGGACGTACAAAGCGGAATTTTTGTATCTGACGACGACGGGTTGGAAAAGCGGACAACCACATGAGATCGAAATCTGGTATGTGGCGCATGAAGGCTGTTATTACCTGTGCGCGGGCGGACGTGAGACGAGCCATTGGGTGCAAAATATTCAGCGTGAGTCTCGTGTGCGCTTCCGGGTGGAGGGGAAGGAGTATGATGGCAGGGGGCTGGTGGTGGAAGATGAAGCGGTGGTGACCCGTGTGCGCGCGCTGTTTGATAGTAAGTACCGCTGGAGCGACGGGCTGCTGGTGCAACTGTGCGCGACGGGCTGAAACCGATTTTGCGAGAAGCCCAAAGCGGGCTATAAAAGACAGATGTCAATAGGTGTAATTGAGGCGCTACGCGGGAGCGATGGACGATGAGCGATGTATTCAGCGGTAAAGTGGTGGTGGTGACCGGCGCAAACGGGAATGTGGGACAAGCGGTGGTGCGACGGTTCGCGGCGGACGGGGCCAAAGTGGTACTGGTAGGGCGGAGTGAAGCTGAGCTGCGGGCACTGGCGGATGAAAGCGGTGGGCTGGCAGTGAGCGCTGATGTGACTGATCCTGAAAGCATCGAGGCGATGATCCGGCAGGTGGACGCCGCTTATGGAACGATTGATGTGCTGGCGCATACTGTCGGCGGGTATGCAGCGGGAACGCCGGTACATGAAAGCGGGCTGGAGGTGTGGGACAAGATGATGACACTGAACGCGCGGTCGGTGTTTGTCACAGGCGGGCATGTGGCGAAGTATATGGTCGAACGCGGGATCAAGGGGCGCATCATCGCGATTCTTTCTAAGAATGCTTATAAGGGAACGGCGAAGGCGGCAGCCTACAGCGCGGCTAAAGCGGCAGCACAGCGGGTGTTGGAGAGTATGGCCGCCGAGCTGGGGGGCAAGGGTATCACCGTCAACGGGGTTGTGCCGACGATGATCGACACGCCACAGAACCGGGCTGATGCCCCGAACGCAGATTTCAGCAAGTGGATTCAGCCGGATGAGATCGCAGACGCGATTGCATTTTTGGCTGCACCGTCCAGCGGGGCGATTAATGGTGTGAGCCTTGATATGGTGGGAAGACCGTAAGACAATTACACCAGATTACGTCAATATTCTATATTGTAAATTAATGATCTGGAGTCATCATGGCTGCTGTAAAAGTATCAACCTACAATGGATTACGCACGGTTATCAAGACTGACCGTCACACATGGTATGCAGATGAAGCCGAAGCCGCTGGCGGGATGGATACGGCAGCAGATCCGGAACAGCAACTGCTGGGGGCTGTCGGGAGCTGCATGGTGATCACGGTACAGCTTTACGCACGTCGTAAGGAGTGGCCGCTGGAAAAGGTGGAAGTCGAACTGGATATCGAGAAGCTGAACGCAGCGGATTACCCGAGTTATCAGGGAGATGCGCAGTATGTGTACGAGGTGCGGGAACGGGTGACACTGCACGGGGATCAATTGACGGACGAGCAGCGGGCGCGGTTGATGGAAATTTCCACCAAATGCCCGGTGCGGCGCATCCTGACCAGCCCGACGTTCTTCGTCCATGATGCACCACAGGCGACTCGCTGAGCCACTTCAAGGCTATCTTGTATGCTGACACCCCTCCTAGCTGAGGGGTGTTTTGTTAGGGGGATTGCGCTACACTCATGCTATGACGGAAGGAGGATAAAGATGGCTGAAGTCAATTACTCGATTGATCTTGACCTCAAAGAAGTTAAAGCGATGGTGGATCATCTGGTTCCGTACATTTATGAGGATGATCTTTACGGGAAGATTACGCTGGACTCGGCACGCTTGACACCGGGGGCGATTCTGCTGCGGCTGCGGCGGCTGAACGCGCTGCGCGATCAGATGAGCACGGCACAGGCCGCGCAATTAGACCGGATCAGCGCTACAAATGACAAGGTGCGGCAGGAGTGGGCGGTGGCTTACGGGCGCAAGATGGTGCGGGAGGCGGAGGCACGGCTGCGCGACTTGAACACCTACTTGAAGGAGTGTAAGGACGACCCGCGTTTGTGCGCGAATGCTTATCTGCCGGAAGCGCTGCGACGGACGATGGTGGCGGAGATTTTGGATGCCCTACCCGCTGAGGTGGATGGCAGCGCGTTGAAAACCTCGGCGAAAAGTGTGGACAGCGGTTTGCGGCGGTATGTGGAGGAGACGGATTTTCTGTGGGATCGGACGTTGATGCCCATTTACCCCGCAGAAGCCTACTGGTGGCTTTACAATCGCCCGCCAAAGCCTGAATAGACGTGCCGGTGCAGCGTGCTGAAAGCTAAGAGCGGCAGTATTTCCATAGCGTCTGTATTCGCCGGCGCGGCTGTGCTGGGGTTGGCAGTGGTTATCAGCAGCAGCGGATTGCAGCAGGCGAGCCTGTGGAACGATGAGGCGTGGACGGCATGGGCGATTCGTTCTCCTTATTTGCGCGATGTGCTGGCACGTGTGCAGTTTGATGTCCACCCCCCACTCTATTTCATGGTACTGGCCGTATTCAACCGGATAGCAGGCGATTCGGTACTGGCGCTGCGCTGGGTCTCGGTTTTGTTCGGATTGGTGGGATTGGCCGGAACTTACGCGGTGGGACAACGGTTGTTTGACCGCCGCACGGGTTTGATGGCGGTGATGATACTGGGGAGCGCCGGCTTCTTCGTGTATTACAGCCGGGAAGCACGTATGTACAGCCTGCTGCTGGCGCTGAGCAGTTTGGCGACATGGTTTTATCTGAGATGGCGGCAGCGACCCGGATATTGGAACGGCGCGGTTTACGGAGTCAGTCTGGCCGCCCTACTCTACTGTCATTACGCCGGCGGGCTGATCATCGTCACACACGGGCTGCATTTCCTGCTGACACTGCGTTGGAAGTGGAAAAGACCTACATGGGTGCAGGCCGTATTTCCCGCTGTCGTCAGCTTGATTTTATTCGCGCCATGGCTGCCCATTTTTATCCAGCAAATGCGGTCTAATCCCAATGGGCCTCTCGCAATCCCTCTGAGCAGTGATTGGAATACGATTACCGGGTTGGTGCTGCTCCTGACGAGCGGCAGTTGGGCGTTGATGCTCGCGCCGTTTGTGATCAGCCGAGCCATCCCACGCACACGGCAGAACGGGAACGCGCTGCTTTTGCTGCTGCTGTGGTTATTGATTACGCCAATCGGATTGCTGGTGTTGAACGCGCTGTTCGCGCCTGTGTATCAGGTACGTTACAGCATTGCGATACTGCCTGCCGGTGGGCTGCTGGTGGCCTATGGGTTGGCACAGATTGAACTCCCTGCACGTTGGGAAGGACTACTGAAAAGCCGCATCAGCTTGTCCACAGTAGTCGCGGGTATGCTGCTGCTGTGGATCGTGTACGCCCAGCTTGACGCATATCGAGGATTATGGCCTGCCAAAGCAGACTGGTCGGGTACGATCCGGCGAATGACAGCAGCGAGGCAACTGTTGGAACCGACGATCAGTGATCTGGCAGCGTACAGTCCGGCGGCCTATTATGACCGGATCATGGACATCCGGCGCGGACTCGGATTGGATCTATCGTGGCGGCTGCACAGCGCCACAGAAGTGCGTGAGCGGTTACAAGCTTTTGTGGACGCACACGCAGTATGGGTTGCCCTGCCCATCAACACGGCGAAAAGCTGGCATGTTGTGGCAGAACTGGATCAAACACGACATATCGGCTACCGGGACAGCCTTGAGAACATGATTTTTTACCGCTTTGACAGCGGCGACGACAATGATTTATCGTTCCGGTTCGGGGATGTGGTGCGCTATGCAGGCGGGGCGGGCGCGGAACAGCAGTTCGTGGTTGCAGCAGGCGGCAGTCTTTGTGTCGAGATCGGGTTACGCGCATTATCGGCACTTGATGAGCGCTACTCGGTTGGGCTGCATCTGGTTGACCTGAGCGGGCAGTTGAGCGGGGCGCAGTGGGACGCCGGATTGGGACAGCAAACAGCAGGAAGCGAGATCCAGATCAGCCCATGCCTCGATATTCCTGCAACAATTCCAGCAGGGCATTATCATCTGGAATTGGCTGTTTACGAATGGGCTAGCGGAGCACGAGTCGTATTGTTGGAAGACAGTACGGGTGAAGCGTTGAAATGGCAGGATGTACTGATGCTGGCGGCAGTTGATGTGACCGGATAAACTCGATTTTGGGCAGATATATACATGAGCCAATTCACTATGAATATACTCGTATTCGAGAACAGCAAGCCACGCGAAGCACAAGTGAGCGAGTTGGGCGAACTGCTGCGCACAGAAGGCACAATTATCTGGATGGATATTTTTAACTGCGGGGACGATGAAGCGGCAATCCTGCGGGATATATTTCATTTTCATCCGCTGGCGATTGAGGACACACGCAACCAACGGCAACGACCCAAGTTAGAAGAATACGAAGATTATCTGTTCATCATCATGAATTCTGTCCAGATGGCAACCGAGCGAGGGATCGGCGTTGAATCCATGGGCAGCGTGATTTACCACGATTTGGATTTCCGCGAACTTGATTTGTTCGTGGGGCGCAATTATGTGGTAAGCGTACACAACACCGATAACAACGTCATCAGTGAAGCGCGGCGGCGTGTCACGACGGCCAGCGCGTCCACCCAAATGAATGTGGGTTACTTGATGTATACCCTGTTGGATGTAGTGGTTGACCGATACTTCCCGATCATGGATATGCTGGAAGAAGCGATCGGCGATTTGGAAGATCGCGTTTTGATCCGCCCTACACAGGAAAATATGAACCGTTTGTTTGAGCTGAAGCACATGCTGCTGCACATGTGGCGCATCGTCTGGCCGGAACGGGACATCTTGAGCAACCTGACACAACCCCATCTTCTGGCACATGTTTCCGGCACTGAATCCAGCCATTATTATCTGCGCGATGTGGCGGATCATCTGCTGTGGATCGCCGACATGATTAACACCTATCGAGATACCCTGACCACCATTATCGACATTTATATGTCATCGGTTTCCAACCGATTGAACCAAGTGGTGAACCGGCTGACGATTCTGACGTTGGTGATCGGCGTAATGACCGTGGTGAGCGGGTTTTATGGCATGAACTTCCTGCAAACATGGCCGCCATTTGACGCGCCGTGGGGCGTGCCATTTGTGCTGCTGTTGATGGCGCTTGGAATCATCGGGATTCTGGGATTTTTGCGGTGGGTTAACCGCAAGTACAGCACTCCATCGTAACGACAAGATAATAAAGAGATATGACTATATATGACTGACAACGACGGGTTTGAGATTATTGTTATTGGCGCGGGTTTGAGCGGGTTAACAGCAGCACAATATTTCAGTCAAAAGGGACGGCGTGTACAGGTCGTGGATAAAGGGCGCAGCGTGGGCGGGCGGTTGGCAACGCGGCGTATGGCAGGCGGACTGGCGGATCATGGCGCCCAGTTTTTCACTGTCCGGTCAGCCCGCTTCGAGGAAGCGGTACAGCAGTGGTTGGCTGATGGTCTGGTATATGAGTGGTCACGCGGTTTTAGCGACGGAACGCGGCATGTTGAGCAGTTTGACGGCCATCCCCGTTATGCAGTGCGCGGGGGAATGAACGCGCTCGCCAAGTCGATTAGCGCAGCGATCAAGGATACAGTGAACATTCAGACCAACGTGAAAATTGTGACGGTTGAACGCGGCGCGACAACATGGCGACTGATTGACGAACAGGGAGCCGAATATAAAGCCGGAGCGCTGTTGATGACACCGCCCGTGCCGCAATCATTGGCGCTGGTGGGCGAGTATTTGACGACAGACGAGCGGCGCGCGTTGGAGCAAATCGCATATGCGCCGTGTGTGGCGGGGTTGTTTGATGTGGTTGGAGGGGTACGACTGCCTGAGCCGGGGGCACTACAACGGCCAGAGGCGGCAATCAGTTGGATCAGCGACAACCAGCAGAAAGGCATCTCGCCGGATGCGCGGATTATCACCGTCCACGCCAATGGAACAACCAGCCAACAGTTATGGGAGCAACCGGAAGTAGAGACGCTGGCATTCTTACGGCAGGAATTGGAAATGTGGCTGGATGACGGTGCGGAAATCCGCGAGGCAGAGTTGAAGCGATGGCGGTACGCGCAGCCCACAGCACTGCACGGGGAACGCTATTTGATCAGCGCCGAGACTCTACCGGTGGGGTTCGCCGGGGATGGATTCGGTGAAGCACGAGTCGAGGGTGCATATCTTTCCGGACTGGCGGCAGCAGAAGCGCTGCACAGCCGGTTGTAGGCTACTTCATTTTTGGGGAGAAACAAGATGAGCGTTGTTTCGATGGGTGAATTGTTAATTGATTTTGTGGCGCTGGAACACGGTGTCAGTGTGGGCGAGGCAAGCGGCTTCAAGAAAGCGCCGGGGGGCGCACCGGCCAATGTTGCAGTGGCCGTCGCACGATTGGGGCATCCCAGCGCTTTTCTGGGGCAAGTGGGGAATGATCCGTTCGGGCATCATCTGGCGAATGTGCTGGCAAAAGAAGGTGTGGACATCAGCGGGCTGCGCTATTCGGATGAAGCGCGAACGGCACTGGCGTTTGTGTCACTGACAGCGGACGGCGACCGCAGCTTCAGCTTTTACCGCAACCCAAGCGCAGATATGTTGATGCGGCCTGATCAGGTGGCGATTGAGGTTCTGAAGGGCAAGAAAATCTTCCACTTCGGATCGGTCACCTTGATCGATGATCCGAGCCGCTCGGCTACCTTGATGGCAGCAAAAGCCGCATACAGCAACGGGATGCTCATTAGTTATGACCCGAACCTGCGGCTAGCGCTGTGGCCGAGCGCAGACGCTGCCCGCGAAGGGATGATGACCGGTTTGAACTTCGCACACATCGTTAAGATCAGCGAAGAGGAAGTTGAATTCTTGACAGGCGGGCAGGATATCACCCCACTGTGGCGTGAAGAAACACAGATTATCGCTGTGACCGCCGGCGCAAAAGGTTCTACGATTTATACGCGCAAGAACCGCTATCATGTGCCGGGGTTTGCCGTAAAAACGCTCGATACCACAGGCGCAGGCGATGGGTTTATGGCGGGTATGCTGGTTGGTGTCCTCGAAAATTGGGGGAACCATCTGGCGCTGACGGAACAGATCGCCCGGTTTGCGAACGCGGTAGGGGCACTGGCGACAACCCAACTGGGAGCGATTCCGGCGCTGCCCAAACGTGATGTCGTGGACGCATTCCTACGCAGCCCAAATTAAAATCCAGCAAGTCTGAAAAATGTCCTAAAATCCCAATATCTAGCATAAGCACATCTGATTCTGCACTTATACTGAAAATGGATGCTTTATTCCATTCAGGTTAAGGGATGAGGGATGGGAATCAGACTGGACTGCCCGGAATGCAATGAGCGGATGACCTTTGATCTGGCGAATACGCGGGTTTACTGCAAGCATTGTGGATATACCCCCAGCACTGGACTCGATGAACGCGCGGAAGAAATCCGCGCCAAAGGCCCCCGCCCCAACATCAGCATCGTGAATGAAGGGCGGATTCAACCACGCGCTGCCTCATTGTTTTACACGGCGCATGACCGACTGTGGGAAAATGACCAGACAGGCGCAATTCAGGCACTGCACAGTGCGGTTGAAATTCAGCCTGATTTCGCAGATGCCCATATCTGGCTGGCAAAATTAGCGGACGACGAAAAAGTAAAACGCGATCATCTGGGGACTATTCTGGCTTACGACCCTTCCCACGTTGAAGCTACGCGGATGATGCTGGTGCTCAACGGGCGGTTCACTGAAGCGCAATTGTCTCAGATCGACAAGAGTGATGGCCCGCGAAGCCAGTATGCCGAAGGGCCGGTGGCGACCACGACACGAACGCTGCGCTGCCCCAACTGCAAAGGTGACCTGACAACCAGCGAACAAAGTGGGCGCGTTCATTGTGCCTTCTGCGGTTACAGTGGGCCGATTCCGGAACGGCAGCATAATGGGGCTGAAATGCTGCTGACGGCGATGCTGGAACGACGCGCCCAACCGATCAAGTGGATTATTGGCGAACGGCTGCTGTACTGCAAGGAATGCGGCGCGGAACGTACCCTGAGCGCCAACCAGCTTTCGACACGCTGCCTTTTCTGTGGTTCCAACCATGTCATCGAACAGGATGCACTGGGTTCGTTCGAGCAACCGGATGGCATCATTCCCTTCAAGATCAGCCGTGAAGAAGCGGGAGAACGAATCAAAGGGGAACTGCGAAAGGTTACGGAACGGGTTAAGGGCTGGTTTGATAATAATAAGATCGCATCTGCTAGCCTCAGCGGGATATACCTGCCCTTCTGGATGTTCGACGCTACCGCACAGGTGACGCGGACGCGTATCCAGAACGAGCCGAGTAACAGCCGGTATGGTTATCTGCGGAGTATGGCTGCCACGCCGATACAAACCCAATCTCAGTATACGGAGATGTTCGCAGATATTGAGGTTTGCGCGGTCGATTCGCCGGCAGCAGAGATGACGCGCCAACTGGGTGATTATCACACACGGGAGATGGTGCAATACGACCCATCCCTGCTGGCGCGTTACCCGGCAGAGCTTTATACCAAGGACTTCGACCAAGCCGCACTGGACGCACGCAGCTACATTTCTGCTGCGATGCGCTACAAATATGGCCGGCGCGAGGGGATGGAAGACGAGAAGGTCACCATTAACGTGTTTAGCACGGTGCAACAAATGAGCTTTCAACTCGTGCTGGTACCGGTTTGGATCGCGCATCTGGTCGAAGAAGATCGAGACCGTCGCAGCGCACTGGTCAACGGGCAAACAGGGCTGGTGGTGTTAGGTAAAACTGAAAAATGGCGACGGCGCTAGGGTTCGGGAGGAGCAAAGGGGTGCAATCGATAGCAAACAGCACCATTGAAACACAATACCAGTATACGAAGGAATGGTTGGCCGATGACCGTATACTATGTTACCGATTCATGGATCTGACGCCGGCGACATTGGACCATTGGGCGGCAGATTTGACAGAAGCGTTTTTGAATTGGCCGGAAGTGCGTCCGTGGCGGTTAATGCTGGATGTGCGGTTGGGGGGTGGGCTGGTGAACGCGTATGCCCTACGTCACGCGCGCAAAATCGCCCATATGCGGCCTGAACTGCCGGGGCGGTTGGCGATCCTTGTGGGCAGTAAGCTGGCAAGCGACATCATTTCGATGGCAATTCGCACGACAAACAACATCTACCGGCAGCGGCGCATTTTTTCCAATGAGGCGGCGGCCGTGAATTGGCTGATCGAACCATCCAACCTACCCGGTGCAAACAACGTATCCCTGCAAAAATAACCTGTATTCGTTACAATGACACGGATGAGCTGCTTTAGAGTCAGGTGAAAGGGACTTTATGCGCAAAGCCATTTTTATTATTGCGAGCATAGCCGTGAGCGCGCTTTTTCTGTGGTTGGCGCTGCGCGATGTTCCGCTGGCGGACGTGGTTACCAGCATTCAACAAGCGGATTTCGGATGGATTGTGTTTTCGGCACTGACGATTAGCGCGGGGATGTGGCTGCGGGGTATCCGCTGGTATGGTTTATTGGATTTCAAAGCACCGCTGATTCAAGTGTGCCACATTCTGAACCTCGGTTTCTTGCTGAATTTGCTACCGCTGCGCATTGGCGAGGTGGCTCGTAGTTTGCTGGTTACGCGGGCAGGCGTGCCAGTTGTGACGGCTGCCACCAGCGTGGTGCTTGAGCGTATGATTGACACGCTGCTGGTGGTGATTCTGCTGGTCATTTCGATCACGCGGGTTCCTAATATTCCACAAGAAGTGGCAAGCACAACCACCTTCTTTGGGGTGGCGGTGGTCACTGCATTTCTGGTCATGGTGTTTTTCGCGCGATTTCCATCTATCGGACATCAGGTTCTTGGCCTTGTCGAACGAGTGCTGCCATTTTTGAAGCGATTTGGACTCGCGAAACTCTTTGACCAGATGTTGGACGGTCTCAAGCCGCTGACACATCTGCGAAGCGCTTTGTATGTGATCTTCTGGACATTGGTTTCATGGGGTGTTTCGACACTGACTCTATATTCGTTAGTGCGGGCGCTTAATATCACCGATGTGAACAATGTTCCGCTTGACGAAGGCAGCCGCATCTTGCTGACTATTCTCGGCCTCACACTGGCCTCATTCAGCATTGCGCTGCCGGTCAGTGTAGCGGGGGTCGGGCCGTTCCAAGCAGCGATTCGGGCGGCAGGAGAAATGGCGGGCGCTTCTCCGGCAGGGGCGGTATCGTTAGGGTTTCTCTTTCATGGCATCAACATCTTTGGCTACGCACTGTGGGGCATCATCGGGCTGCTGACCTTAGGGGTGTCGTTGAGCGAAGTGATGTCCCGGAAAAAGCCTGATTATCAACCTGTCGAAAACGAGGCTTGAAAGTGCCTATACAGGAAATCGCCACTGGCGCGCAACTGCATTATCTGGACGTTGGGCAGGGCGAGCCGCTCATCCTTCTACACGGGTTATTAGGTACAGCATCTCTCCATTTTTCGAGGGTGATCCACTGGCTGCAAACAGACTATCATCTGTATGGCCTCACGCTGCGCGGGTATGGTGAATCTTCGCCTAAGCCACGCGATTTCCCGCTGGGATTTTATCGGCGAGACGCCGAAGATGTGCTGGCTTTCATGGACGCCTTGCAGTTGGAGTCGGCACATATTCTCGGATATTCCGACGGCGGAGAGACCGCGCTGGCCGCGGCGGGTATGCAACCGGAACGCTTCCGGTCGGTAGCAGTGATTGGCGCTGTTGGCTGCTTCACACCGGCAGTGCGTCCACGGGTACAAAGTTTATATCCGGGCACATGGATCACCGACGCGGAAAAACAGCTTCATGGCATCGGGCATGCCGATTCATTCATTCTGGGATGGGTGAAGGCCATGAAGCATTATATCGACAGCGGTGGCGATGTGAGCCTGAGTACGGCTCACCGTATCAATGTTCCACTGCTCATCATGCTGGGCGAAAATGACACGCTCAACCCTGCTGAATTTGCAGAACGGTTTCTGGAGCGCACTCCTACAGGGCAATTAGAAATGTTCAAGTGCGGTCATGCTGTTCATGATGAAGCATGGAATGACTTTCAACGCGTTTATGGAGACTTTTTACGAACTGCCCGCCGCTAAAAAACAGGCAGCACAAAATGCCCGTCCGCACCCGGCACAAAATCGACTACCTTCAGTACGGCATCGAGGTTTAGCGCGCCGTAAATATGGGGGAATAGATCAGGGTTATCGGCCTCGACCTGACCGGTGGAAGGATTAACCGGCGCTTCGAACTTCACTTCGGGCTGCACACGCGAAAGATCGATCACCAGAAGCACCAGATCAAACTGCCCTCGATAGAAGTTTTCGGCCACACGAAGCACCTGAGCCGCCGTTGAACAGTGAATAAACCCTTCAGTTTCAAGGGAGGGGGTGCGGTAAGCGCCTGCCGCCTGTGCCGCCTGCCAATCCTGCCGATGGGTGATGTGCAAGAGCGTCGTCATATCATCCTCACTTTATAGAATACCGGTTAGCAGATAACGCTTTAGATCTTCGGTACGAGCGGCGATGGTAGCGGCAGCCCGTTCCCGAATATGGGGGTAGTGCAGATGCCCTGCTTGCCAACGACAGGAAGCTAAATGTCGAGCGGCGATAAAGGCTTCTAAAGCACTAATATCGGCGGCGCTGAGCGAGCGCACACTGGAATAACCGGCTAACAGCGCTTCTCTCAGCGCATCATAGCGAGCGGTGAATTTGAACTGCAATAAACCGGGAGCAAGATCATAGAGGTAATAACCGAAGCCGCAGTCATCGAAATCGATCACCGCAACACCATCAGCATCAAACAAGTAATTCTTCGTCAGGAAATCGGCGTGTATCAGGCCAAAAGTATCAGGCGATTCACCGAGATGTTCCATGACTGATTTGACGCGCGAATCGACGGCGCTAAAAACCGATTTCTGTTCATCGGTGAAAATGCGCACACCCTCGCCGGGGTTATAAGGCGACTCTTCACCGAATAAACCTTCCCAATCGAGACGCGGGCGAACAAAGCTGGCAGGCGGGTGATAGGCCGAGGCAAATTGATGCAGATTGGCCAGCAGCGTACCGGCGGCATGAACCGCCGTGAGCGGGATGGTTTCCGGCGTATAGAATTCTCCATCAAACCAGCGAAAGAGCACCGCATGATAGAGCTGGTCATGTCCTTCTACCGCAACATCCAGAACCAAATCACCCTGTAAAGATGTGACCGGATAAGGCACGCGCAAAGGGGTTTGTTGGCGAATTGCCAACAGCCATATCATTTCCGAGCGTATCCATTCGATTCGTTTATGGCCGGGGCGATGCAAACGCAGCGTATAAGCCGCACCCCCTGCCCCATTTACTTTGAAGACCGTGTTGTTATAGGTACTGACCGGCTGGAGCGACAGCTCTGGCAGACCAAAGCGCTGAAGACTCTGGCGAGCAGCGACTGTCAGCCGGTCAATTTGTTGTTCAGGGGTTAGACTATCAAAAGTCAACGCGTTGTCATCCTTGCACAGCTAGATCGAATTTCATTATCGTCCCGCAGCCGGCTGAATGACAACGGGCAACCTCATTTTTCTTCCGCCTGAATATGGTCACGAATGAAACCATAACTTTGATAGCGGCGTTGGCTGATGCTGCCATCCTCAACAGCCGCTTTGATGGCACAGCCGGGTTCAGTATCATGGCGGCAGCTTAGGCCGAAGCGACACTGTCCTACATAAGGCTGCATCTCGCGGAAGAAATTTGCTATATCCTCTGAGTCCAGATCCCAAAAACCAAAGGTTTTCATACCCGGTGTATCCACAATATGGCCGCCGGCCTCAAGCGGGAACATTTCCAAGCCAGTTGTGGTATGACGACCTTTATCCAGCATGAGGTTAATGGCGCTCACCTTTAAGCCCAGCCCCGGCTGAACCCTGTTTAAGAGTGATGTCTTACCTACGCCGGACATGCCGACGAAAACCGAAATACGTCCGACCAGCGCCTGTCGAACTTCATCCATGCCACTTCCGTCTACCGAACTGGTAAGGATGACGGGGTAACCTATGCGGCGATAATCGTCAATGACGGCATCCAGTTCTTGCGCGTGCCGTCCTTTAAGCGCGTCCATCTTGGTAATACAAATCACGGCGGGTAAGCCACAGCTTTCCGCACCAATTAGATAGCGGTCAACCATACCCCAACGCGGTTTCGGCTGAGCCGCAGCAACTACAGGCACAATCTGGTCAACATTCGCCACGACGATTTGCTCCAGCGGTTTCGGCCCCGGCGCGCGGCGGGTGAGCTGGCTGTGGCGGGGCTGCACATCGATGATGACGCCGCTGCCATCTCCGGCTTCGATAAAGTTCACGGTATCGCCAATCGCCACCGGATCAACCGTGCGAATATCTTCCACCGACTGAACACGCCGATGGGGGTTGGAAGACAAGGCAGCCGTCGGGTAGATCAATACTTTGCGCAGACGACTGGAAATGGAGCAGGTGACCGATTGGTCTCCGGCATTCACCCAATAAATGCCGGTTGATTTTTTATAGACCAGCCCGGTATGGGTGGTTTGTGTTTCAATAGACAAGGCGGTTTATCCTCGTACTGTGTGATGAACTGATGACTAAAACAAACGAAACGACGTTGTCATTGCAATCAGAACAGGCGGCCATCCAGCACCTCCTTGATGAGCAGTGAATATCAAATCGGTTGTGTGGCAGGAATCCAAACGCCACAGCAATCATCGACGCGGGAAGTCTATTCCAGCGACGGCAGGTGAATGGGCTGTGGCCGACTCAGCAGAGGATCAAATGAGGCAAAACTAGGCGGCAGCAGGCGCACTCACAAAGCATGACATGTATATGTGGGGATTAAAAACAGTCATGGTGCGCCTCCTGTATATTTTGTGGATAAGATATGTTGACTGTAGCATAGGATTTGTAGGAGCGTCAAGGCGCAGGCAACAAAAAAGCTCCGGCGATTTACCAGAGCTTTTAGAGCGGGCGACGAGATTCGAACTCGTGACATCTTCCTTGGCAAGGAAGCATTCTACCGCTGAATTACGCCCGCAATGATGAAAATTATATCGGCCTCGAAACGGCATTGCAAGAGTCAATTTACAAAAACACTCAAGCGCTCAGCCCGCCTAAAATCACATCCAGTGTAACGCCGTCCAGCGAAGGCAGCGCCACATGCGCCCCTTCCCCATGCTGACCGCCCAGCCCCACGCGCCAGAAACCGCCGCTGATGGCGGCCTGCATTCCGGCCATGGAGTCTTCGAACACAACTGACTGCTGCGGTGTGACGCCCAGACGATTGGCAACCCACAGAAAAATATCCGGCGCGGGCTTATTGTGCTTCACGGTATGTCCATCCGCTACGGCGTCAAAATACATGAGCAGCCCTAACTGTTCCACGACGCGGCGGGCGTTCTGGCTGGATGAGCCGAGGCCGATCTTCAGACCAGAGGCACGTGCCTCGCGAATCAATTCTGCTGTGCCGGGGAAACAATCGGCGGGGGAAATACTTTGCAGGACTTCGAGGAAATAGCTATTCTTACGATCCATCAGTCGCTGCGCATCGCTGTCGCTGATGGGTCGCCCACCCAGAAAGACATCTAGACTGGCGCGGCGGGAAAGCCCCTGCATGTTCTCATGCTGCTCCCATGTAAACGGGATATGCTCTTCCTCCGCAAGCCGCCGCCACGAATGATAATGTAGGATCGGTGTACCGGCGAGGACACCATCCAAATCAAAGATGAACGCGCGAATGTCGAGTGTCATGTTTATCCGTATAGAGGTTGTGAGCGTTTATACAACGTAATAATAGCAGACTATGGCACAAATCAAACAACGAACTTTCATTCCTTTCCTTCTCTTTCTGGTGCTGCTAACGGGTTGTGATCCGATGGCAGCGCAGCCTACACCAGCAGTCATCATCATCACAGCCGTGCCAAGCGCCACCCCTCCGCCAACTGCTACTGAAGCGATGACCGCGACGCCAATTCCCACCTTGACGCCGATCATCACCCCTTCGGCAACACAACCGATCTGTGATGAAGCTAACGGACAGGTCATCCGCATGGATCAGTTCCTGAGCAGCGTGGCGAACGAAAATTTGCGGTACTGGGTGTATACCCCGCCCTGCTACCAGAAAACACAGAAGCGATACCCGGTGCTCGTGGCCATTCATGGTGCCGCCGCGCGTGAAAATCAATGGAGCGAACTGGGGTTGTTAGCGGCGGCGGATGAAGGATTTTTAAGTGGTGTGCTGCCACCGATGATCATCGTCATGCCCTATTATGGGTCGATTGGTAACATCAGCACCTTCCCGCCTGATCCGTCGTATGAGACGGTTGTGCTGGATGAACTGATACCAGCGGTTGACCGTGATTTTTGTACGTGGAGCGACCGGGAGCATCGCGCTATTGGCGGCATCTCGCGGGGTGGGATGTGGGCGTACATCATCGCCATGCGACATCCGGATGTCTTTGGCATCGTGGGAGGGCACAGCGCATATATGCCGGACAATCTATTCGAAGTGCCGTCGGATTTTAACCCGCTGGAACTGGCTAATAACTCGACACTGCTACCAGATGCGCGGCTGCGGATGTATATCGACAACGGCGCGGAAGACCCATCCGGCAACAATCTACAATTGTTCTCCAGCCGCTTGACAGGCCGTGGCATTAACCATACGTATGTCATCAATCCGCGCGGGGGACATGATGAAGCGTACTGGTCATCGCATGTGGGGGAGTATCTGGCGTTTTACGGGCGGAATTGGCCGCGCAGCGCGAGTGAACTGCCAAGCTGCCTTGATCCTTCTCCCAGCGATTAGTCTGTAGAATATCAAGAGCGATCTCATCGTGGATCGCCCTTTTAATTAGACGAATGTGGTTATGAAGAAGCTTCTTCAGTGACTTCGGGCGTAGGGGTCATCAAGGGTTGAGCAATACCCATTGCCACCTGACATTCGCGCAGGAGTTCATCCGCCGCAGTCAGCACATCGGTCACATTAGCCGTTTGCGCCAATTCACGTGCTCTTTCGAGGTTCGGGATCGCACCGGAGCAGTTACCGAGGGCACGCTGCGCACGGGCCAACCAAAAATGATGATAAGAGTTGAGGCTGCCCAGATCAACCGCACGCTGCAAAAAGCGCACTGCACCTTCATTATCGTCAAGGCTGCTTTTCACACGGCCCAGAAGCCCATTGCAACTGATGCTTTCCGGGTTAGCGTCCACACAACGCTGCAACATTTCATTGGCCTGCGAAAAATTCCCCTCGCCCCGATAATACATATTACCCAACCAGTAGAGCGCCAACGCGTTCTTAGGGTTGAGTTCAACCACGTCATTGAGGATGGAAAGTGCATCCGAGAGGTTATTCTGCGCAAACAAAATATTCGCCAGATCAACCGCTAGATACGGCATATTGGGCGCGTAGTTATAGGCCTCTTGATAGTACTGTCGTGCCGCATCCAGATCGTATTCATATCCCTGCGCGACCAACCCACGCGCCCGCAGCGCTTCAAAACTGGCTGGATCTGCTTCCAGAGCACGGTTGCTGGTGCTCAGTGCCAGATCATAATTCCCGTTGTCAAAATAGGATTCGGCCAGAAAAGCCATCGCGCGAGCATTAGAGGGGTCAATTTCGAGGGCGCGCATGGCGCTGGAAATCGCTTCTCCGTAGCGTTGATTCCGGTCCAAGGCTATTGCTTGCACGGCCCACGCATCGGAACTAAACGGATTAGCTGTGACAGCCGACTCCGCGGCCACCAATGCTTCTTGCATACGCCCCTGCATCACCAACCCGAAGGCTAAACGGAAATGCGAAAGCACATCGTTTGGCATCGCACGGGCGATTAATTCATAGTTGTTCACCGCCGACTCGATTCGTCCCTCGCGCCAATCCGACTCGGCCAAGCCGATCTTGGAGGATGGGTCTTCGGTGGGTGTGGCTGTGGGGGCCACGACGGTGGCGATACCACTTTGCACACTATTGATGGCGCTATTAATGGCCTGCTCGACCGGCGGCGCAAACTCCGCGCGGCGGTTGTAGACTTGAATCCCTACAAACACTACCACCGGAGTCATAATCCACAACCACACCCAGCGCAGCGAAATAGGGCTGCGGCGCTGCCCACGGGTGTAACGCTTGGGTGTACGAAGGTACATCTAGCCTCCCAACCCCAGCGGTGTTACCACCGGTGTAGGCGGAGGCAAGGTCGGTAAAGCACGATTGTTGTACTTAACACAGTTATTTGTCACCAATTGCAAACCGCTTTGAGTAGTGGTTAGAACGGGTTCTTTGACCGGCAGATCATTAATACGATCCAGCGAAATCGTCAGCATATCCCACGCTCTGTCGCACTCGCTGATGTAGTAGTAAGCCAAGCCTTGCAGGTAGTAGCATTCAATTTCTTCGGATTGCAAATCCTGACATTTCTGAAAGTTCTCGATGGCTCCTTCGTAATTCCGGCGGCGGAAGTTCACCATCCCTAATTGACGATAAGCTTCTTTGTAGTTTGGATCAATCGTCAGGGCATCATCACAATAGCCTTCTGCTTGTTGATCCTGCCCGATGCGCGAGTAAACTTCGCACATTCGCAGCAAACCCTTGGCATTGCGAGGTTGCAGTGTCAGAATTTTCTCGTAAGTTGCTACAGCATCTTCATAGCGTTCAGCACCAACATACTGACCCGCTAATTCGAAGTAGGGAGACACGAGGTTGGGATTGACGTTAATGGCATCTTCCAATTCACGAATGGCGGCGTCTCGCTGACCAACCAAAATCAGGGCAATGGCGTAACCCCGATGCGCATCCACATCCATCGGATCTGTTTCCACAGCCCGCGCCCCATAATCTAAGCCTTGCTGGTAGCGGCCAATGTTGGTGTAAGCGCGTGCCAGCACGGCTAGTAATGGCGCGTAGTTCGGATCAACTTCAATGCCTTGCAAAGCGACCGGAATTGCGGATGCTGAATCATTCAGCCAGACCAAAGCCTTGGACTTGATCGTATAAGAGCGCACATCACCGGGCGCAGAAGCCAATGCTTGATCACCAATTTGAGAGGCCAATTCCGCGTCAGAAATCGGTCTTCCTTGAGATGGATCAGCATCACGATCCAATTCGATCAATGTGCGCCCATATTCATAGAGGTAGTTAATATCGGTGGGCTGCTGGCTCACCGCCTGAGCATAAGCAACCGCCGCTTCTTCCATCTTCCCTTGAAGAAAAAATTCATATCCCTGCGAAGCCCATGTGCTGGCAAAAGGGGTCGGGGTAGGCGCTAAACCGACAGCGTCCAAGGCCATCAATTGCAGCCGACCAAATTGTGTCGAAACCAGAACGAGGAATCCACCCACGACCAACCCATAGAGAAACAGAAAGCGCCCGGTGACCCGGCTGCGACGCCTGCTGCTGAAGAACGGTTGGGAGTAGTCCCTTTTAATCTGCATACCTTTATATTCCTGTAAATACAGCATTCAATCAGAACAATAGCGGACAGTAAATAGGGTGTCAAGACAGCGACTATCTACAGCCAGCGCTTCTAACCGCTGGTTTATCTACGGTGAAGAAGATGCAGCGCCGCGTGACTCCGGCGGTTCGTAATAGGTAACACTGAAGGGAATCGTGGAGCTGGTTTGCGATGTACCGTCCGCAAGGATGGCAGTCGCCAGCAGTTCATGAGCGCCAAATTCCAACTGCCACCACAGCACCCACGGGGCTGACTCGACAGTTCCGAGTTCCTGCCCATCCATCAAATACGTCACCGATCGCGTTTCAGGTGGGGCGGCAACTGTCAGACGCAGCCGTTGAGTTTCCAGCGGAATCTGCGGGCTGATTTGAAAGACAGTATAAGGATCGGGTTCGAGCAAACGCAGTCCGTCGCGCTGATCCGTAATTTGAACAGTAGCATTCACGGGTGGCGGGAGAATGCCGTTTCGCAGCCCCCAATCACGCGCTTCCTGTGGCAGCACCAGATAAACCTGCTGCGTACGGCGCTCCACAGGCGTGTTGTCATCCGCCAGCAAGCCGGTCTGGCGGTCAATCGTGAAGGTTTGGTAGAGGTTATCGGGTTGGGTCGGAACCGTACCCTCGATAAAAATCTCGCGGCGGGTGAGCGGGCAAGCCGGCGTAGGGAGCAGCCCGCTGGTCGCACACACATCATGCTCGACGATTCCTGCTGGTGGTTTGAAGGTCACTTCCGGTTGACCGAGGAGAACATCGCGCATAAAGGCGTTCCAGATAGGAGCGGCTCCCGTCACACCGGTCACATTGACCATCGGCGTATTATCCGCGTTCCCCACCCATACCCCAACGACCAGATTGGGCGTATAGCCGACGATCCAATTATCTCGATAATCGGTAGTTGTGCCCGTTTTAGCGGCGGCAGGACGCCCAATATTGAGCGCGCTGTTCGACCCGAAAGAGGGAATGCGGGCGTTATTATCGCTCAGAATATCAGTAATGAGGTAGCTCACCCGCTCATCAATGACGCGCGTCTTTTGACTGGCGTCCTGCCACTGGTAGAGCGTATTGCCGTTGTGATCCGTCACATTGAGGATGAAGGCGGGTTGCACACGATAACCGCCGTTAGAGAAAATGCTGTAGGCTTGTGTCAAATCGAGCAGGCGAACCTCACCACCCCCTAACGTGATCGCCAGATCAATCGAACTGTTCTCAGCCAGTGTCTCGACGCCGGCGTTCTTCAACAGTTCGACCAAGTTTTGCAACCCCACGTACTCCAGCGCCACAACCGCCGGAATATTGAATGAAGAGGCTAAGGCCTCCCGCACCAGCACCGGCCCATGTTCGACCAACCCAAAATTGGCAGGTGAGTAGCTCTGCAATTTGCGCGTCACAAAGGGGGTTTGTACGTCCAGAATCATGGTCGCCGGAGTCCACGGTTGGGAAAGCTGCGGGTTGAACGCCGCGGCGTAAGTAAAGGGTTTGAGGGCGCTCCCCGGCTGCCGCAGCGCCAGCGCAGCATTCACCGCGCCGTCAATCTGTTCGTCGAAATAATCAGGGCTGCCGAGCATTGCCAGCACCTGCCCCGTGAAGGGATCAAGCGCGACTAAGGCCGCGTTGTTGGCGTTCGCAGGGACCTGCCCGCCTAATGTGGGGTGATTCAAAATATCAAGTTGACGCCTGACAATGCGTTCCGCAGCGTTCTGCCAATCAAGATCCAGCGTGGTTACCACATCAAGCCCGTCACGGTACAGCACATCGCCATAACTGCGCTGGAGTTGTGTGAGAACCGCCATCACAAAATGCGGCGCTTTGATAGGAAACGGTGTCGAAGCGAATTGCAGCGCATCTTGCCGGGCAGTCGCTGCCTGTACCTCGCTGATGTAACCATTCCGGATCATCAGATCGAGCACCACATCTCGCCGTTCGAGCGCGACAGGGAGATTGGTCAACGGGTCATAACGTGCCGGAGTTTGGATTAAACCAGCAAGCAATGAACATTCCGCCAGCGACAGTTCGGATGCACTTTTGCTGAAGTAGGCACGAGCCGCAGCTTCGATTCCATAAGCCAAATTGCCAAAGTAGCTCTGATTGAGATAGAGGGCGAGAATATCGTCCTTGCTGTATGCGTTCTGCAAACGGATTGCCAGAATACTCTCGCGCAATTTACGACGAATGCTCCGTTCCGCACGCTGTTCAGGGTCAAGCAGCAGGTTACGCGCAACCTGTTGGGTGATCGTACTGCCACCGGCCAATACTTCCCCCCCCTGCAAATTGATCCAGAGCGCCCGCAGAATGCCAACAACATCGACCCCGGGATGGCTATAGAAATTGGCGTCCTCGGTTGCGATGATGGCCTGCTGGCAAACTTGTGGGATGGCCGCGAGGGGCAGCGCCGTATTGCGCCCGCCATCCGGAGGTAAAATTTCATATAAAAGCTGGCCCTTGCGGTCAAAGATGCGCGTAGAAGGCAGCGCAAGCCCGGCCTGTAAACGATCAATCGGCGGCAAATCGGTAAACAACCAGAGATAAACACCGCTGCCACCGACGATCAACAGCATCAGCAAACTCACCAGCCCTTTCCGGAGGCGAGAAAGATGCCAGTACCAGTGCCATAATGAGGCCAGCCTGAACCACATATACAACCTAGTTTCTGATTTTTTCTTGCCGGCGATCATCCAGCAGCATCACACAAAAACCAACAACAAAGACGCCTAACCAATTCGCCAGCAGATCAACCAACGTAACCGCACGATCCGCAACCAGCATTTGCGCCGCCTCGGTGGCCGCGCCCAACACCAGACCGACCAGCACAGCAAAAACAAGCGCGTAATCAGTGCGGATCAACAGGCTCAAGACCAGATATAAAGCCAGAGTCAGCACCGCAAACAAGCCGGCATGACCGAGCGCCCCACCCCATTCTGTGCTGCCAATCGTCGTCGTCATCAAATGCACCAGCGGCACTTCGCCGGACTGGGTCGTCAGCACCAACGCCAGCACTAACCAACTGATCAATATGATCATACGAAGGGGATAAGATCGCCACAATTTTCTCATGAGCGTTCCTCAATGGTATCCAACTACTTGCTATGCTAGCACCCCTTGCTTCAGCCCACCCAACGCTTACCCCACTTTTGTGCCCTGACTGGTCACTTGTCAGCGCCTATGGAGGGCGGTACAGTATTCGCCACTTGAAATCACGAAGGAGTGCTTCGATATGTATAGTACACGCAGGTGGTCTTTTTTTCTCTCTGTGCTGGTGATGTTCACACTGCTGCTTTCAACCGGTCTTGTGATGGCGCAAGACGGTGCCGCTGACAGTGGTTCATCAGGTTTACTCACCGCGCTCCGGCACACCCATTCGCTGGTACGCTGGTTGGTGGTCATCGTGGCGATTGTCGCGCTGGTCAAGCTGGCGCTGGGATTGGTACAAAAGGCCTCGTACGATGCCCTGACCAAACGCATTATGGTCATTTTCAGCGGGGTAATCACGTTACAGTGGGTAATTGGTCTGGTATTTTTGGTGGTCATCGGTGGGATCACCGGTTTTGGCCTGCGCCACTATTGGGAACATCTCGTCGTCATGACGATTGCCGTCGGCCTGTCGCATATGCACAACAGCAAACGCTGGCGTGATGCTGCCGATCATATTCGATTCCGCAACAGCCTGATTATCATCGTCGTGGTATTGATGCTAGTCTTCATTGGGGTCATCCTGCTGCCGCAAGGTTGGCGCATCGCCCCGGTTTAGCCGATTGCAGCATAGACTAGGCTTATGAACAGGGGTTACCAACGGTAACCTCTGTTGTTACAATAGATTATGAACCATTTAGTTATCTCGTGAGTATTTAATAAAGAGAGTCTACAATACATCCTCAAATAAGATTATTTAGTTATAGCGATTCATACCGGAGCAGCGTGTCATGATAAATAGCGAACTCACTGATGCACAACTGATTGAACGTGTTCGTGAGAACGACTTAAACGCGCTGGGAATCCTCTTTGACCGTTATTACAATCAGGTCTACCGCTCAGCCGTCGTCATCACGCAGGACACCGCTGCCGCCGAAGATATTGCGCAAGAATGTTTTCTGAAAATCCATCGTTATGCCAACCGCATTGATACTTCTTTGCCGCTCATCCCATGGTTATATCGGGTCACCGTCAACCTCAGCTATACGTGGATCACCCGACAAAAACGCCGCAGTATCTCACTGGAAGTCGTTGTAGACCGCCTCATCAGCCCCAACTGGCTTGCGCCCGAACAAATCGCCGAGCATTCCGAAACACAGCAGCAAGTCCGCGCTGCCATACATTCATTGAATTTGAACCAACGAGTCGTGGTAGCATTACATTATCTGAGTGGTTTGAATCTTGAGGAAATTGCCGAGATTCTCAACTGCCCGGTTGGAACGGTGAAAAGTAGGCTCCATTACGCGCGTGAAAATCTTCGGCGTGTTCTGGAGACATCGAATTTATCCGGTGAGGTTGCTCATGAATTCGCCAAATGAAGAGCTTGATCACATCATTCGGGATACATTGTTCGCCCAGTCACATCTGCCACGGACGCGCAAGCAAACCGCGTGGGAAAAAGTGCGCTACCAAGCAGCCGCGCAGACCATCTTGCAACCCATGTCCGTTCAGCCTGTCTTCTCGGCGCAAGACAATTGGTCACGGTTGGCGGAAACCGGTCACCGGTTTTACAGGTGGTTAAGCGCGCTCGCCATCGACGAATCCAGCTATGATCGCGCACGCCAGCAGCGTTATCGGCTGATCCATATCAATTCTTTTGGATCAATCAGTTATCAAGCCGGCTATCGTTGGGTCTCGCAGGTATAAAGCCGGACTAAAGTACCACAAAAACCTTAATTGAATACACTGACGAACAACCTACTGACAACTCGGAATTGCGTTATAATGAAAAACAAGTGCAATTTCGGAAAGGAGTGAAGGCGGTTTTTGTTGTCTCGCAACAGACAGCCTTATCGCCACTCAACTATGCCTTCTTTACCACGAATTATCACAGTCGATCCGACATGGACAGTCTCCCGTATCATACGCAGCGCAACGGATCTGCTGGGTTTGGGTACGATACAGATTGATGTACCGCGCGGCGTTGATGCGCTGGAGGAACTTCAGCACGCTGGGGCCAACCTAGTCGTCTCAACATGGGAGTTGGACGAAGAAATGCAAGGGCTGGAATTGGCGCTGCGAGTCAAGCAAACGGCCGCTAACACGGGCGTGGTCATCCTTGCGGATGTCGATGATCCGGAAAGCCTTGATGAAGAAACGGAAGGCGCGCCGCCCTTCATTTACATGCGACGTCCGGTGGATGTGCATCAGTTCTTACGGGTGCTGATCGCAGGGATTAAAGGTGAAGACATTATTGCAGCGGCGCAGCCTGCCCCACTGGAAGCCAGTGCTTCGCTTGATACCCGTCCTCTGCCTCCGATTGACGTCCAAAACGCGCGTTCCATCATCAAGCAGATGCTGGTCGATGTGGGCGCGATGGCGGTTATACTCTCTGCCCGCAACGGTGATGTGCTGCTGGAAGATGGCGCTCCCGGCTATCTGGATCGTGAACTGCTGACCCGTGCGCTTATCCCCACCGTCACCACCACGATTGAAATGTCGAATTTAGTGGGCGGGCAAGCGCAGACCATCCACTTCTATGATGGTGATGACAAAGATGTTTTCGTGCTGGGGGTGGGCTTGCATCACTTCCTGTGTGTGATTTATGACGGGCAAGCAGGTGGTCGCCAGTTCGGCAGCATCACCCGCTATGGTCGCCGCGCCGTGCAGGATCTTGTGGCGCTCATGGGTGCTTCGGCGTTCATGATCGAGGAACGCGAAACACCGGCTCCTGTTAGCAAACCCGCGGCTGGGCACAAGACTCGTAAGGCAACAACCGAGGTCGAAAAGGTCGAACTCGTGCGTCCGGAAATCACTATTCCGGAGCCAGAACCGGTACGCCTTGATCCTATTCAGAACCTTGACTTCAGCCTATTTGACCAGCTTGGCAGTGTTGATACTTCAACAGCAGATGATCTTTTCGATCTGGATAAACTGGCTGATCTTGTCAGCGCTAACAGCGGTCGCAAGGAAATATCGTTCGATGAAGCAATTGAACTCGGTGTCCTGCCCAATCTGGACAGCGATGGTAAAAAATAACGCGGAACCACTTAAATGAGCGGTTGGTCAAGACTGCCAACCGCTTTTCAATTTCCGCCTCAAATGCTGAATCACTGGAAAGTACTCCTGCCTGTTTTAATCCAGAAGCATAACAGGCACCAACCAGCAGAGAGAAGGATGAGGCTGTGACCAAACAACCCGGCAGCGGCAGAGAACGTGACCCCTTAATCGGCAAAATGCTGGGTGACTATCGCTTGGAAGCGCTTATGGCAACCGGCGGTATGGCGCGCATCTACCGCGGCGAGGACACACGTCTGGGGCGTCCGGCAGCGATCAAGGTGCTGGCACACGACGATCTGGACGATGATGACACCCTCGCCAAACGCTTTCAACGTGAAGCCCGCGAACTCGCCACGCTTGAACACCCCAACATCATCACCATTTATCAGTATGGCGAACTGGAAGGGTTGTACTATCTGGCGATGAAGCTCGTCAAAGGGCGAGACTTAGCGCAGGAATACAAGCGCCTTAAAAGCAACAACAAAATGATGGAACCGGAACGGGTTATCCACATTCTGGAACAAGTGGCGGCAGCGCTGGATTATGCGCATATGAATACGGTGATTCACCGGGATGTCAAACCGTCCAATATTCTCGTGACAGATGATGACACCGCCATACTGACGGATTTTGGTCTGGTGATGCGCTCCTCTGTCATGACTACCATTGGCACCGCTTTCGGCACACCGCGTTACATCGCGCCGGAACAAGCCACAGCCTCCAACAAAGCGCTTCCGCAAAGCGATCTCTATTCGCTCGCAGTCGTGCTCTATGAACTACTCACCGGAGAACCGCCCTTCACGGGCGATACGCCGATGGAAATTGCGCTCAGCCATATCAGTGAGCCGCCACCGCCACCGCGTAGTAAAAATCCCAGCATACCCGCCGCAGCCGAAAAGGAGATTCTACGGGCGCTGGATAAAGAACCTGAAAACCGCCAGCGCACCGTTAGCGAATTCATCGCTGCCGTCAAACGCGCCTATGGCATTAAGACTGTCTATACGCCTCCCGCTGTTGCGACCATCGCCAAATCCGCGTCGCAAAGTGAGACTTTGCCTGTCAAAAATACTGTCAACGGGCGTGCGACAAGCAAATCTAGTGGACGTTCTCGCCTCATGATTGCAGCCCTGCTGCTCTTGGTGGTAGCCGGTGGCATCATATTTATGCTGCTCAACAACAGAAGCGTAACAGAAGGCGGCGCGCCCATTACGCTGATCTATAACGACTCAAACTTCACCATCCATAATGGGGGTGATTACACGCTCGATGTGCTCAAGTTACAATTCGTCCGGGGCATTCCCAACGCCGGAAGCGATGATTTCGTCGGTGATCGGATTCCGAACGACACGCTGAACGCCGGAACCTGTTTCCGCATCTACCTCGAAGGCAACCAATCCGCCGATCCGCCGCAGTGCAGCGCTCAGGATCTCAAACGTGTCCAGCTCAGCAACCCGCTTCGCTTTTTCTGGCGGCGTGAAACCGAGGACAATAATCCGGTGACCAGCTTTGAAATACACTATGATGGCGCAGTCATCGCCCGCTGCAATACGGTAGCGCGCGGTGGGGCAGATGAATGCCGCTTCAATTGGCCGGTCGTTCCACCTACTCCTAATACCTGATACGTCAAATTTTGATCTTGGTCACACGACTCTTGACACGCTGATACCGGTCAAATGTCATGTGGAGTAATGCCTAAAAAGCGTTAGAATACTCCCCAATCTGAATCATGTGACCGAAAGAATCATTATGTCCGATCAGCTCATCGTCTCGACCGAGTGGCTTCAGGCGCATCTTCACGATACCAACCTGCGTGTGGTGGATATTCGCGGGCATGTCCGCCCTGCCAGTGATCCGACACCCCACTACTTCAATCACCGTTCTGACTACGAGAAAGAGCACATCCCCGGCGCAGTGTTCATCGACTGGGTACAGGAGATCACTGATCCGGCTGATCCCCGTCATGCCCAGATCGCCAAGCCAGAACGTTACGCTGCTGCCATGAGCCGTGCGGGAATTGGCGACGATACGCTGGTGGTTGCCTATGATGACGCGGGCGGCATGTTTGCGGCGCGCCTCTGGTGGTCACTCAATTATTACGGACATACCCGCGTGGTCGTGCTGGATGGCGGCTGGAACAAGTGGATTGCAGAAGGGCGACCTGTGACCGCAGATGTACCAACTGTCACCGCAGCCCACTTCACGCCGCGCCCCCATCCGCAAATCTATCGCACAGCCCCGCAGGTACTTGCCGCCCTCAACAGCCCCATCAAACTCATGGATATGCGTAGTGAAGAAGAATTCCGTGGCGAAGCGTCACGTGCCAACCGGGGTGGCCATATCCCCGGTGCAATCAACCAGCGCCGCGCCAATTTACTGAAGCCGGATGGCACCATGCTGCCGCCGGAAGAACTGCGGCAACGCTTTGCCAGCCTCGGCATCGACGAATCCACGCCTGAAGTCATCGTCTACTGTAACGGAGGAGTCTCCGCCAGTTATGGCCTGCTCGCCATGCGTGTCGCCGGTCTCACGAACGGAGCCGTTTATGATGGCTCGTGGAAGGAATGGGGCAACGACGAATCGAAGCCCATTGAACGTTAGCTCAAACGAACTGCCGGCTTGAATTGCGGTCAACATTAATGACCTGTAGAATCGCTGGCAGATCGGGCAAATTAGTCTTCTGCTCAACAATAGGAGTTTTTGACATGCGCACAAGAACCTACCGATTTATATCCTGTTTCATGTTGGTGTTACTGCTCGTCTCGCCCATGTTCAATACGCTGGCGCAGGATGAGCCGTTAATCGGATCGTGGGAAAGCTGCGAAGCGCCCGCCGCGCTGCCGGATAGCGTTTCCATCGGTGCTATCTTCGGTCTCAGCGAAGCGGTAGCAGTCTATGGTGTCGCCCAGAAGCAAGCCGTCGAACTAGCCGTTGAAGAAATCAACGCGTGGGGTTATCTTGGTGATACCACCCTCAACGTCGTCTTTGAAGACTCGGCAGGGAACAAAGATCAGGCCGTCGCAGCCATGACCAAGCTCATCGACGAAGATCAGGTCGTCGCGGTGCTTGGCCCCACCCTATCATCCGAAGCCTTCGCCGCTGATCCCATCGCGCAGGAAAATTCGACTGTTGTTATGGGCGTCAGCAACACTGCTACCGGCATCACTGAAATGGGCGATTATGTCTTCCGTAACAGCCTGCCCGAATCAGCAGTCATCCCCGGCACGATCGCGCAGGCCGCCGAAATTTTGGGGCTGACCCGCGTCGGCTTGCTCTATGGCAACGACGATAACTTCACCGTCAGCGGTTACGAAGTCTTCAAGCAAGCGCTCACCGACAACAACATTGAAATCACCCGCGAGGAAACCTTCGCGAAGGGTGATCCGGACTTCAACACCCAGCTTACCGGCCTGATCGATACCCAACCGGATGCCATCGTCGTTTCAGCGCTGGCCGCTGAAGCGGTACAGATCATCATTCAGGCACGTTCGCTCGGTTACACTGGCCCCATCATCGGCGGCAACGGCTTCA
>JAFLCH010000249.1 GCA_017303775.1 Anaerolineae bacterium | reverse complement strand
CGGTATGCGCTTCGCCCCCAGCGTCCCCACATGGCCCTCACAGGCCGCCTTCGCCGCCAAAGGGGATCTCGACGGCCTCAAAGCCTACCAGCAAACCCTCACCGCTGGCCGCAAAAGCTAACCCCCCAACAAAAGAGCCTGCACGCGCAGGCTCTTACTCTAAATACTGTCCAACCATTCGACTTATTGAGTGTAGATTATAAAACAACCATAGCCTGAAGCCTTTTACTTCTTGAGTATCAAAAATCAATTCAGACTGTTATAGTTATTTGACACTTTACACAGATTCGACTTATTCCTCCTAGAATAATAATCAATCAAGTGAGGCTAAGTGATATTTTATGCCACCAGCAATGCGTAAAAGACAAATCGACATTGAAGAAATACTAAATGCTGCGATTGATGCAACGGATAACAAGTTTTCGTACGCAACAAACATACGCCTCAACATTACAAATAATGAGGTTACGCTAGATTTTTACTTCGTCGGTGTTGATCCTCGCAATCCAAATGCCGACCCTATAGCACAAAGACTAAATCGTATTGTCATTCCAGTAGCACTTGCGAAGAACATTGGTGAACTCCTTATCGACAATACCAGTAGATGGGAAGAAACCTTTGGGGTTGAATTACCGTTTAGAATAACTGATTCAGGTGAAGCAGAGGCCGAGAGTGATGAGGCGGCGTCCGAACATGACTAAACCCAATAACACTGACTTCATGAGTGTTGTAAGCGTTGCAACCGCTGGTTCTTCCATCATCGCAAGCGTTTATCCTCAAATGGAAGCTTCTTCACATGATGATAACCAGCTTTGGAGCTATACTTTTGATACAAATGCTCCATCATCAACCATAATGTTTTTTAGCCCTGAAATCATTTCTCAGGATACCCTCTTGCCAGATGACAAAGCATGGAAAGAGCTAGAAGCACTATTTACCAAAGTTGATGAAAATCCGGCTTTAGAACCAAACATGAGCTATGAATCTCTGCGCGAATTGCGCTCCTACGACAATCACCGTTTGAGCAGGCTATATGGATCTGAAGATCGGTAATAACTATCTCTTCGATACTACAGTCTATATCGATTCGCTTCGTAACAATCCGCTCCAAAAGGATGCAGTTCGTAAGCTCATTTTTCAGGCGCGTGATAATCGAATCAGTGTTGGTTATTCGATTATCACGGAAATTGAACTGTGGGCAGGGATCAAAGGTTTATGGACGGTTGAACAACATGAAGTATTACTCGCACCTATGCGCCGCTATTTGCTAGGGGTTCGAATAGCTAAAAGAGCCGGAAACATCTTAAGTTTGCTTGCTCAGGCGCAGATTAAAAGTATCGGTATGGCAGATTGTGTCATTGCCGCTACAGCCGAATATCACAATCTAATTCTAATCACAAGAAATCCGGATGACTTCAATGCGATAATAACGCACACAAATGTAAATATTGTCATTGAAGGGTATTAGTAAATTTCATTTTATATTTATTGTGTTTACTTTAGGTTTGTCCACAAACCATTTTCAAACCATCCACCAACCGCCTTAACAATCTGTTTCCCTCAAAATGGTTAGTGACTGAAGCCCCAAAGAGTTACCAAATGTTCTTCCAAATGGTCACCCTAACACCCCCGTTTTCGTTTACACTGTATTCAGCGTCTGTTCCATCAGCATGACGCGCGCATCTTAACAACCGCATACCGGCGACCACATCAGCACCGCCGCCAACCCCTCCGGCAAGGGTCTGGTCTGGTAGGGACGCCATACATGGCGTCCGGCATCATGCCATTCCCGACCACATCGGCGCGCTGTCCCGATCATGCCGTGGCATCTGTGGTGGCCTTGTCAACGCCAATCTCCCTCATTCCCGCCGCATTTCACCGCCACGCCACCGCCGCCGCCGCCGCCAACCCCTCCGGCAAGGTTGGAACGTGGCTCAGTTGGCCTCTCCCTCTTATAACTGCCTACTGATAACTTGTAACTTGGCACTCTAATGCCAATGACACTGCCGCCAATGCCGCCAACCCGGCCATCTCCCCCTCACCAATCGGCAGAAACAGCTGTCTGAAGGTGAAATTCTAATCTTGTCTGCGCCAGTCTCGCCCGTATTTTGCCTCCCCTGACGCTTCGGGGGAGGATAGGAGGGGGTGCCGGATTCTTTGTCGGCGACGACGACGACGACGACGACAAACCCTCCCCTCGGAAACAAAAAGGGGTTCTACCGCCGCCGCTGCTGCTGCAAAACCCCTCGTCTGCCAGATCAATCGCTGACCCGCTACGACACCCGCCAGATCGTCCCGTCCGCGCGGTCTTCCAGCACCACGCCCAACCCAGCCAGTTCGTCGCGGATGCGGTCACTTTCGGCGTAGTTCTTGTTCTTGCGTGCCTGCTTCCGTAGGTCGATCAGCAGTTCAATCAATCCCGCCTCACGCTGCCCGTTGCTGTTCGCCGTGTCCGCCGCCGGAATAATCCCCAGCACATCGCCGCCCAGCGTCCGGTATGTCTGGTCAATCGCTTCCAGCGTCGCCCGTCCCACCGTCGTCCCGCTGTTCAACAGCGTGTTCACCTCGCGCGTCAGCTCTTGCAGCGCCGCCACCGCTTTCGGCGCGTTGAAGTCGTCGTCCATCACGGCCTTGAAGTCCTCAGCAGCCTTCGCCAGCCGTTCATTGAAGCTGTTGCCGTCGTCCGTGTTCGGCGCGCTGTTCAACATCCCCCGCGCCACCCGCACCGGCCCGTACAGCCGTTCCCAGCCCGCCGCCGCCGACTCTAACGCGCCGTCGCTGTAATCCACCGGATTGCTGTAGTGCGCGCTCATCATGAACAGCCGGATCACCTCCGGTCGGTATGCCTTCAGCGCGTCCTTGATGTTGATCACGTTGCCCAGACTCTTCGACATCTTCACGCCGTCCACCGTCAGGCTGCCCACCAGCATCCAGTACCGCGCGAACTCCGCGTCATTCGCGCACTCGCTCTGGGCGATCTCGCTCTCGTTGTGCGGGAAGATGTTATCCACCCCGCCCCCGTGAATGTCGAACGTATCCCCCAGATACTTCTTCGCCATCGCCGAGCATTCCAGATGCCAGCCGGGGAACCCTTCGCCCCACGGGCTGTCCCACCGCAAAATATGCTCCGGCTCAGCCCGCTTCCACAGCGCGAAGTCCTCCGGGTTGCGCTTCTCGTCCCGCACTGCCTCGCGTGAACCGGCCTCCAACTCGTTGATGCGCCGGTTGGAAAGTTTCCCGTAGTCGTCGTCCGTCGTCACATCAAAGTACACGCTCCCGTTCGCCACGTAAGCGTGCCCCTTGTCGATCAGCGTCTGCGCCATCTTAATCTGTTCCGGGATATGCCCGCTCGCCCGTGGCGAAATGTCCGGTCGCACCACCCCCAGCGCGTCCATATCCTCGTAATAACTCCGCGCGTAGCGTTCCACGATCTGCATCGGAATCGCCTGTAACTGCTGCGCCTTCTTCAGGATGCGGTCTTCCCCCGTGTCCAGCATATGCCCCACGTCCGTGATGTTCTGCACATACAGCACCTCGTACCCGCTGTACCGCAAATACCGCACCACCATATCAAAGTTCACATACGTCTTGGCGTGTCCGATGTGCGAGTTGTCGTACACCGTCGGCCCGCACACATACATATTCACCCGTCCCGGTGTCAGCGGTTGGAAGTCTTGTTTCTCGCGTCCCAGTACGTTAAAAATCTTCAAAGCCATGCTTTATCCCACCCGGCTGGTTTTTATTGCATATTAAATGGATAGAGTCATTTTAACGCAGAACGCAAGGGTCGCCTATGCCCGACTCAGGATACAATCAAACTGTAAATCGGCTGTCATAAAGGCATGCTATGATCAGATTGTTCGCATCCATACCGCGCCGCTGGCTCTTGTTGGCGCTCCTGCTCATCCTCGTCACCACCGTCGCCCGCGCCCTACCCGGCCCGCGCACCATCGACGACGCATTCATCACCTTCCGCTACAGCCGGAATATCGTCGAAGGGCAGGGCTTCGTCTATAACGCTGGCGTCCCCTCCCTCGGCACCACCACGCCGCTCTTCACCCTGCTCATGGCCCTCATCAGCGCCCTCACCGGCCAGCAGGACTTCCAATGGTACGCCATCATCGTTAGCATCCTCGCCGATTCAACCACCGCCATCCTGCTCTTTCTGCTCGCCCGCCGCCTCACCGCCCACGACTGGCTCGCCCTCATTCCGGGGCTGCTCTGGGCGCTCTCCCCCTACAGCGTCACCTTCGCCGTCGGCGGCATGGAAACCAGCCTCAACATTTGCTGGATGCTCGCCGCCTTCAGCCTGTTCGTCCTCCAACCGCCCTCGCCCCGCCGTCAAATGCTCATCGGCCTGTTCGCCGCTCTAGGCTTCCTCACTCGCATCGACTCAGCCCTGTGGATCGGCCCGCTCTTCCTCGCCCACTTCATCGAAAGTTGGCTCGCCGGTCGCCCTGCCGCCGCACCTTTCCTGCGCCGCCTCCCGCTCCGCACATGGATCACCTTCGTGGTGGCGCTCCTGCCGTGGTTCGCCTTCAGCGCCGTCTACTTCGGCTCACCCTTCCCCCGTTCCCTCAGCGCCAAAACCGTCGCCTATAACATGCCGCCCGGTTCCGCCTTCATCAAGTTCATCCAAACCTACACCACACCCTTCGTCGAAAATCTCACCCTTCCGTCCGCGCTGCTCGGCTTACTCGCCATCATCTATCTCGTCCTTACCCTCACAGCCCTGCTGTTCACCGCTCGTCGTCTGCCCCGCCTGCTCCCGTTCTTGCTCTATCCGTGGCTCTATATGATCGTCTTCTCCGTCGCCAACCCGCTCATCTTCCGCTGGTACGTCGCCCCGCCGCTTCCGGCGTTCACGCTCGGCCTCTTCATCGGCCTCTTCGCCCTTGTCACCGGCCTCAGCGCCCGCCGTCAATCCGGCCTCATGTCAGCCAATCTCGAACAGTTCGCCGCCCGTCCATTACCCGCTCCATCAGCTTCTCGCCTCCTGCCTATCATCGGCCTCGTCGCCTTATTCTGGGGGTTCGCCGCCCTCAATGCGTGGACACTCCATCCCGATCACGGCGCGGATCGTCCCGCCCCACAAATGGCGTGGCATCAAATCGAACTCTACTATCAAGACATCGCCACCCAGCTCCGTGACGAATACGATGTCACCCCCGCTACCTTGGTCGCCTCCGGTGACATCGGCGTCGTCGGTTACTTCAGCCGCGCCACCATCTTGGATACCGTCGGCTTGGTCACGCCCACCGTCTCTCACTACTACCCCATCCCCGCCAGCATCATTCCCGAAGGCCAGAACTACGCCATTCCCCCGCAGCTCATCTTGGACTACGATCCGGCTTTTCTGGTAGCCATGGAATCGATGGTACGCTTGGGCTTGGAACAATCACCCGAATTCAAAGCTGAATACCGCCTCGTGCGCGACATCCCCACCGATTTCTACGGCAAAGGGATGTACCTCTATCAGCGTCAGGGATAACCATGCCTCGCATCACCCGCCGTGAATGGCGCACCGTCCTGCTCTACACCCTCTGCATCCTCCTGCTCACCTCGCTTCCCTACGCCGTCGGTTGGCTGCGACAGGGGGCGGATTGGCGCTTCAGCGGATTCGTCTTCGGCGTAGAAGATGGCTTCTCCTACCTCGCCAAGATGCGCTTGGGCGCGCGCGGTCTCTTGGATTTCTACCTCTTCTACACCCCCGAACCGCACACTCCCGTCGCGCTCGTCTTCCTTCCCTACATCCTTCCCGGTTGGCTCGTCGGTCGCTTCATCTCGCCGCAGGACTCCGCCCTCCTACCCGCTCTCACCCTTACCTTCCACCTCATGCGCATCATCTTCGACGCGCTCTACATCGCCGTGCTCTATCGCTTTATCGCCGCCTTCCTGCGCGCCCCCCGCACCCGCTTCACCGCACTCCTGCTCGCCACACTCGGCGGCGGGTTAGGTTGGCTGCTCCTCCTCCTCGCTGCCGAACCGCCCGAATTCCTCATACCCGAAGGCTTTTCATTCCTCATCCTGTTGGGGCTGCCGCATCTTGCCTTAGCCCGCGCGGCCTTCTTGGGCGGGTTTCTCTGCCTGTTCCGCGCCCTCTCATCGCCCACCATCTCCTTGCGCCCGCTGATCTTCAGCGCGCTCTGCTGGCTGGTCGTCG
>JAFLCH010000248.1 GCA_017303775.1 Anaerolineae bacterium | reverse complement strand
TCCCTGATTCGATCCGACTTGCTTATTTATCATCCTTGGCTTTGTGACCGGCCTGCCGCAGCGCTGCGTGACTGGCTGCCAAACGGGCTACCGGTACGCGGAAGGGTGAGCAGCTCACATAGTTCAGGTTGGCGCGGTGGCAGAAGTCGATGCTGGAGGGGTCACCACCGTGTTCACCGCAGATACCTACTTCCAGTTCCGGACGGACGCGGCGACCTTTTTCGACCGCCACATTGATAAGGTAACCGACGCCGTCTTCATCCAAGACCTGGAACGGGTTTTGTGGCAGCAGACCATTCTCGACATATTCGAGTAGGAACTTGCCTTCGGCATCGTCTCGGCTGATACCAAACGTAGTTTGGGTCAGGTCATTGGTTCCGAAGGAGAAGAATTCAGAGTACTGCGCCATCTGGTCGGCGGTGATGGCTGCACGCGGGAGTTCGATCATGGTACCGACCTTGAATTCCAGCTTGACCTGATATTTCTCCATCATTTCATTGGCGACACGTTCGATCAATTCACGCATCACCTTGACTTCGTTGGCGTGGCTGGTGACCGCAATCATCACCTCAGGATGAACATCGACCCCTTCTTTGAGCAACTGGCAAGCGGCTTCGAACATCGCCCGCACCTGCATTTCGCTGATGGCCGGACGGGTGATGCCCAGACGGACACCGCGCAGACCAAGCATGGGGTTGAATTCTTCCAGACCCTTCACGGCAGTCATCAATTCTTCGATGCGTTCGAGTTCTTTCGGACGGTCACCGAGAATGCGCAGACCGGCAGCGCGCAGCGCAAGCTGTTCGTGGTTGGGCATGAACTCGTGCAGCGGTGGGTCGAGCAGACGGATGATGACCGGTAGGCCGTCCATCGCCTTGAAGATGCCATAGAAGTCGTCATGCTGGAAGACTTGCAGTTTTTGGAGTTCGGCTGTTTCTTCTTCGCTGCCGGGTTCCGAGAGAATCATGGCCTGTACGATGGGGAGGCGTTCTTCTTGAAAGAACATGTGCTCCGTCCGGCACAAACCGACACCTTCCGCACCGTAATCGCGGGCGCGACGTGCATCTTTTGGATAGTCGGCGTTGGCGTAAATGCCCAGACGGCGGAATTCATCAGCCCACGTCAGCAGCTTCTGGAGATAGGTTTCGCGCGCGAAATCGGGTTCAACGCGCTTGATTTCGCCGACGAACACTTCACCGCTGCCACCATCAATCGAGATCGTGTCGCCTTCGCGAATGACCGTGCTGCCGACGCGCAATGAGCGAGACTTCAAATCAATGTCCAGTGACTCGGCACCGCATACGCAGGGGACACCGAACTGCCGCGCGACGACGGCAGCGTGGCTGGTGGCACCACCACGGCTGGTGAGGATACCCTTCGAGGCCAACATACCGTGTACATCGTCCGGCTTGGTTTCAGGGCGCACCATGATGACAGCGCGTCCGGCCTTGCCCCATTTTTCGGCTACGTCCGCATCGAAGGCAGCGATACCGACGGCAGCACCCGGAGATGCGTTGACACCTTTGGCGATGAACAAACCTTTGGATTTGGCATTCGCTTTTTCTTCGGTTTCAAACTGGGGGTGGAGCAGGTTGAGAATGTGGTCGGGAGTCACACGGAGAACGGCTTCTTCCCGCGAGATCAATTTTTCTTCAACCATTTCAACAGCGATGCGGACAGCAGAACGGGCAGTACGTTTGCCATCACGGGTTTGCAGCATCCACAGCTTTCCATTTTCGATGGTGAATTCCACATCCTGCATTTCGCGGTAGTGCTTTTCCAACTTGCTGGCGATGTCGTTGAATTGGGCGAAGACCTCCGGATTTTCCTTTTCAAGCTGCGAAATATGGGAAGGGGTGCGGATACCGGCTACGACATCTTCACCCTGCGCGTTCATCAGATAGTCGCCGAAGAGCTTGCGTTCACCGGTGGCCGGGTCACGGGTAAAGGCCACGCCGGTGCCGCTGTTCTGCCCCATATTGCCGAATACCATCGTCTGAATGTTGACGGCTGTGCCTAGATCGTGGGCGATGCCAGCGGCATTGCGATAGTCACGGGCACGCTTGCCATTCCACGACTTGAAGACGGCTTCGATGGCGTGTTCGAGCTGCTTGAATGGGTCCTGCGGGAAGTCGCTGCCGACCTCTTCGCGGTAGATTTGCTTGAATTTGCTGGTGACCTGCTTCCAATCCTGCGCTGTCAGGTCAACATCCTGCTTGACGCCGCGCTGACGCTTGATTTCGGTCAGATAGTCTTCGAAGGGTTCATCCGCGATACCCATCACAACCGAGCCAAACATCTGCACCAGACGGCGGTAAGCATCGAACACAAAACGCGGATCGCCGGTTAGGATGGTCAGGCGGTCGGCGGTAGCATCGTTCATACCGAGGTTCAGAACTGTGTCCATCATACCGGGCATTGAGAATTTTGCGCCGGAACGAACCGAGACGAGCAGCGGATTTTCTGCCGCGCCGAACTGCTTGCCGGTTTGCTGCTCGACAACATGGAGCGCATCCTGAACCTGTTCCCACATTCCTTTGGGGAACTTTTCGCCGGCGGCGAGGTAAGCATTACAGGCTTCGGTAGTGATGCTCAGTCCCGGCGGCACGGGAACACCCGCGCGGGTCATATCACCCAAGCCGGAACCTTTACCACCCAACAGCGCGCGAACGCGATCCCATGAACCGCCAACCGATTGTTCGGCTTCTTCGATTTGATCAAAGCGATAGACCCAACGATGGGCTTGCGAATCTTTGACTGGCTTTTTTGCACCAGTGTTCACTTTTGTAGCAACGACCATTTTATCCCTCCTGAGAGTCAGGCAACTGACTGGAATTACTGTCTTTCAATACAGATGAAGATATTGTCCCACCCTCGTGGAGTGAAAAGGCATGACATAAAGCGGTTTCTGGCGTGATGGGTGTAACGTTTGAAGCTTGCGAGGCGACAATAAAAACAGGCTCACAACAGCGCATCTCATTCCACGCTGAAGCGAGCCTGTTGGGGCAAGCGGATATTATGGGTGCGGAATATGATAGGTGGTCAGCGCGCGCATATACTGGGCGCGTTCGAAGGCCGAGGGGTCTTCGGCATGAAGCTGGCTGACACTCCCACGCATCTGCTGGACGGATTCATATTCATGCTGCTCCAGCCAACTGCGCAAGTCGCGTTCGACCACACGTAGGTGGTCGATGCCGTTGTGCAGGATGGCGGAAGCCATCATGGTAACGTTCGCGCCGACTAACAGCATTTTCACCACATCTTCGGCGCTGTGGATGCCGCCCGTGGCAGCCAGATCCGACTTGATACGCCCAAAGAGGATGCCGATCCATGTGAGCGGTAGGCGCAGCGCCTGCGGGGTGCTGAGCAGGACGTTCGGCTTGACCTCCAGCGTTTCCAGATCAATATCCGGTTGGTAGAAGCGGTTGAACAGTACCAGCGCATTCGCGCCGGCGTCGTCAAAACGTTTCGCCATGTTCGCCATGTTGCTGAAGTAAGGGCTTAGCTTGAGCGCGACTGGTATTTGAACCGCACCCTTCACCGTGAATAGAATATCCAGATAGGTTTGTTCAACCTGTGCTCCCGTCAGGTGCATATCGGTTGGAATGTAGTAGATATTCAATTCCAGCGCATCCGCCCCGGCCTCTTCCATCTTGCGGGCAAAACGAGTCCAGCCGCCGATTGATGTGCCGTTCAGGCTGGCGATGACCGGAATGTCAACCGATTTTTTGGCCTGTTGGATCAGCTTCAGATACCCATCGGTACCGGTGTGATACTGCTCCGGTTCGGGGAAGTAAGTTAGCGATTCGGCTGTGCTTTCCGTGCCCAACTCCATATAGTGGTGCATCATGTACTGTTCACGGCGGATTTGTTCCTCGAACAGAGAAGGCAATACCACCGCGCCCGCGCCCGCGTCTTCCGCCCGTTTAATGTTATCGACATGCTCATTGAGCGGATTTGCCGAAACAACCAGCGGCGAGCGCAATTTTAGTCCGAGATAGTTCGTCGAGATATCCATCATTTCCACCCCTTAGTTGTGCTGACCGTTGTTGTTTGGAACCGGACGCGCCGCTAGATACTCGTACAACGCCCAGCGGGTGTTCACATCTTCTTGCGCTGCTGCGAACAGCACCTTCGCTTCTTCGGGTCTGCTCATTTCCAGCATCTTGAAGCGGTTCTCCATGCGCAGGTAATCCTTGACCGGAATCTTGGGCGGACGCGAGTCGAGGATCATCGGGTTTTCATTATGGGCGCTGCGTTCCGGGTTGAAGCGGTAGAGCGGCCATTGACCGGACTCGACGACTGCCTTCTGGTTACGCATCGCGGTGCCCATGTTGATGCCGTGAGCGATGCAGTGGCTGTAGGCGATGATGAGCGATGGGCCGGGATAGGCTTCGGCTTCGAGGAAGGCGCGGAGCGTTTGTTCATCTTTCGCGCCCATGGCTACCCGCGCTACATACACGTTGCCGTAAGTCATGGCGATCAGCCCCAAGTCTTTCTTACCACCCGGTTTGCCGCCCGCCGCGAATTTGGCAACGGCTGCGCGCGGGGTGGATTTGGACATCTGGCCGCCGGTGTTGGAATAGACTTCGGTGTCCATGACCAGAATGTTCACATTGCGGCCACTGGCGAGAACATGATCCAGCCCGCCAAAACCGATGTCGTAAGCCCAACCGTCACCACCGACGATCCACACATCTTTCTTGACCAGCGCGTCGGCTAGCCCCAGCAGATGTTTGGCGTCGTCCGAGTTGATGGCGGAGAGGCGTTCTTTCAAGGTTGCAACGCGTCCACGTTGGTCATGAATGCCCGATTCGTCGTGCTGGTCGGCTGTGAGGATTTCCGTCACGAAGGAGTCGCCGAGATCGCCGCTTAAACGCTGTAGCAATTCAGCGGCATACTCGGCCTGTTTATCCAGCGCGACGCGGATGCCCAGCCCGAATTCGGCGTTGTCTTCAAAGAGCGAGTTCGACCACGCAGGGCCACGACCTTCATTGTTTTTGGCCCATGGTGTGGTGGGCAGGTTGCCACCGTAAATCGACGAGCAGCCGGTTGCGTTGGCGATGACGGAACGGTCACCGAACAACTGCGAGATCAGCTTGAGGTAGGGTGTTTCACCGCAGCCCGCGCAAGCACCGGAGAACTCGAACAAGGGTTGTTGAACCTGCTGCTGGCGGATGCTGGACACCTTGATGTTGCGGCGATCCATTTCCGGCAGATTGAGGAAGAAGTCCCAGTTGGCATTTTCCTGCTCGCGGATCGGTTCCTGCGGGCGCATGTTGATGGCCTTGAGGTTGGCGGCTGATTTGTTTTTGGCAGGGCAGACATCCACGCAGAGGCTGCAACCGGTGCAGTCTTCGGGTGAGACTTGAATGGTGTACTTCAGCCCCGCCCATTCGGTATCGCGGGCGTTCATGGACTGGAAGGTGGCCGGAGCGCCTTCGAGTGCTGCCGGTTCGTAGGTTTTGATGCGGATGACGGCATGCGGGCATACGAGCGCGCACTTACCGCACTGGATACAGACATTCGGGTCCCAAACCGGAATTTCCTGCGCGAGATTACGCTTTTCGTACTGCGAGGTTCCGGTGGGATAAGTGCCGTCGGCGGGGATCATGCTGACGGGCAGGAGGTCGCCACGTCCGGCGATCATTTCGCCCAGCACCCCACGCACGAAGTCGGGGGCGGCTGCTGTCACGGGCGGCAGCAGTTCAAACTGGCTGTCGACCTGTGAAGGCACTTGCACCTCGAAGAGGTTTTCCAGCGTCCGGTCTACGGCTTTCAGGTTGACTTCGACAATGGCTTCGCCTTTCTTACCGTAGGTCTTTTCAATCGAGGTTTTGATGGCGGCAATCGCTTCGTCAGGGGGCAGCACGCCGGAGATAGCGAAGAAGCAGACCTGCATGACGGTGTTGATCCGACCGGGCATGCCGCTTTCGCGGGCAATCCGGTAGCCATCGATGACGTAGAACTTGAGCTGCTTCTGAATGATGTCTTCCTGCACGCGGCGCGGGAGGTGCTGCCAGACTTCATCCGCCCCATAGGGGGAGTTGAGCAGGAAGACGCCACCCGGTATCACTTCGCGCAGGACATCGTGGCGTTCGAGGAACGAGAACTGATGACAGGCGGTGAAGTTGGCTTTGCTGATGAGATAGTTAGAGCGAATAGGGTTCGG
>JAFLCH010000247.1 GCA_017303775.1 Anaerolineae bacterium | reverse complement strand
GAACGACCTCAATACCCTGTGCGCGGAGTTGTATCGCAACTGCTTTCGGAACGTGCGTATCCGCGTAAAACTTGAGTGTATTCATAGGTGCGGATTATGCCATAAACAAATCCCGTTCGCACTTCCCACAACCCGCCTTTTTGCACGTTTCCATCGCACTGACGCATCTTTCCTATCCCCACCCATCGCCAACCCGCTTTGCCCTCGCTGCACCTCTCGCCTTCTAGTTGCACTTCATGCACGAATGACTTGAGTTGGTGCCGAACAAGAATGAAAGAGCCTGCGATATGCAAGCTCTTCAGGTTGGTTAGGCTGATTTAAGGATTAGGTTGGCTACAAAATGGCTTAAGTCTGCGGAGGATGGATGAACTTCCAGTACAAGGGCAAGGAATATTTAATCGGGTGTAAAGCTGAAACGGCCTTTATCATCCTTAATAGGATGCAGATACTTCTGAACAGTGATATCCCGGTCTAAGATCATTAGAAGCTGTTCAATAAATGTTGGTTTTGGTTCTGGCACTGTTATGGAAAATCTTCCTACAACTTCTCCATTTTTGCTCCACACAAATTCATCGGGCATCAGTCTTAATTCATCAGCAGCATCCCGTTGCATCCACGCCAACAGATTATACCAAAAATTAAGAACATGCCCCCGTTCTTGCTCACTAAAAAGACTCAGCCATAACGCACTATTGACGTAAGGTGTTAATTCATCCATTTCTAGCTCCAACTCTCACTAAAATTGACTTAAGAGAGCTATATAGGGAATTTGCTTCCCTATGTGATCTTAATTAACGGCGTTAAAACTGTAATCTCAGTTTACTGAAAACCTGCTGATTAAACTTAACTTGTATGAACGATTCCCATATTGAATCCGCTGACCTCCGCCCACGCAATGGATATGAAGGCGTCTGACCATTACGATTTAGCCTCCAGATGAGCGATGTTCGCTCAGCCGGGATAGTAGATGACGCGGGGGTCGTCGGCGGCGCGCTGGTAGGTGAAGGCCAATTCGGTCATGCGTGCAAGATCAACCTGAGGCCGCCAGCCGAGCAGGAATTTGGCTTTGGTGTTGTCGAGCCATGTGGAATGGTAGGGTGTGACGATGTCTACGGCGGGGAGGCCGCGAGTGCGAAAGAGGTAATCGGCCAGCGCGCGATAATCGACCGGTTCATCCATGCAGATGTTGAAGGTTTGCTGACGGGCGGCGGGGTGATCGAGGGCGAGCAGAATGGCAGAGACGAGATCATCAACGTGGACGAAGTTGCGTTTGACCGGCTGGCCGGCGGGGTCGAGCATGACGGGGATGGCGGCGGTGCGGCGATATTCTTCGGCGCGGTGCGGTTCAACCAGATCACACCAGCGCGGGCCACCGAAAACATCGTCACCGAAGGAAAGCTGATATTTGAAGTCGTCTTTTTCCATGATCCAAGGGGCGCGCAGGCAGCAGCCATTGAGGTTGTACTGAATGTAATACTGTTCGAGCATGACTTCTTCGAGAACTTTGGAGAGGGCGTAACAACCGGGATAGGCGGAATGTTTTTGGGTTTCGGTGACGGGGATGGGATGGGGGTAGACGAAGTGCCCCATGCCGGCATCACCACCGATGAGGATGAACTGCTGGAAGGTGGGGCTGGTGCGGGCGGCTTCCAAGAGCCAGAACATGCCTTTGATGGCGACATCCATGATGTCCTGCGGGGTTTCTTTGCAGGTGGCGAGGTGGAGGATGTGGGTGACTCCGTCGAGGGCTTGATCTACAACGGCTTGATCCGACAATGAGCCGCGCACGACTTCGAGGCGGTCATGAGGCGGGAGGGTGCGGTTGTGGCAGAGGGCGCGGAGGGTGAAGGAGTCGAAGCGGGGATCTTCCCAGAAGCGGCGGATGAAAACTTGACCGACTTTGCCCGTGGCACCGGTAATCAAAAGACGTTTGGTCATGGGGGGAAGCTCCTCAAAAAGTCATTTTGGATTATATGATCATTGCATATAAGATTAACGCGGAAAGCGGGATTGCGCCCCTTGTTCGGTTTGGCGCGCCTGACTATAATTCCGGACAAATTCTGACATATAAGGAAACCCTTTTGAACATGAAACCGATGACCAGCGCCGAAGCGCGGCGGGCATTTCTGGATTACTTTAGCGAATTCCATCATCAGGAGGTGGCGTCGTCATCGCTGGTGCCGGGGAACGACCCGACGCTGCTGTTCACCAACGCGGGAATGGTGCAGTTCAAGGATGTGTTCCTCGGGCTGGACAAGCGGGATTATAAGCGGGCGACGACTTCGCAGAAGTGTATGCGCGTTTCGGGCAAGCATAATGACCTTGAAAATGTGGGACCTTCGCCACGGCATCACACGTTCTTCGAGATGCTGGGGAACTTCAGCTTCGGCGATTACTTCAAGCGCGACGCGATCAAGTTCGCGTATACGCTGCTGACCGAGGTTTATGGACTGCCGAAAGAACGGTTGGCCTTCACGGTGTATTACAAGGATGACGAGGCGTATGACATCTGGGTGAAGGAGATGGGTGTCAGCCCGACGCGGGTGGCACGGCTGAAGGAAAAGACGAACTTCTGGCAGATGGCGGAAACCGGCCCGTGCGGCCCGACGAGCGAACTGCACTGGGATAAATACCCGGAGCGCGGCGAGGATGATATTGTGCCTTCGCTGACGAAAGAGGATGACCGATTCCTTGAGCTGTGGAATCTGGTGTTTATGCAGTTCAACCGGACGCAGGCTGACCCTGAGCACAGCGGCCAGTATGATGTGCCGCTGCCCGCGCCGGGGGTGGACACGGGGATGGGGTTGGAGCGCATCCTGAGCGTGGTGAACGGCGTGCTTTCGAATTATGAGACCGATTTGTTCATGCCGATCATTTTGAAGACGCAAGCCTTGACGGGTGACAGCGATGCCGAACGCGACGCGAATATCGTGCCGTACCGGGTGATCGCCGATCACATCCGGGCGGCGGTGTTCCTGATCGCGGACGGGGTGCTGCCGGGGGCGAAGGGACGGGACGCGGTGTGCCGGTTGGTGATCCGACGGGCGGCGCGATTCGGTAACAAGCTGGGGTTCCATGAGCCGTTCCTCGCACAGGTGGCGGACACGGTGATCGAGATCATGGGCGGGCATTACAGCGAATTGACGGATCGGGCTGACGCGATCAAGAAGGTGATCACGCAGGAAGAAATCCGATTCCGGCGCACGCTCGACCGGGGTATGAGTGAATTGGAAGGCGAGCTGGATGCGCTGGTGGCAGCGGGACAGACGACGCTTTCCGGCGAGAAGGCGTTTTACCTGAAGGCGACACTCGGTTTGCCGATTCAGGTGATCAAGGATGTGGTGGAAGAGCGCGGGTTGAGCGTGGATGAAGCGGGATTCAACCGTGCGGAAGAAGCCCACAGCGAGGTCAGCGGCGGCGGGCAGGCGATGGGGGCGATTGACGCCAGCGATGCCTATAAGCAGACGCAGACGCAACTGGTGGCGGCGCATGCTCTGAGCGATAAGGGTGTGGTGTATGAGCCGTATGGGGTGATGGGGGTGGATGACCGACTGCTCGCGATCATCCGCGATGGACAGCGAGTGGACAGCGCGATTGCGGGTGAAAAGGTCGAGGTTGTGCTGGGCAAGACGCCGTTCTATGTCGAAGCGGGCGGTCAGGTGAGCGATACGGGGACGATCAGCGGCGATGGATGGATGATCGAGGTGGAGGATACCAAGCGTCCACTGGGCGGGTTTATCGTGCATATCGGCGAGGTGGTGGAAGGCCAACCGAAGGAAGGCGACGCGGCACACGCCGAGGTGGACGCGGAACGACGCGCGAGCATCACCCGTAATCACACCGGAACCCATCTGCTGCACGCAGCACTGCGCAACCGATTGGGCACGCACGTGCAACAGCGTGGTTCGCTGGTTGCGCCGGATCGTTTGCGCTTCGACTTCGCGCATGACCAGAAGGTGAGCGCGGAAGAGATCGCGGCGATTGAAGCACAGGTGAATGACATCATTCTGGCGAATTACCCGGTGAAGGCGCAAGAGAAGTCGTTGAACGAGGCCAAAGCCGAAGGGGCGATGGCACTGTTCGGCGAGAAGTACGGCGAACGGGTGCGCACGATCACCATCGGCAAGAATGGCAACCGGTACAGCTATGAGTTGTGCGGCGGGGTGCATGTGAACGAGACGGCGGAGATTGGCCCGTTTGTGATCGTGAGCGAAGGCAGCGTGAGCGCGGGAATCCGGCGTGTGGAAGCGCTGACCGGACACGGGGCGGTGGCGTATATTCAGAACACACTGAACACGCTGGGGAATCTGGCGCACCAGTTGGGTACGACGCCGGATCATGTGGCGACACGGGTGGAGGCGCTGCAAGGCGAACTCAACGCGAGCAAGAAGCAGATCGCACAACTACAACGCGAGATCGCACGCGGGCAGTTCGAACAGGCGACACCGGAAAACATCAACGGGGTTCACGCGCTGATCGGCGCGTTCGAGAATCTGCCAGTGGATACACTGCGCGAGATGGCGGACTGGTTCCGTGGGAAGGTACAAAGCGGTGTGCTGGTGGTCGGCAGCGTGGTGGACGGACGACCGCAACTGCTGGTGGCGGTGACGGATGACCTGACGAAGAAGGGTTTGCACGCGGGAAATATCATCAAGGAGCTGGCGGCGATTGTCGGCGGGGGCGGCGGCGGACGACCGAATATGGCACAGGCCGGTGGTAAGGACGCGAGCAAGCTGCCGGACGCGCTGGCGAAGGCGCGGGAGTTAATCTCGCAGTATTATAAAGGCTCATGAGCAATCGACCTGAGTACGTCCAGTTAGAGCTTGCCGACGATGTCGCGTCCGTGCGGGACCGGCTCTCGTTTTTGCGCGGACAGCGGGTGCTGCTCATCTGGCCGGAAGAAGGTACGATCCTCACGCGGAAGCTGGATCTGGTGTTGATTCAGCGAGAGGCGATGCGCCGCGCAATCCGGCTGGCGGTGGTCACACATGATCCGCAGGTGGTCAAACACGCGAACGAACTGAACATCAGCACGTTCGAGACGATTGGCGCGAGCGAACGCGGGCGCTGGAAACGGGGACGGTCGAAGGTTTTCACGAACCGGTTCCAACGCCCGAAAGAAGAACCGATTCCGGATGATTTGAAAGAGGTTGCGAGCCGGATTTACGCCGAAGAAAGCGCTGTCGAGCGGCGATGGCGGCGAATCCGGCGGGTGATCTGGTTGGGGTTATTCGCTGCCGCCGCGGCGGTGCTGGGGTATGTGGTGCTGCCGAGCGCGAGCGTGACGCTGACGCCCGCCGCGAGACAAGTGGAAGCGCTAGCGGATATTACGGTTGACTCGAATGCGCTGGGGATCGACATCGAGAATCAGATCATCCCCAGTTCCCCATTGAGCATTCAAATTGATGACAGCGGCACACTTCAGACGACAGGATCGCAAACGCTGGAAGATGCAACAGCGGCGGGTTCGGTGGTGTTCATCAACCAGACGGATACGCCGGTGACGATTCCAGCGGGGACTGTGGTGACCACAAGCGCCGGAACGCCGATCCAGTTCCGAACCACTCAGGAAGCAAGTGTTCCGGGGGGTGCGGGGCTTCAGGTGGAAGTGCCGATTGCGGCACTGCAAGCCTCGTCCGGCGAGAATGGGAATGTGGACGCGGGAACGATCAATACGGTGATTGGCCCGCTGGCGAACAGTTTGACGGTACGCAACATTGCCCCGACCGCGGGGGGTGCAACCCGTTCACAGAGCGTGGTGACCGAGGCTGACCGCGCGAATTTGCTGGCTATCGTCAAGCAGCAGCTCCAAACCCGCGCCTATGTTGAGATGCAATCCCGTTTGAACCCATCACAATGCATCATTCTGGATACGATCCGCATCGGTGAAGAACGCGATGATTGGAAAACGTACAGCGCCGAAGCGGGACAGGCTGCCGATTCGGTGTCGCTGACGATGAAGGCGGTGGTGGACGCGATTGTGGTGGACGAACAATTCGCGCGGCAGGTGGTACTGGCGCAACTGGCGCGGCAGGTCGGCACGGGCGAGTCGATTGTACCGGAGAGCGTGACCTATGATCTAGGCTGCCAGTCGACGAGCCGCACTGACCCCAGCACGGGTCAGATTACGTTCCAGATGGGCGGCAGCGGGATCATCAAGTCACAGCTTGATCTTGAGCAAATTAAGCAGAATCTGGCGGGACGAAGTGTGAATGACGCGAGCGCGTATCTGGTGACGGAACTGCCGCTGCAAAGCGGGTTTGTACCCCAGATTAGCATCTGGCCGGAGG
>JAFLCH010000246.1 GCA_017303775.1 Anaerolineae bacterium | reverse complement strand
CCACACGTCTTAAGGTGATGGAGGCGGTTAACGAACTCGGTTATACTCCTAATCTGGCGGCGCGTGGCCTGTCCTCTGGCAAAACGCATATCATCGCTGTCGTCTTCCCCTATATGTATGAAGCCTTCTTCACCGACCCCTTGGTCTTGCTCATTTTGCAGGGCATCGAAGGTGAATGTACCCAGCGCGGCTATAACATCCTGCTCAGCACCCCCCGCTTACGAGCCAACGGACCCGATGAGCATTACCGTCAGCTCCTGCAAAGCGGCTATATCGAGGGACTCCTCGCCATTGATAACGTACCCATGGCCTCCGTCTTACAGCCTGCCCGTGCGCGCGGCATCCCCTCGGTCGCCATCGGCTACCACGCCCAGAGCTACTTCGTCCGCAGCGATGATTTCAGCGGCGGCGAACAGCTCATGAACCACGTCTTAGGGCTGGGTCACCGCCATATCGGCATCATCAGCGTCCCCGAAGACCAGCATTTCTCGATCCGCCAGCGCGTCAATGGCCTGCGTACCGCCGCCGCTGCTGCTGGCTTGGATTACAACACCCTGCCCAGCGCCAACGGTGATTTTTCCATCGCCAGCGGCGCGAGCTGCGCGGCTCGTCTGCTAGAGCAGCATCCTTCCCTTACCGCCCTGATATGCCTCAACGACCGTATGGCCATGGGCGCCATCCAGCAGGCGCGTGCCAGCGCCCGTCCAGTTCCCGAAACCCTGACCGTCGTCGGTTATGACGACATTCCGACTGCCAGTACCTTCGCGCCGCCCTTAACCACCATCGACCAGCAAGGAGTCGAGTTGGGGCGCGAGGGGGTGCGTATGTTGTTCGATGTCCTAGATGGTGGCCACCCCGATCCACTGCACATTCCCACCTACTTGGTGGTACGCGGCTCTTCGGCGGCTCCGGCCTGATAACTGAAAAGGAGGTGAGCGCTGTCACAAACCCGCTTAAATGGTTCAAACTTATGAGTCTTATCGTATTAATGGAGTAAAAAATGATGAAACGCACATTTCTAATCGCCGTAGTCTTCACGCTGGCGCTCATGTCGCTGGCTCCCCTCGTCGTAGCTCAGGATGACGTAACCCTGCGTTGGCGCACTCGCCCCGACAATCAGGCCGAAATTGATGTCTACACCGCCGCCAGCCAATCCATCGACGCCGCTTGGGACGAAGTCAACCTCGTGTACGAACCGGGTGGCAGCGAAACCGCCAGCTATCAGGATGTCCTCGTGACCGAGATCGAAGCAGGCACCGCCCCCGACGTATTCTGGATTCCCGGCACGGATGTCGCCCGCTTTGCCAAAGCCGGCCTCATCCTCAACTTGGCCGACATCGCCGCCGCTGATCCCGAATTCGACGCCGGCGCTTTCTATGCCGGCCCGATGGGCTTCCTCCAAACCGCGGTTGCCGAAGGTGAAGACGCCCTGTGGGGTCTCCCGCGTGATGTCTCGGCCTTCGCCATTTACTACAACGCCGACCTGTTCGACGAAGCCGGTGTACCTCAGCCCGGTACCGCAGGCTGGACTTGGGACGAGTTCTTCGCCGCCGCTGAAGAAATCAGCGCCTTGGGTGGCGAAATCAAGGGTTTCGCCATGAATTCGTGGTGGGCCAACTGGGGCTACTGGGTCAATTCTGCCGGTTCAAGCTTCTTCAACGAAGACTACACCAGCTGTGGTTTGGAGAACGCCAACACCGTAACCGGCTTGGAAGCCGCGCAAAGCCTGTTCCAGAATGAATGGGCAGTGCCGTGGGGCAACGACGGCGAAGGCCCGTTCTTGGCCGGCAGCGTCGGCATGTTCATCAATGGCCGCTGGGCAACCCCCGGTGTGATCGCCAACGCTAACTTCAACTGGAACGTCGCCCCGCTGCCCGAAGGGCCGGGCGGGCCGAGCAACTGGCTGTTCTGGGGCGCGTATGCCGTCAACGCCAAGACCGCTCACCCCGAAGAAGCGTGGGAACTCGTCACCCGTCTCACCAGCGCTGACGTTCAGGGCAGCATCGCCGCCTTGGGTGCCAACATCCCCAGCCGCCAGACCGACGAAGCCATCGAGCTGTTCCTCAACACCCTGCCCGACAGCGGTGTCAACAATCAGGCCTTTGTCGACGGTGCAGCAGTCGGTGTGACCGAAGCCCCGCTCTTCAGTGGCGACTGGCCGGCGATTGATCAGGTGTATGGCACCGAGATCAACCGCGTCTTCAACGGCGAAATCACCGCACAGGAATTTGCGGACAATATCTGCGGCATGGTCGCGCAGTATTTCGACGAATAACCCGCAGCATCGATGAAGCGGGGTAGCCCTATGGAGCTGCCCCGCTCCCCCACTGCCTCCCTATTCCGAGGAGCCGAGTCAATGACCGCACGAATACAAGAACGCCCACAGGGCGCAGCATACCCGCCTGCGCTGCTTGTCAATATAATTTGGAATATATTTGTTATCGGGGGCAGCCTGCTGCTCTGTTATACCATTTTTCAAGTCACCGAAGATTTTTTTAGTTTGGGTCGCCCGGTGCAGTTGTTCGCTGGTATGGTCGCGCTGCTCCCTGCTGTACTCGCGGCCTTCGCCACCCTAGCCCTGCTTCAGCGCCGTCCGGCAGGCCGTTACGCCGCCCTCGTCATCAACTATGTGGTCATGGTCATGGCCGGGTTTGTGCTCCTGCACTTATGGGGCGTGTTCATCGGCTTGGACTACATCTCCGGCGCAATCCTCCAAAATGTCCAGTACACGCTGGGGCTGGCGCTCGCCTATGCCCTCTACTGGCTGGCCGGTCGCATGCGCGAAGACAATCCGCTGCGTCTGCTCTTGGAGCGTGTCGCCATTGCTATCGGCATGCTCTCGCTCCTGCTCCTGCTCTGGTTTGCCGGCGCAGTCAACGCCGCCTTCAGCATCATCTCCACCTATGCCAATCCCGTGGTCTGGCTGGTCACCGCCATCATGATCTTCAGCGGCCTCCTCGCCTACCGCATCCTCCACTTGGGCGAGTATTTCGGCGAAACACCCCAGCAGCAGGCCGCGTGGCAGGGCTGGCTCATGCTCTCGCCCAATGTCATCGGTTTTGTCCTATTCTTCGCCGGCCCGCTCCTCCTCTCCTTTTACCTCAGCTTTACCAATGACACCGTCGGCAACGTGCCGGAGATCATCGGCCTGCGCAATTACGGCGAGATTTTATCCCTGCAAGTCGGCTCGGTAGAGGTCGATGCCAACCCGCGCACCGCCCTTGACCGTGATTATGGCGTGCTCGGCGACATCGTCATCGGCCAGACTCGCTACGTGCTCGGCGCGCGCGACCCGCTTTTCTGGCAGAGCATCCGCAATACCATTGTCTTCTGCCTCATGCTCATACCCCTCAGCGTGATACCGGCCATTTTCCTCTCCCTCATCCTCAACTCGAAACTGCCGGGCATGAAGTTCTACCGTGCCATCTATTTCTTGCCCTCAGTAGCGGCAGTCGTCGGCACGGCCCTCATCTGGCGCTGGCTCTACGACCCCACCATCGGCTACTTTAATTTCATCATCACGCAAATCGTCGGCTTCCTCAACAGCACCTTCGGCGTCAGCCTGACCGACCCCCGCATTCTCTGGCTCACCGATCAGGGCGTCGTGCTCTTCTCACTCGTGCTGCTCGCGGGGTGGCAGGTCGTCGGCTTCAATACCGTCCTCTTCTTGGCCGGCCTGCAAAGCATCCCCCAGCAGCTCTACGAAGCCGCCTATGTAGACGGTGCAAACCGCTGGCAGCAGTTCCGCAACGTCACCCTGCCCATGCTCTCACCCACCACTTTTTTCGTCATTATCACCACCGTCATCACCGGCTTGCAGGTGTTTAACGAGCCATACGCCCTCATCGCCGCCCGCCCCATGCCCACCGCCGCCACCACCGCCGTCTATTACCTCTACAACCGCGGCTTCTTCCGCTTCGAGTTCGGCTATGCCTCGTCGGTCGCGTGGGTGCTCTTCGCGCTCATTTTCGTCGTCACGCTTGTGCAGTTCCGCATCTCGCGTTCCAACAAAGCTTACGAGGAGTAACCGATGGTTCAAACTAAACTTGCCTCGCGTGATTACCTGATCCGCTTTGTCCTGTACGCCCTGCTCACCGGCTTCGCGCTGGTGATGCTCTTCCCCTTTATTTATATGATGTCCACCTCATTCAAGACCTCGAATGATGTCTACCGCTTCCCGCCCCGCCTGCTCCCCTACAGCCCCACCACCATCCAGTACAACGGGGCAGAAGCGCCGCTCTACCGCTTCGAGGTCGATGGTGCCGAACGTGAGCTGGTGCTGACCGGCGATCGCGTATTCTTCGGCTTCTTCACCACCCCCGACCTCATCAATACCGCCGAGCCGCGCCAGAGCGAGATTCTGCTGCAAGTCCCCATCGACGATGCTGTCGCAACCGGTGCCAGTGTCGACGTGGGCGAGCGCACTTATGACGAATATACCGTCACGCCAGAGGACGGCGGCGAGCCGCTCACCCTCCTGCTGGCCTATCGCGGCGCGCTCGATGTCTTCGTAGACCCCAATGATCCCGCAGTCCTCGCCTACGCCGCTGCCCGCACCGCTCCCGCCGCCGAGGATATCAACTTTCAAGTAGGGAATTACGCCACCGTCTTCGGCCTCAACCTCAATCGTGCCCTCATCAACACCGTTATCGTCACGCTCGGCGTCACCATCGGCCAGTTAGTCACCTCCATCTTCGGGGGCTATGCCTTCTCCCGCATCCAGTTTCGCGGGCGCGATACCATCTTCTTAGCCTATCTCGGCTCGATCATGATCCCCTTCGTGGTGCTCATCATCCCCATGTACCGCTTGATGGTCGCCATCGGCTGGCAGAATCATCTCGTCTCGCTCATCGTCCCATGGATCTTCACCGCCTACGGCACATTCCTCATCCGCCAGTTCTTTATCACCATCCCCAAGGAAATCGAGGAAGCCGCCCTGCTGGATGGATGCAGCCGTTTCCGCATTTTGTGGACGATCTTCGTCCCCCTCAGCACCCCCGCCATCGCCACATTGGGGATTTTCTCGTTCCTCTATGCTTGGAACAGCTTTGTCTGGCCGCTGCTCATCATCGGCGAAGGTAACGAACCCAACCACGTGCTCACGCTCTCGCTCATCCGCCTCAGCAATATCGCTGCCGACCAGCCCAACTTGGTGCTGACCGGTGCGGCCATCGCCATCCTGCCGCCCATCATCATGTTCATCCTCGCCCAGCGCTATTTCATCGAAAGCGTCACATCCTCGGCGGTCAAGGGCTAAAGCCGCCCTCGCTCGAATCGACGCCCGTGTTGGGAGATACAAATATGAGAACCCCACGCCGTTAGACGTGGGTTCTCATGCTAGCACGTGCCAGCGCCGCCTCACACAATCAATTCCACCAAAGACGCGCAGCAAGCTCGCAACTAATCGAATTAATCGAGTCTCTTTGCCCATCGGTAATAAGCTTCGGCGGGGCCATAATGTTTCATCTCGGAGTAGACAGTGTAGAGGCCGTAAACCGGGTTAGAGAACGTCGCATCCAGCTTGATCGCGCGTTGAAACGCTTCAACCGCCAGCTTATATTCCTTAATGCGTAGGTAAGAAATACCCAGACTGTTATAAGTGTCTGCATAACGGGGATTTATCGAGAGCGAAATCTGATACTGCCGGATCGCCTGTCCCTCATTCCCCATCTCGCTGTACGCGATCCCCATATTCCAATAGGCGAACCAAAACTGTGGGAAAATCCGGATCGCTTCTTCGTAATCAGCGATCGCGAGATCATACTCCCGCTCTCCCCGCCAAAGATTACCCCGATTAAGGTACGCCTCATGAAACGTAGGAATGTATTCAATGGCCTTTGTGTAATCAGCGATTGCATCCTCGACATACCCTAAACTTCCGTTAACAATTCCCCTCTCAAAATAAACCCCGGCAAGGTCATCCTTATGCCCCCCCAATGACAGCGCATAAGTGTATTTTTCCAGCGCTGTCACATAATCGCCCATCCGAAAATACTGGAGCGCGATATTGCTGAAACCGGTCATATAACTAGGATCAACCTCGGTAGCCCGCGTAAATTCCTCCAGCGCGGCCTCAATATTGCCTAGTGCATCCCACACACGCCCCTTGAGGTTATACCCGCGAGGATCATTCGGATCAAGTTCAATATGTCGTTCAGCTAATGACATCGCCTCCGGATATTGCCCTAAAAGAATATATAGATTCACTAGGGTATAAATCGCCGTTAAACGGGTCGGTACAATCTCCAGAACATACTTATAATAAGACACTGCTTCCCAGTATCGCCCCAG
>JAFLCH010000245.1 GCA_017303775.1 Anaerolineae bacterium | reverse complement strand
GGCGGCTGCTGTGAGTACTGTCGATTGAGCCAGCTTGACAGCTTTCTCCCTTTTGAGATTGACCACATCATCGCGGAAAAACACCGAGGTGCGACCACAGAAGACAATTTGTGCCTTAGCTGCCCATCCTGCAATGGGTATAAGGGTAGCGATATTGCATCGATTGACCCTGATACACAGAGTCTGACAGCCTTATATAACCCACGTACACAGCGCTGGGATGAACACTTCCAACTACGGGAATACACCATAGAGCCATTGACGGCCATTGGTCGAGTTACCGTGCTGACTTTACGGATGAACAGCACGGAACAGATGGAAGAACGGCGGTTGCTCGTTACGCAAGGACGGTATCCGTGCGGGGCGGTAGAATAAGGGCGTGGATTTAGGACACTTATAAAGGACGACTTATGACTCGCAAAATTCGCTGGGGAGTATTGAGCACGGCAGGGATCGGTAAACGGCGGGTGATTCCGGCCATGCAGTTGACGACGAACGGTGAGGTGACAGCGGTTGCCAGCCGAAATTTGGAGCGGGCGAGAACCTTCGCGGATGAACTGGGGATTCCGAAAGCGTATGGGAGCTACGAGGAGCTGATTCACGATCCGGAGATTGACGCGATTTATAACCCACTGCCGAACAGCGAACATGCGCATTGGAGCATTCTGTGCGCAGAGGCGGGGAAGCCGGTGCTGTGTGAGAAGCCGCTGGCGAGTGATGCGGATGAGGCGCAGCGGATGGTGGATGCGTTCACGTCACGGGGGGTCTTGTTCGCCGAGGGGTTCATGTACCGGTTTCATCCACTGGCGGCGAAGGTGAAGGCGCTGGTGGAAAGCGGGGGAATCGGGACTTTTAACACGATTAGCGCCACGTTCAGCTTTACGATTCGGGACGAGGCGAACATCCGGTTGAGTTCGAATCTGGCAGGCGGGGCGTTGATGGACGTGGGATGTTACTGCCTGAACGTGATGCGGTTTATGACGGGCGAGGAGCCGGTGAAGGCGAAGGCGCTGGCGTACTTCGGGGCGGAGTCGGGCGTGGATGAACGGCTGGTGGGGCTGCTGCAATTTCCGTCGGGGGTGTTGGGACACTTTGACTGTGGGCTGCGGCAACAACAGACGCATACCTATGAACTGCGGGGAACGGGTGGGCGGCTGGTGGTGGAAAAAGGGTTCACGGTACAGCCATTGGAAGAACCGATCATCCGATGGTGGAAGGGCGAGGCGTATGAGGAGATTAAGCTGCCGGCGGTGAATCATTATACGTTGATGGCGGAAGATTTTGCTGATGCGTTGTTGAACAAGCGAGCACCACGATTTGCAGGGCAAGACGGGGTTGAGAATATGCGGGTGATTGATGCACTGCTGGCTGATGCACGGCGGGGGTGAGCTGTGGGGTGTTTTAGCACCTGATTTGCAGGCAGAGCAGGTGATTCAGTGCCACTCAACAGGCAATTATGAGCGCGGGGTTTGTTTATACAAACGGAAAACCAACTTTGGAGGGTTGTAGGGGGAAATGACGCCGAATCGGGCTGCGCCTGATGGGGTAAAAAAACAGGTCATCCGCGCTGGATGACCTGTTTTGATTTTATTCTTCGGGCTGCTGCTTGGGCTTCATGGGGAGGGGGTTGCCGAAGCGATCCGTGAGGACGGGCTGCTCGCGCTGATCGGGCGGGGGCAGAGGACGCTTGCGGCGCACGGGCTGCTGTGGGGCAGCGGGCGCGGCGGACTGCTGCGAACGATCATCACGACGAGGGGAGGAGGACGACGGCGAACCGTTGTACTCCGGACGGTTGTCTAAGCGATAGGGACGATCCATCGACGGGCGCTGCTCGCGCGGTTGATCGTCATAACTCGAACGCGATTGGTCGTTCCGGCGCTGGTCACCGCGACGTTCACCCCCCGGACGTGAGTCACGGTTGGGCTGTGCGCCAAACTGGCCACGGGCGGCTTGATCACGGTTGTCGCGCTGTCCTTGAGGACGGCTGCCCTCGTTCCGGCGAGAGTCACTGCGGCGTTCACCCCCCGGACGCGAGTCACGGTTGGGCTGCGAACCGAACTGGGTGGTGACCACTTGATCGCGGTTGTCGCGCTGTCCCTGCGGACGGCTGCCCTCGTTCCGGCGCTGCTCATGACGACGTTCACCCCCCGGACGCGAGTCACGGTTGGGCTGTTCGCTAAACTGAGTGGTGACCACTTGATCACGGTTGTCGCGCTGACCCTGCTGGCGGTTGTTCCCGTTGGGACGACGATCACGCCGAGGCTCGCCCTGCGGACGCGAGTCGCGGTCACGGTTGGGCTGCTGGCGCTGATTGTTCTGCGGGCGGGGCTGCGAAGAACGCTGACCACCACGCGCGTTGAGGTCGGTGGGGGGCGGCGGTGGTTCGGGCGAACGATAAGGATGTTCGGCCACTACCGGCACATGCTGGCGAATGAGTTTTTCGATGTCGCGCAGATACTCACGCTCTTCGGTATCGCAGAAGGAATAGGCGACACCGGACGCACCGGCACGAGCCGTGCGACCAATGCGATGGACGTAGGTATCCGGTTCGTTGGGCAGGTCGTAGTTGATGATGTGGGTGATTTCGTCCACATCGAGGCCACGAGCCGCGATGTCGGTGGCGACGAGGACGCGCGTGCGACCGGATTTGAAGTTCGCCAAGGCTTTTTCACGCGCGGTTTGCGATTTGTTGCCGTGAATGGCTTCGGCGTGAATGTTGACGCGGGCAAGCTGGGTGACGACTTTGTTGGCACCGTGTTTGGTGCGGGTGAAGACGAGGACACGACTGATGTCTGAATCTTCGAGCAGGTGCTGCAAGAGCGCCGGCTTTTCCTTCTTTTCGACAAAGTAGATGGACTGCTGAATGAGTTCGACGGTGGTGGCGGGCGGGGTTACTTCTACCCTGACCGGATTGTCGAGAATGCTGTTGGCGAGATCCTGAATCTCCGGCGGCATGGTGGCCGAGAAGAAGAGGGTCTGACGCTGACGCGGGAGGGCGGCGATGACACGGCGAACGTCATGGATGAAGCCCATATCGAGCATACGGTCGGCTTCGTCGAGGACGAAGACTTCGAGCTTGTCGAGTTTGACGTAGCCCTGATTCATGAGATCGAGCAGGCGACCGGGCGCGGCGACGAGCACTTCGGGATGACGCCGGAGGGCATCAACCTGAGGGGACTGGCCGACGCCACCGAAAATGGTGGCCTGTTTGACGGTGGTATGCCGTCCGTAGTTGGTGAAGCTGTCGCCGATTTGACTGGCGAGTTCACGGGTGGGCGCGAGCACCAAGACGCGGAGGTGATTACCCTTGCGCGGGTTCTGGGTGAGGCGCTGAATGATGGGCAGCGCGAAGGCCGCCGTCTTGCCCGTACCGGTCTGAGCGCAACCCAAGAGGTCACGCCCTTGCAGCACGTGCGGAATCGCCTGCTGCTGGATCGGTGTAGGGGTAGTGTAACCCTCGGCGCGGACAGCCCGCAACAAAGGGTCTATCAAGTTGAGATCTTCAAATTGCATGTCTTCTGCACTTTTCAATGTGGTTGTACGGATGTTCCGAAAAAGATGGGAGAGGCCGAAAAAGCGGGGACACTTACATCCATTTCACGGATGTTAGCATAGCAGAATGTTGCTTAGAAGTCAATCACTGCAACCGAGGGGCGAGGGATGCGTACTATAAAGAGAGGACAGAGAGGATTGACTAGTTAGAACGCTTGTGCTAAAGTGAAGCTGTACGCACGTACAAAGAGACTGTGGTATCATGTAACCAATGAGTACCTGTCGAACCCTACTATTTGTCTCGTCAACCACTGAGACAATTTCCCTGTCCGTAGATTTGAGAGAACAGGTAAGCCAGCGATGCGTTATGTAGGCGGCGATTACGACCAATTTGACGACGACGACGACGAGGAACTCGATGATGATGAAGACGAGTCCCTTGACGACGATGAAGAAAGCGGCAGTGCGTCCCGTTCGCGGGTGAACCCATTCGGGGGAAGCAGCACGAGCAGCTTTGGCAGCAACCGACCAACGTCCAGTTTGCCGGGTGGTGGGGCGCGTACAAGCGCGCCGCCTAGCAGCAGCAGTTCCTCCGGCTCGCGATTACCGGGTACACCCGGCCCCTCCTCGCCTTCCAACCGACCAGCAACTCCGGGCACCTCTTCGGGAGGTGGTTCGAGCACGTCACCATTCGGGGTGAACCGGCCACCGGGGGGATCATCGAGCGCGCCGGGAAGCGGCGGGAGCGGTGGATCATCGAACTTCGGCGGCAACCGTCCGGCGAGCAGTGGTTCGTCGTTCGGCGGGTCGGGCAGCGGTGGATCTGGCTCAGGCTCAGGCGGATCGGGTGCGGGCGGGTCGGGGTTCAACCGTCCCGGCAGCAGCAGTTCGCCCTCCTCTCCTTCCGGCGGAAGCTCGTCGGGTGGATCGGGATCAAGCTTCGGCGGCAACCGACCGGGGGGCGGGAGTTCCAGCCCAACGAGCGGGTCGGGCGGATCGTCACCATCAGGCGCACGCCCCGGCAGCAGCAATCCGTTCAGCGGCGGGTCGAGCAGCAGCGCGGCCAAGCCAGCGGGTAAGGATGACGACAAGAAAGCGGGCGGCGGGGTGCTGGGCGGTTTGACCAGCCGTTTCGGCGGTGGCAAGAGCGATGATAAACCGGCCACGCCCAAATCGTCCGGCGGTGATAAGGCGGGCGGCGGGATGCTGGGCGGCTTAACCAGCCGTTTCGGCGGTGGCAAGAGCGATAATAAACCGGCCACGCCCAAATCGTCCGGCGGCGATAAAGGCAGCGGCGGTGGGATGTTCGGCGGGATCACCAGCCGCTTTGGTGGTGGTAAGACAGACGACAAGAAACCGGCTGCGCCAAGCGGCAGCAGTTCATCGCCGTATGGTGCGCGTCCGGGGAGCAGCACCTCGACCAGCAGTTCAAGCGGGTTTGGGGGCGGCGCGAAACCGGGTGCGAGCAGCGGCGGGGACGCGGGAAAATCGGGCGGGTTGTTCTCGAAGAGTCCATTTGGCAAGCTGGGGGGGAATAACCCGACCGGCACGACGGCCAAACCGAGCACACCGGCAAAGTCCGGCGAGCAGCGGAGCGGGCTGGGACGATTGTTCCCGTTCCTCGGCGGCGGGAGCGCAAGCAAGCCGGCTGATAAGAAAGCGCGCCAGTCGAAAGCCCCACATGTGGAAGGCGGCGGGCTGACGCTGGATAACAAGCTGGATATTCTGGGGGTGGCGCTGGTGCTGAGTTCGCTGGCGCTGATCTTCAGCCGACTTTCGACGACACGCGGGGCGCTGACAGAGAGCATCAATAACCTGTTCATCCAACTGACGGGTTGGGGATCGATCGCGATTCCGGCGGCGATGCTGGCAGTGGGAATCTGGCTGATCGCGCGGCACTTCGGTGAAGAAGCGCCGGTGATCCCACGCAACCGGATCATCGGGATCGTGATCACGTATCTGGGTTTGCTGCTGCTGCTGCAATACATTGATTCGTTCAGTTATTTGAACCGCGACGGCAGCCCGACGGATGTGGCGTCGCTGCGGAATGTGTGGCTGCCGATTGCCATCAACCGGGGAACGGGTGGTGGACAGATCGGGGCGGAGTTGTATTACTTCCTCGTTTCGAACGTGACGGAAATCGGGGCATTCTTCGTGCTGCTGTTCATGCTGATTCTGGGGCTGATGTTCACGCTGGACATCGGCGCGGCAGAGATGGCGATGATCGCGGTGGGGAATGTGCGGAACTTGCAGGAAGGGATGCAGCGGCGGCGTGAACGACGGGCACAGGCGGCAGCGGCCTCGCTGGAGCAATTGACGGCTTCGGCAACCGCGCCACCGATCAGCGTGACGAAAGAGGCTGTACCGGCACTGCCACCTGCCCCTACCCCAGCGCTGCCGGCGGCCAGTGAACCGGCGCTACCAGCGGGTGAGCCGGTACGGGCGGAACGTCCGATTGCGATCAACATCGGCGGCAAGAAGGAAAACAGTCCGGCAGGCGGTTTATTCAACCCGCCGGAAAAGCAAGCGGTTGAGAAGAGTCCGGCAGCGCCGACGCCTGCTCCGGCGGGCGGCGGGATCACGGCACGGCTGCGGGGCGCGCTGCCTCTGCCGGGGAATAAAGCGCCCGCTGCCGAGACAACTCCGGCAGCGAACGCGAATGACGGCAAGGTTTCGGGCGCGGCTGTGGTGGCTGGCGCTGCGGCGGGTGTGGTCGGGGGCGGACTGCGCGGGTTGTTCAACCGATCCGGCAAGGGTGAGGCGGCTGATGAGAAGGGCGCGAAGCCTGCGGCTGTGACGGC
>JAFLCH010000244.1 GCA_017303775.1 Anaerolineae bacterium | reverse complement strand
GAGCCGGATGGCACGGGTTTGCTGCTTGAGCCTTCGGACAACCCGATCGGGCGGGCGTATATGGAGGGAGTTTACGCGGGGAGTATGCCGGCGCTGGTGCTGGGGACGACGGATGTGCAGGCGGATTATGAACGGCTGACGGCGAAGGGGGTGGTGTTCCGTGAGCCGCCGACGCGGACGGATTGGGGGGTGCAGGCGGTGTTTGAGGACACGTGCGGGAATTTGATACAGATCACTCAGATGTGAGGGCGGGGGGCGGGACGCTGGTGAGGTGGGATTCGAGGGTTGTGAGGGCGGCGACTCAATGGTTTGATTCCTTTTTGAAGGACGACGATAACGCAATATAGAATTGAATCAGGGAAGTGATCAACCCTCATTGGTTTCTTTCGCTGCTTCCTCGTCTCTGCAGGCTTCCCCATTTACTTAATCCCCACAATCGAGGTGTCTGCTATGGCCGGTGTTTTAGGTATTTTGGACGCGACCTCACGACTTGATGTGCGACGGTTTCTGGATGAGGCGAGCGCAAAACTTTCCCATTTCGAGTGGTACGTGACGGATCAGTGGTGCGCGCCGGATGCAGCGGTGGGTTTGGGACGCAGTGGAATCGGTATCTTTAACAAGGAAGCGCAACCTGTTGTTCATGAAGATGGGAATCTCATTCTATTTATGGCGGGGGAGTTTTACCGGACAAGTGAGCTGCGGCAAGCATTAGAAGGGCGAGGATATGTCAGCCGTGACCAGAGCGATCCTGAATTAGCGCTGCAGGCATTCTGCGCGTATGGGGAGGAATTTGCACGACACTTGCAGGGGGCGTTCGTGATTGCTGTTTACGACGTCAAGCAGCAACGGCTGACTATCACGAATGATCGTTATGGACTATACCCACTCTATTACGCGCATGAAGGGGGACGGCTGGCATTCGCACCGGAGGTAAAGGGTGTGCTGTGCGCGCCGTATGTGGAGCGGAAGTTGAACGCGGTGGCTGTGGCTGAATATGTACGCTTCCAGCAGTTATTGGGCGTGAAAACATTTCATGAAGGGATCGAGCAGTTCCCGTACGCGAGCGTGGGTGTGTTTGACCTGAAGAACGGGGATTGGAAACTGCGACGGTACTGGGATTGGGACGCGATTCCTGACCGGAACCATGTTTCGTTCGAAGAAGGCTCACGTGAAGCGGGAAGACTGCTGCGCGAGGCGATCGGAGCGATGACACGGGAGGAGGATGGACTGGGGGCGGGGGTATTCTTAAGCGGGGGATTGGATTCGAGGCTCATATTGGGACTGATTCCGACACGGTCGAAACCGGTGATCACGGCGACGTATGGAGCGGCGGGATGCCGGGATGTGTATTATGCAGAGCAAATTGCACGGCGGGCGGGCAGTGAGCATCGGTGGTTTGATTTAGCGGACGGGCAGTGGGTGCTGGATCATGCTGCGTTACACCTGAAGCTGACAGAGGGTTTCCACAGCTGGGTGAATATGCACAGCATTACGATGCTGCCGACGTTACGGGGGATCATGGACTATAACCTAACGGGATGGGCGGGAGAAGTACCACTCGGATTTCCGGCCATCAGCCAGTTTTATGCCGCCATTGATCCGCTGGATGTGCGTCAAAAGATTTTCAACGATTTGACGCAAACGCACTCGTGGCCGGGGTTAAATGAAGCGGAAGCGATGATGATGTTCTCGCCTGAGTTTAGTGAGAAGACAAAGGGTGTGGCGTTCGAGTCGTTTTTGGAGACGTTTCGGGATTATGAACGCTTCATCCCGAACAATCGGGTGGATTATTTTTACCTCATCAACCACTGTGGACGATTGACCGGCAACATGCATAAGATGACTCGTTCGCATGTAGAAGTACGCTTTCCTTATTGGGATTATGAGTTTGTAGATTTTGTATTTTCGTTGAATCCGATGTTCCGGTTGGGGAAGCCGCGAGCGAAACTGTATTTGGAGGTGCTGACCCGTGAAGCCGGACATCTGGCGACTATCCCATATGACAAGGATGAATATTTACCGACTTCTGATTCTCGACTGCGTTCGGCGCACGCGTTCACGGTGCGCGTACGGCGACGGCTGAAATTATTCCCCGACCGTCCCACGCTGTACGCTGATTATGAGATGTATCTACGAAGGGAACTGCGGTCATGGGCAGAAGGGATACTGTTTGACAAGCGGACGATACAGCGAGGAATTTTTAACGAGGAATTTGTGCGCTCATTGATGAACCGGCATCTTTCTGGCAGGGAAGAATGGACGATCGGGAAGATTTCTCATTTGATCACTTTTGAAATGATGATGCGCCAATATTTTGATTAAGGAGGCTCCAGAAATGGGGTATGCCTCCCGTCCTGTTCTTACGTTAGGAAGTTCTTTGCGGCTCAATTAGGCGTATTGAGACCTAAAATTTGGGTCTTTTGAGCACAGTATTACGCAGAAGGATCGGCGGGGGGCGGGACGCTGGTGAGGTGGGATTCGAGGGTTGTGAGGGCGGCGTGGAGGGATGGGGGGAGATCGGGGAGATCGAGGATGCGGGTGACCCAATAGTGGTCGTTGGTGTTGGTGGCGTAGAGGGTGTTGAGGACGCGGGTGGAGAGGCCGGCGCGGAGGAGCGAGGGGTATTCTTCGGCGGCGTGGAATTTGAGGGTGGTGAGCAGCGTTTCGAGACTGAGGTCGCGGCCATCGATACGGACTTTACGGGACAGACGGGCGGCGCGATCCCATCCGGCGGAGTCGGCGGTTTGGAGGGCGGTGTGGGCGAGGCGGGCGTACTGGCGCACCCATTCGTGGATGGGGGACGGGGGCGGTGGCGCGGGGATGGCCTGACCGCTGAAGGTGAGACGGAGCGCGCCGATGAAGGCACGGAGGTAGCGCTGGAGGGTGGACATGGCGGTGATCCGGTTTGATGGACGCGTTTGATGGGAGGGATTCTACCGCAGGGGATGGGGGATGGGAAGGATTGAAGGGAGCGGGAGAGCGCCGATGATGACGCTCTCCTTTTGATTCGGGAGAAGATCAGGCGAGGGAGACGGCGCGGACGGCGCGCTGGGCGGCGATGACGCGATCTTCCCAGAGGATGTCGTCCGAGTTGGGGACGCGGCCTGCGGCATCCATGGCGTCGAGGATGTGGGCGATGGCGGCGGTGAGGGTGTAGCGGGGGTTGAACTCCGGCACATCGCGGAAGAGTTTTTCGGCGCTGTAGATGACGTTGTGGGCGAAGATTTCGTCACAGATGGCGAAGGCGGGAATGTTGAGGGTGCGGAGATCGGCAAGAGGGACGCCGATGAGTTCGACTTCGCGCCCGATGACCTGCATGGCGGCGCGGTGATACTGTTCCCATGTGGTGAAGCCGCGATCTACGAGGTTGTAGGTCTGGCCGATGCACTTCTGGCGACCAAGGACACCGGCGTAGGCCGGGGCGGCGTCATCGACATGGAGGAAGCTGTGGAGGGCCTTGCCGTCGCCGCAGACGATGATGGGTTTGCCTTTGCGGATGCGATCTAGCCACGCGTAATCCCACGCGATCTGGCGGGTGAGACCCTGCTTGGGGCCGTGGGTGGTGGAGGGGCGGATGATGGTGACGGGGAAGCCGTCGCCGTGATAGGCGGCGAGGTAGATGGAGTCCATGCGGGCTTTGTCGCGCCCATATTGGGTGATGGGGCGGAGGGGATGGTCTTCGGTGACGGGCAGCCAATCGTAGTCGATGCCATAGGTGCAGACGGTGGAGGTGTGGATGAAGTGGCTGATGCCACGGAAGGCGCGGAGGTTGCTTTCGGCGTCTTCGGGGGTGAAGCCGATCATGTCGATGGCGGCGTCGAAGGCTTCGCGCTGCATGGCGGCTTCGTAGGCGGGGCGGTCGTGACGATCCCCGATGATGACGCGCGCGCCATCGGGGAGGCCGGGACTCTGGCCGCGATTGTAACAGGTGACTTCATGCCCCTGCTGGAGCAGAAGGCGGACGATGGGGATGCTGATGTTGCCGGTTCCGCCGATGATGACGACGCGCATGATGGGTTATGCCTCCGGTGATAAGGGTGCTGGAATTTGGAGAGGATTATATGCGGTTTGGGCGGGCGCGCCGAGTCCGGTTGGATCGGCGCGCGGGCGGATGGTTCTGTGTGATGGGCGGCGGGGGGAGTCAGTCGGCGCTGGAGGCCGCCGCAGCGGGGGGCGCGGCGAGCGAACGGGCCTGACCGGTATAGGCGAGCAGCAGGGCGATCAGGCCGGCGACGGCATAACCGACGGCGAGGGGCAGGAGGGAGTCGATCAGGAGACTGTCGATGAAAGCGCCCATCATGGAGCCGATGACGAAGAAGGCGGTTCCGTTGATGGCGGCGGCCATCCCGGCGGTGGACTGCATGGGTTCAAGGGCGAGCGCACCGCTGTTGGATGAGGCGGCAACGTGGATGCTCTGAAGGAGGGCGACCAAGGCAAAGAAGAGGAACATGGTGGGGATGCCGTTCTGGAAGAGGGTGAAGGCGAGGAGCAGGCAGGCTACGAGCAGGTAGGCCAGCAGCAGGCCGCGCAGGGAGCGCTGTGTGCCGAAGCGACCGACCAAGCTGGCGTTGAGGAAGGTGAAGCCCGCCATGGTGATGCCGACTGCCGCAAAGATCAAGACGAACAAATCCGGACGGCCATAGATTTCACCGATCATGCGCTCGGCGCTGCCGACATAAGAACTGAAGGCGGAGAAGAGGACGGTGGACATGAGGGTGTAGCGCATAAAAACGCTGCTGCCAAGGACGCTGCGGGTGGAGCGGAAGAGGGTGGATGGATTGAGCTGGAGGCGACGTTCCGGCGGCAGCGATTCGCTGAGGCGGAATGACCAGAGGAGGATGATGACCGCGAAAAGCGCCGGCGTGAGGAAGACGGCCTGCCATGGGGCGACGGAGAGGATGGCAGCGCCGATGAGGGGGGCGATGACGGGGACGAAGAGGAAGATCGTCATGACGAGCGACATGGTGCGCGCCATTTTGTCCCCGGCGAAACGGTCACGCACACCGGCTACGGCAGCGACGGTGAGGGCTGCCGCGCCCATGCCGACGACAAAGCGCGCGGCCAAGATCAGGTTGAGATTGGGGGCGAGGGCGGCGGCGACACTGCCAGCGATGTAGAGGGCAAAGCCAGTCCGTAAGACGGCTAAGCGGCCAAAACGATCGGAGAGCGGGCCGAAGATGATTTGACCGACCTGCCCCAAGAAAAAGAAGGTGACGATCTGGGCGGTGGCTGTGGAGTCCTGACTGAGGCCAAAGTAGGCGCGCAGCTCGGCAAAGGCGGGCAGCATAATATCAATCGCCAAGGCGGTCAGCAGCATGATACAGGCGGTGAGGACAATGAACTCGCCTGATCTGAGGGTGCGGGTGGTCGGCATGTGGTTTCCTTTCGCAGCCGGTTGAAAAAGTGTGTTCCGGTGTCGGGTTATGGTTATGAGGCGAGCGGGTGATTGATTTCCCAGATATTGCCTTCGGGATCATGAAAGTAAGCGGCACGGATGCCCCACGGCTGGTCAACGGGGGCTTTGGTGAACTCGACCCCGTTGGCTGAGAGCGTGTGGTAGACCGCATCAACATTGTCTACCTGTGAACATAACAGCACGCGATCCAATTTGCCAGTCTGCGATTCGAAGGCGCTCAGGTCTACGCCGAGGACGTTGGCTCCATCTGCAATCTGGAGGAGGTGAAGTTCGTGATCGTCCATTTTGAAGGCGACAAAGGTGGGTTCCAGCCGAATGACCTCCAGAGCGAGGGCATCGCGATAGAAGCTCAAGCATTTTTCGAAGTCGTGGACGAACAAGTTCACGGTGCGGATTTTATGAAACATGGTGTTTGATCCTCGTTATGGATGGGTTATCAGCCGATTACATTCATACAACGAAAGCGGGACGAAAAAGGATACGCCAGCCGCCGATTGTGGTTAGATCGGGTGAAGCGGCGCATCACGCATGACGTAACGGGCGTAACGATAGTCCCGTATGCTTTTGACCTGCCCCTTATCCCAATTCAGGAGCATGAAATAGGTGGGGGCGGTGGATGCGGGCTGCTGGGGGTCGTAGACGAGGATGGCGAGATGCCCCTCGACCACGCCCAGACCCATGCGCCAGTCGGTGTGCTGGTTGTAGTTGCTGAGGTAGCGGGTGCCGACCTCGCCCACCCCGTTCATGCGGGCACGCCCCAGAACGTTCAACTGGACTTCATCGGCGAGCATGGCGCGCACGGCATCAAAGTCGCGGGCGTTGAAACGATCCACATAGCGGGCGAGCAATTCCCGTTCGTGTTCGTCCAAGGCGAGCGC
>JAFLCH010000243.1 GCA_017303775.1 Anaerolineae bacterium | reverse complement strand
TTATACCCCTATGGGTATAGATGAGCCAACCCCTTGGAATCTTTCTCATCCAACTTTTTCAGATGCGACCCTGCTTACACTCGCCCGCGCCTCAATCTGCCGGTCACGTGCCAGCGCGAAAAACCCCACTGCCGCCAGCAGCGCCGTGAATGCTCCGCCGTACCAGATCGCCGCTGGAGCAAATGCCCCGCTCAATAAACCGCCCACCACTGGCCCCACACCCGTTCCCATCGTATAGGTCAGCGAGTAGATCCCCATATACCGTGCCCGCATATCAGTCGGAGCCATATTCGCCACCAACCCGTTGGACGTTGGAGCCACCATCATCTCACCTATGGTCATCACCACCATCCCCAGCGCGAAGTGCGGGAACGATTGTGCCAGCGCGTACCCGCTTAACCCCATCGTATAAAACAGCGCCCCCACCCCCAGCACCACCAGCGGTGCAGCCCGCCGGCTGACCTGCGTCACCCCGTACTGGAACAACACCACCATCGTCGCGTTAATCCCCAGCAGCATCCCGTACTCATTCTCCGGCATGCCAAAATTTTCTTTCGTATACACCGACATCAAATTGAATACCAGCGCCGCCGCGATCTCCAACAGCGTGAACACCCCGATGAACAGCACGAACGGTCGATCTCGGAAAATCTGCCCGTACCCGCCGCGCACCGTTTCCTGTTGCGTCACTCGCCCCTTCGGCAGCGATTCGCGGATCAGCAGCGCCACCGGAATCACCAGCAGCACATTGATCACCGCCGTCATCTGGTACGAATACAGGTGCGACTGTGCCACCACGAATCCACCAATCGCCGCTCCCACCGCAATTGCCAGATTGCTCCCCGTCCGCACAATTGCGTATGCGTTTGTCCGCTCATCCGGCTGTACCAGATCAGCCACCATTGCGTTCGCGCCCACATAAAACACCGGTTGCAAGATGCCGTACAGCGGAATCAGCACCAGCCATTGTTCAATCCCGCGCGCCCCGCTCATCAGCAGCAGGATCGCGCTGAACGCCACTAGCCCCACCAGCATCGGCTTTTTCCGCCCCACCCGATCCATCACCACGCTGATAGCCGACGTTCCCAGCACACTCGCCAGTGCTTGCAGCGAAAGCAGTGCCGTGACGGTGGAAAGCGGCGCGCCTGTTTGCTCTCGCATAAACAGCGCCAGATACGGCCAGACCAGTGCCGCCCCGATACGATTCACGAAGAAACACACCAGCAGCACCCAGAAGCCGCGTGGATATATACCCAGTTTTGAACGCAAAATGTTGGAATCCTTCAAAGAGGGGAAAGAACAAACACTATTTTATCTTGCCCGGTTCCACTAAAAATCAATCCACCAATACCGCAATATCATTGCGCACCGCTGCATCCGTCTCGACATCCAACCGCCGCATCAGCCGCGCCCGCGCTCTGTCGCCTACGACCTGCTGCAGCGCCCACGCCGCGTGTGCCCTGACCATCGCGCTGGGGTCGTCCAGCAGCCGCTCCAAAATCCCGCTGGCCGCTTCATCACCCCAATTGCCCGCCGCCACGCACGCATTCCGTACCAATCGCTCCCGTTTGATACGGAAAATCGCGCTTCCATAGTATCGCTGACGAAAACCAGTCTCGTCTAGCGCCAGTAAGTCCATCAGCTTCGGCGCCGCCCGCTCCATATCCACCGCGTAAAATCCGCTTTCCCGCGTCGCCTGAGCGAATCGCTGGAACGGGCAAACCTCCTGACAAACATCACACCCATACACCCAGTTTCCCATCAGCGGGCGCAGCGTTCGTTCGATTATCCCCTTGTATTCAATCGTCAAATAACTGATGCACCGTCGCGCGTCCAGCACATGCGGCCTTGGGAAAGCGTCGGTAGGGCAGGCGCTCAGGCAGCGCGTACACCGCCCGCACATCGTCTCCCGCCCCGCTCGGTCATATCCGTCGAATTCCACATCCGTCAGAATCTCACCGATGAAGAATTGGCTGCCACGTCGTGGATGAATCAGCATCGTATTCTTCCCCGTGAATCCCAATCCTGCCTGTTGCGCATGACTCCGCTCAAGGATCGCCCCCGTATCCACATATACCCGTTGCTGCGCTTGTCGTCCGCTCACCCCTTGCAGCCATGCCGCCAGCGCCTCCAGTCGCGGTGTCATCACATCATGGTAATCCACCCCCCACGCATACGCCGCGATCCGCCCCCGTGACCGATCCTCCAACACCTCCTGCGGGATACCTCCCGTCGCGTAATCCAAACCCACCACCACCATCGACTGCACCCCCGGCAGGATCACATTCAGGTCGCGCCGCCGTGCCACCCGATCCGCCCGCGCCATATACCCCATCTCGCCCTGCATACCGGCTTCCACCCACCGCAAATAAGCCTCAAGCTGCGGGGATGGCTCGGCGCGGATCACCCCCGCCACATCAAACCCCATCGCTGCTGCCTGTTCCTTAATCGCCGCTGCCGAAACGCGCATCTAGGCTCAACCCCGTCTATCCACACGTCTTATCAATTGCCTTCCATTGTACAGTGTCCCGTTTCTGAAACCCTTAACTTGACAGTCACTGCACTCTTCTTCGATAATACATACCATCCATACGGTATGTAAAAGGTTCTTGAACGAGGAGTCCCCATCCAGCATGTTAAGCGATCAGCAGCTCCACAAACAAATCGCCGGCCCGTCCGGTTTTCCCATCATCGGCAGTTTGGTTGATCTTGCCCGCGACCCCCTCCAATTTGTGACTCGCCTGCAAAGCCAATATGGGGACATCGTGCAGTTTTCGATGGGACCCGCCGGCAAAACAGTTCTCGTCAGCCACCCCGACCACATCGATCAGATCCTCTTGGAAACCGGCAAGCGCTACAGTCGCGGTAATCCCACCTATGCCCTCAAAACCGTGCTCGGCAATGGCCTCGTCACCAGCGAAGGTGATTTCTGGAAGCGCCAGCGCAAGCTCGCCGCCCCCGCCTTCCATCACCAATCCATCCGCCAGTACGCCGAACTCATGGTGTCCTACACCCACGACATGCTGCGTACATGGCAAAATGGCGCAGTCCGTGATGTCTACGAGGACATGATGTTCCTCACCCAGCGCATCATCATGAAAGCCTTATTCGATGTCGATATGCTCGATAGTGCCCGTACCGCTGGCGAAGCCTTCGACGCCATGATGCACGGTCTCGGTGCGGAGATGAATGGCTTGGATGCCGTCCTGCCCGACTTTGTGCCCACCCCCTCCCGCACCCGAATGAAAGACGGCGTCGACTACATCAACGGCCTGCTTATCGACCTTGTGGAGCAGCGCCGCGCCGGCGATAGCACGCGCCACGATCTCCTCACCATGCTCATGAATGCCCGCGACGACGACGACCAGCCCATGACCCTCCAGCAGATGCTCGACGAGATTCGCACCCTCTACCTCGCCGGACACGAAACCACCGCCAACACCCTCTCATGGACTTGGCTGCTCCTCTCCCGCAATCCAGCCGCTTACGATCAGGTGCAGTCCGAAGTGGAATCCGTGCTCTCCGGTCGTCCGCCCACCGCCGAAGATGTTCCCAATCTCCCCTACTGCAGCGCCGTCATCAAAGAAGCCCTTCGCTGCTATCCGACCGCATGGATTTACCAGCGCATGGCCTTAGAGGATGTTGAGATCGCCGGTTACCCCGTTGCCAGAGACACCAATATTTGGATCAGCCCATGGGTTGTCCACCATGACGAACGCTGGTATCCCCAACCGCAGGCCTTTATGCCGGAACGCTGGCTCAAGGACAAATCAGAGCAGCCTCCCCGTCAGGCCTACATCCCCTTCGGTGGCGGCCCTCGTATCTGCATCGGCAACGGCTTTGCTATGATGGAAGGTGTTCTCTTACTCGCCACCATCCTTCAGCAGTTTCGCGTTGCCGTCCTGCCGGATCATCCCATCGAGATCGGGGTCGCCGGCACTATCCGTCCCAAATTCGGTCTTCGATCATCCCTCACCGCCGTGTAAGTCGCATCGGTCGAACAGCCGCCACAACAGGGCAGCACGTATGCTGGAATGCTGCCCTGTTGCGAAAATGCACACCTTGTGCCAATCTCCACAGGAATCAGTAGTCTAGAATCACGCTAGGGTGGGGGATACCAATGCGTAAAACCAAAGAGGAAGCCTTACGAACGCGCGAGTCCGTGCTCAAGGCCGCCGCACAAATTATCAACCGCCTCGGTATCAGCGCCTTCACCATCGAAGCCGTCGCCCATGAAGCCGGTGTCACCAAAGGCGGTGTCCTCCATCACTTCCCCTCCAAAGAAGCCTTAATCACAGGCTTGATCGATCAGGTCATCGAAGCCTTCAATGCCCATCTCGCCCACGAATTGCAGGCCGAACCATCAGGGCTGCCCGGTCATTGGTTGCGCGCCTACATTCGCACCATCTTCTCCATTCAATACGAAGATAAAAATCTCATTCCCGCCCTTGCTGCCGCCGTCGCTGCCGATCATCAACTCCTCGACCGGATTCGCCTCTACTTTGCCGCCAGCCAGCAGGCCGCCGCCCACGATGGCCTCGACCCCGCCCAAGCCACCATCATCCGTTTAGCTGTTGATGGCGTTGTTTTTGCCCGTTCGCTTGGGGTCGATGTCTTGGATCAACAAACCAGCCAGTTGGTTTATGATGAACTCTTTCGCCTGACTCGTCCTGCGGCTCAACCCTGAGCCAATCAGCGCCATTACCTCGAAGCCGCATGAGGCGGTAAAATGGAATACATCCGCATTATCGACATCCTTCAAGAGGCGCTATGGCTTCCTCCGACATCAAATCACACGCGCAGTCCCGCTTTGCTCAGTACGCACAGGGGTATGTAACCGCTTCCGGTTTTGCCAGCGGATCGGATCTTGACCGTCTGCTCGAACTCGCCCAACCACAGCCCCATTGGCACGCCCTCGACATTGCCACCGGCGGCGGTCACACCGCCCTCAAGTTCGCCCCTTTTGTCCAGCACGTCGTCGCCTCGGATCTCACGCTGCCCATGCTCCATGCCGCCCGCCAGTTCATTACCGCCCAGTCCGCCACCAACCTGTCATTCACCGCTGCCGATGCCGAAAATCTCCCCTTCGCCACCGCCGCCTTTGATCTCGTCACCTGTCGCATCGCCCCCCATCACTTTCCCGATTGCTTCCGTTTTGTGCAGGAAGCCGCTCGCGTCCTCAAACCCGGTGGCCGCCTGCTCATCGAAGATCAACTCGTTCCCGAAGATGACCGCGCCGCGCGTTACATCGACTCCTTCGAACGTCTCCGCGACCCCAGCCACCATCGCATCTACGCCGCTTACGAATGGCAGGGCATGTTTCTCGATGCCGGTCTCGAAGTCCTGCACACCGAATCGATCAGCCGCAGCTTGGGCAAACTGGTCACATGGGCGGAACGTCAGGGCTGCTCGCCCGGCACCATCGAACGCCTGCACATCCTCCTTGCGCAGTCTCCCGCCGCAGTCCGCGAATGGTTGCAACCGCAGGCCGTCGCCTCGCCCGACGCCGCTTTCTCCAACCACTACATCATCATCATGGGACAAAAACCGCTTGGGTAACATGGGGTAGGGGCTTTTTTGTGGGCAAATGACCGTCCGATTTTTCCCACAAACCATTTTCTAACCATTCATCAACCGTTTTAACAATCGCCTTCCCTCAAACGGTTAGAAAATTCGTCCTCAAATAGTGACCATTTGGTAACCCATTCGTCGCTCATTTGTGCTACACTGAGTTCAGCCTCTGTTCCATCAGCAGAGTGCCGCGCATCTTAACAACTGCATATCGGGTTCGCGCTCACCGTACCCACGTGGCGGCCTTGTCTGCGCCAATCACGCCTGTTCCCGCCGGAACGACAAAAAACGGCGCATCACTCGCTCATTCCCGCCGCCTTTATTGTCGGCGTTTCCGACGACGACGACGACAAACCTGCTAGACCAGCGTTTCTGAAGTGGGGGAGGGCTGCTTGGCACTATAATGCCAATGTCAATGCCGCCAATGCCGCCATTTCCCCTCACATAAGGTCGAAATGGTCATGATGCCTGCAAACGGTTCCCTCATTCCCGCCGTTTTGGGATGTCACGCTGCCGCCGCTGCTGCCGCAAAACAGCCCTTGCTTAAGCGAGGTCGGCAATGGCTTCTGCCGCCCGCTCCGCGCCCCCCAGCGCCGCGAAATCCGCTGCCAGCTCTCGCGCCGTCGCCTGCACTCGTGCATCCTGTGTCAGCGCCTTCGCTCCCTCCAGCAGCGCCCCGTGCCGCACCTCGTGCGCCGTCAGGTTCAGCCCCACTTTCGCCTGTGCGATCCGTCGGGC
>JAFLCH010000242.1 GCA_017303775.1 Anaerolineae bacterium | reverse complement strand
ATGGCAGCCTTGAGACGCTGGCTTCTGACCCGGCGGTGCTGCGGATGATGCGGCATACGTTCCAGCGAGAGGATGCCGCCAAGTTGAGCGATGTGGTTGAGGCGGCGGCACAAGGCGACGCACAAGCACAGGAAGCGCTGGCGCGGAGCGGTGAATATTTGGGGGTTGGGCTGGCGGCGGTGGTCAATATGTTATGCCCGAACCTGTTGATCATCAGCGGTGAAGGGGTGGCGGCAGGGGATTACCGGCTGCAACCGATGCTGCGGGCTCTGCGGCGGTACACCTTTAACGGGTTGCTGGATGATGTGGACGTGATTATTGAGCCGACGGATGACCGGACATGGGCGCGGGGAGCGGCGAGTCTGGTGATGAGTAAGGTGTTCGAGTCGCCGCGAGTCGAAGTTCAGGCGAACAAGTAAATTTTTTCACTAAGTTTTTTCATTGAGTGAAAGATGTTGCAAGATGGCAGGTGAGCGCGGATTACAAAAATGGAAATGGGTGGCGTTCTTTTTAGCGCCCAGTTTATCCGGGCTGCTGCTGTTCATCTGCTACCCGATTCTTTCCTCGTTCTGGCTGGCGTTTAATGACTGGAACTTGCTGACCGCGCCGGAATTTGTGGGGTTGGCGAACTTCGAGGAACTGGTGGGGGACGCGGCGTTCTGGTCGGCACTGCGCTATACGGTGACATTCATCGCGCTGTATGTGCCGCTGGTGTTCGTGCTGGGGTTGGGGCTGGCGCTGTTCTTGAACCGGCGCGCACGGGGGATGCTGGCGGTGCGGACGGCGACGTTCCTGCCGGTGGTGGCTTCGTGGGTAGTGGTTTCGTTGATCTGGAAATGGATCTTTAACCCTTCGTATGGATTGGTGAATTACGGGTTGAAGTTGATCGGGATCGAAGGGCCGGCATGGTTGTTCGAACCGCAGACGGCAGTTTACGCCATGGTCATCACGAGTGTGTGGAAAGACGTGGGGTATGTGGCGCTGCTGTATCTGGGCGGATTGCAGGGCATTTCGGAGACCTATTACGAGGCGGCGCGGATTGATGGGGCGACGCGGTGGAAAAGCCTGCGGCATATCACACTGCCGCTGCTCAGCCCGACGATGTTCTTCGTGGCGATTACGCTGCTGATTAATTACTTCCAGATGTTTGAGCAGGTGTGGTTGATGCCGATGCGAGACAGCGCGGCTGACCGGCAGGTGGAAGTGATTGTGAGCGAAGTGGTGAAGAACGCGTTCAGTTACAACCGGATGGGGTATGCGTCGGCGATGTCGTGGGTGCTGTTCGTGCTGATCTTCATCATCACGTTCGTGCAACTGCGGTTGCAGAAACGGTGGGTCTACTATGAATCAGAGTAATACCCTGTCGCTGGACAGCGCTTCAAAGCGTGCGGCTGATACTTCAATAGGCGATTCATGGACAGGGAAGTTCGCCCGTTACGGGATGATGGTGGTGCTGATCGTGGTGATGGTGCTGCCGTTCCTGTGGATGCTAAGCACCTCGTTGAAGCCACAGCAGTACATCCTGCAAACAGTGCCTCAACTGATTCCTGATCCGCTGTCGTTTGAGAGTTACACGAAGCTGGCGGAGCGGATTGATCTGGTGCGGGTCTTCTTCAACAGCTTTTTCGTAGCGATTGTGGGGACGGCGGGGCAGATACTGGTTTCGGCGATGGCGGCGTTTGCGTTCGCACGGATGCAGTGGCGGGGACGAGATGTGGTGTTTGTGCTGTATCTGGCGACGATGATGATTCCGTCAGTAGCGCTGGTGATCCCGCAGTTCATTCTGGTGCGACAACTGGGTTGGATGAACAGCTACTCGGCATTGATTATTCCGGCGTTGTTCAGCGCATTCGGGACGTTCCTGCTGCGACAGTCGTTCCTCGGACTGCCGAAGGATTTTGAAGAGGCGGCGTTCGTGGACGGGGCTAATTACTTCACTATTTTCTGGCGGATTGTGCTGCCGCTTTCGCAGCCAGCACTGGCAACACTGGGGGTGTTCAGCTTCATGGGATTGTGGAACGCGTACCTGTGGCCGCTGTTTGTGGCACGGCAGGACGCGGTGATGACGCTGCCGGTGGCACTGGCGACGCTGCAATCCGGCCCGCGCTCGTTGACGGAGTGGAATATGGTCATGGCGGGTTCGGTGATTGCGGTACTTCCTATTTTGGTAGCCTACCTGCTGGCACAACGCTGGTTTGTTCAGGGCGTGGTGTCCAGCGGGATAAAAGGTTAGGTTTCGTTACGCAACGAAATGCGTTTATTAAATCAAAAGGTTAAGCAGGAAAGGATTGTTAGACATGTCTCGAAAATGGCTTATGCTCGTTCTAGCGATGTTGATGCTGGTTACGGTTGTACCGGTGGGCGCGCAGGACACACAGACTATTAACTACTTTACATTCTCGGCTGCTCCGGATCATCTGGAAGACCTCGACCTGATCATTCAGGAATTCCAAGCGCAGAACCCCGGTATTGAGGTGGTGGTGGAGACCGCACCGTTCTCCGATTACTTCACGCTGCTACAGGCCGACATCAGCGGCGGGGCGGCACCGGATGTTTTTGAACTGAATTACGAAAACTTCGTGACTTTTGCGGCGAACAATGTGCTGCTGGATATTTCGGGCAGCATCAGCGCCGAGGCACCGTACTATCCGCGCGCGCTGGAAGCCTTCCAGTATGATGGCAAGCAGTACGCATTGCCGGAATCATTCTCGGATGTGCTGTTGTTCTATAACGCGGATCTGTTTGATGCGGCTGGTTTAGACTATCCGGCGGCAGATTGGACATGGACAGAAGCGATTGAAGCGGCCAAGGCGATTCGCGCGTTGGGCGACGATACGTGGGGACTGTTCTCACCGCTTCAGTTCTGGGAATTCTATAAGAAGGCCGCACAGCAGGGTGAATGCGAATTCTTCAATGAAGATATGACTGAATCGACCCTGAACTCGGCGGGATGCGTGGAAGCACTGGCACTGATGAAGAGCTTCACGGACGAAGGTGTGATGCCGACGGCGGCGCAGCTTTCGGGCGTGTCGGACTCGGAACTGTTCCTGAGCGGCAAGCTGGGTATGCTGGTGACGGGTATCTGGATGTTCGGCGCGTTCGCGGATGCACCGTTCACGTGGGACATTCAGCTTGAGCCGGGGATCAACCAGAAGGCGCATCACTTCTTCGCGAATGGTGTGGCGGTTTCGGCGACGACTGAAAAGGCCGAGGCAGCGGCAGCGTGGGCGGAATTCCTGACCTCCAGTGAAATCGCGGCGACTGTGCGCGTGGAAAGCGGTTGGGAACTGCCAGCGTTGAATAAGCCGGAATACTTCGAGGCTTACCTGACCCAGACTCCGCCGGCGAATCGTGCTGCGGTGTTCGCGGCGTTGGAAAGCCCGGTCACTCCGCCGGTGATCGTGCGCCAGAACGAGATGCAGGATGCGGTGAACGCGCTGCTGACGCAGGTTGCTGACGGTACGCTCAGCCCGCAGGAAGCGCTTGACCAAGCTAAAGCCGAACTGGACGCCCTGATTCAGTAATTCTCTTGACCGAATATTGGGGAAATGCTTCTCAAACGAGCGGCATTTCCTCCAATTAAGTTCTCCATTTGATTATGACAAATCTACATCAAGTCAGTATTGAGATTATCAGGCAGGGGCAGGCTGATAGTGGCGGGTATGTCGCGTCACCGACGTTTTCGCAGTACGGGTTTTCGTGGCTGCGGGATGGGACGTGGACGGCTTACGCGATGCAGCTTGTGGGGGAACATGCCAGCGCCGCCGCGTTTTACCGGTGGGCTGGCGCAACCTTGATGCGCTATGAGGCCGAGGTCGAAGCGCTGTTGAAGAAGCTGGCTGCGGGCGAGGCGCTGGTGGAGACGGATTTCCTGCCGACTCGATTCCACCTCGATGGCAGGATGGGACTGGACGATTGGCCGAACTTCCAATTGGACGGGTATGGAACGTGGTTGTGGGGATTGGTGAAGGCGGTTGAAGGTGGGGTGATTGATGCGGCGGGCTGGCAGGCACTGCGTCCGGCGGCGGCGCTGACGGTGCGTTATGTCGGGGCGCTGTGGCAATTCCCGAACTATGACTGTTGGGAGGAACACCGTGACCATATTCATCCGGCGACGCTTTCGGCGCTGTACGGCGGATTAATGGCGCTGAGAAGCCTTGATCCTTCATTGGTGGACGCGGTATTACCGGCGGCGATCCGGGCTTTTGTGATGCAGCAGTGCGTGGCAGAGCAGGGGCACTTCATGAAGTTTGTGGGGAATTCCGAGGTGGACGCGAGTTTGCTGTGGACGGCAGTGCCGTATGGATTGGTGACGGTGACAGATCCGGTGTTCCAAGCGACGCTGGCGAAGATCGAACGGGATTTGCACGTGCCTGCTGGCGGCGTTTACCGCTATGCCGCTGATACGTATTTCGGCGGCGGCGAGTGGCTGCTGCTGGCGGCGTGGTTGGGTTGGGCTTACGTGGAGTTGGGACGCCACGCTGAAGCGGAACAGATTTATCATTGGATTGAAAATCAAGCGCTGCCCAACGGTGAGATGCCGGAACAGGTGGCAACGCATGTGTTGGACGCGAGTTATTTACCCTATTGGGAAGCACGCTGGGGAACCTCCGCCTGTCCGTTATTATGGTCACATGCCATGTATCTGATACTGGGGTCACGGCTGCAAGAGGTGAGATCATGATTGAAGTCATTCATACACCGTTGGGACAAGAGCATCCGTATGAGCAACTGCCGGAAGAACGGTTTCCGCGACAACCACTGGCGGGAGCGACCTTCACGATCGGGGTTGTGACGCGGCCACCGGGTGTGGCGACACGGGTTGTGCTGCACCAACAGGTCGAGGGTGTTGATCAGCCGCCGGTGGAAGCGGTACGGCTGGGCGACTGGCGGCCTGAGCTAGAAGTGGGGGTGGGCGCGGAATATTTGGAACGCGCCATCCGGATCGAGCAGGATGTATGGCAGGTCAAGACGGCTGCACCAAAGGCCGGACAGGTTTTGCGGTACTGGCTGGAGGCTGATGGTGTACGGACGGCTGTTCATGAGATGCGGGGCGAAAGCTGGCAGGCGGCAGGCGGCTGCACAGTTGATGATGGTGTGATGACTGTGACGCGCAGCGGCGGTTCGGCTGGACTTCCCAGCGGTGTGCCGAAACTCACGGCGGTTGAATGGCTGACAGATGGGCAGCGAGCGCGGCGGGTTCGGCTGCGTTTTGTGGCGGAGGCGCGTGAGGCGTTTTATGGATTGGGCGAGCGGTTTAATGCCCTGAATCAGCGCGGTCAGGTGATGGATGTCCGGTGCTATGAGCAGTATAAGAATCAGGGCAAGCGAACTTATATGCCGATTCCGTTCCTGCTGTCATCGGCGGGGTACGGGGTGTATGTGGAGAGCAGCCGGTGGATGCAGTTTGATCTGGCGGCAAGCAGCGCGGATGCATGGGTTCTGGAAGCGGATGTGGGCGCGGATGAAGTATTGAAGCTGCACTGGTTCACGGGTGATCCGCTGGCTATTGTCGGGCAGTTCACGCGGATGACGGGGCCGGCGGTTTTGCCGCCGTTGTGGTCGTTCGGGTTGTGGATGAGCGGGAACGAGTGGAATTCGCAGAAGCGGGTGATGGATGAGGTTAAACAATCACTGGCGCACGGGATTTATCCGTCAGTGCTGGTGATTGAAGCGTGGAGCGATGAAACCACATTTTATATCTGGAATGACGCGACGTATGCGGCCAAAGGTGGTGACGCAGCATTCCGATACAGCGACTTCACATTCCCGGCGGAAGGTAAATGGCCCGACCCGAAAGGGATGGTGGATTGGCTGCACGAGAATGAGGTGCGATTGTTGTTGTGGCAGATTCCGGTGGTGAAAGTGTTGGAGCAGCCTCACGCGCAACATGAGGCTGACCGGGCGCATTTCGAGGCGCGCGGATTGGGGGTACATGACGCGGATGGTCAACTGCACCGGGTGAAGCCGTTCTGGTTCCGGGGAGGGTATATCTGGGATGTGACGAACCCTGAAGCGCGTGACTGGTGGTTGAACAAGCGGGCTTATCTGCTGGATGATGTAGGTATTGATGGCTTCAAGACGGACGGCGGCGAACATTTGTGGGGGGCAGATACCCAGTTCGCGGACGGGCGCAGCGGGCATGAATTGTGGAATGAATACCCGCAGCGTTACAGCGAGGCGTACTATCAATTCGCGCATCAGAAGCGAGAGGCGATCACGTTTAGCCGAGCGGGTTATACCGGATCACAGCGCTCACCGCTGCATTGGGCAGGTGATGAAAACTCGACATGGGATGCATACCGGCATTCGATTCTGGCAGGTTT
>JAFLCH010000241.1 GCA_017303775.1 Anaerolineae bacterium | reverse complement strand
GATTGGATTCAAAGCGGTTTTCCGCCAGCGAGACAGCCGGTTGGTCAAGCAAAAGGACGGCTTGTTCAACATTATGACTGAAGGTGTTGGCAGCGAGATGCGAGTCCCCGACCCGATAGAAACGCGCGCCAGTACGATTGTCGTGAATGGTGTTGGCGGTGATGCGATAATCGCGCCCGTCCTGCCCGACGATTTCCGCGCCGGTATAGGCGTTGATGCCGACGGTGTTCTTTTCGATGCGGTTGTGTTCGATGGCAAAGTCGAAAGAGACTTCCCAACCGGGCCATGAATCAAGGATCTTCCCGCCGCGCGTGAAGAGGCGGATACCTTCTCCGTTGCTGAGGATGCGATTGTTACGGATGGTAAAGTCATGCCCATGTTCGATGGCTATACCTGCCCAACGGTTAAACTCGACATGATTGTCTTCGAGCACATTTTCCCATGAGTAGCCCATCCAGAAACCATAGTTGGAACGGCTGCAATCGTTACGGCGGAAGATGTTGCCACGGGAGAAAGTGGATTCGATGGCGTTGTTGGGACTGAGGCGGCAGTCATTGTCCTCGAAGAGGTTATCGTCGCAACTGGTGCGATTGCCGTCCGGGGTGCAGCCCGCGACGAAAATGCCATCGCCGCCACAAAGGCAGCTATTGCGGAGGATGCGGTTGCTGCTGGAACTCATGACCATGACGATGCCGGAAGCGTCGGCTTCGACACGGACAGAGCCATCTTCAGGACGGCGATAAACACGGTTGCAGAAATCAAGGCGGTTGTCTTGAATGAGGCATTCCGAGGTGCTGCTGAGATAGATGCCCCAACCGCTGTTGAAAGAAGCGTTGTTGTTTTCGATGGTGAGGTTGGTGCAGCGGTAGAGCAGGATGCCGTTCATCTGGTGCTGGAAGTCGCTATTACGGATGACGCCACCGCTGACGTTATTGAAGAGCAGCGCGCCGCTGTAGACCTTGTCGATGGGATGCCAGAGGTAAAGAAAGGTGTCGATACCTTCGATTTCGGCAGTATCGCGCACTCGAACCGAATCGACAACGACATCCTGACAATCATCAAAGCGGAGGCCGTGATAGAAGCCGGAGATGGACAAGCCGCGCACGGTGATGCCATGCTGGCCTTGTGCGTGCAGGGCGACACCGTCATGGGTGGAATCGACCAGCAAAACACCTTCACACTCGAGGGTGACACAATCGGCAGCGATGGTCAAGCCTTTGGTGAGCGGGTAGATGCCGGGAGCAAAGCGGGTGTCTTCGATGATAATCATACCATCCACAGGAATGACGTTTTCTTTCATGATTCTCCTCTATGTTTGATTATTTGCAGGCGCAGCATCCTGCCCGAATCGGGTAGGATGCCGGACTATTCACTTAAGGGTAATGAAGGGGCCTTATGCCAACCGGATGATAAGGCGGGCATTTGGCTCGCGTATACCGGAGAGCAGGAGCGTGTTTTGTTCCAACTGCCAACTGTCCAGCAGACGGGTGGAACCGTCGGCACTTTGGAGCGTGACGGATGCCACCGCGGATAAGCCATTGAAGCGCAGATTAAGGGTGCGCTGTGGGCCACCCTGCCAGCCGAAGTAAACGGTACGGGAGTCGGATACACCGGAAAAGCGGGTCAGCCCTTCGTCTTCTTCAAGGTTGTAAGCCATGTGGTGATGCAGGAAGATGTCGATGATGAGATTGTCGATCAGGCCGTCGGGAATGCGGGAGGCAGGCTGCATCATGGGAATGACCGCGCCGGCACGAACAAAAAGCGGCAGGGTATCCAACGGGGCGTGGACGGTAAGTTGTGTGGGACCGGTGTGAGTCTGGCGCGTCCAATAGTCGATCCATTGGCCTTCGGGCAGATAGACGGTGCGTGAGTCACCATCATCATAGATGGGCGCAACGAGGAGCGAAGGGCCGAGCATAAACTGAAGGTCTTTGTCGTAAGTGTTGATGTCCTGAGGGAAGGCCAGCGACATGGCACGAATGACAGGCAGACCGGTACGGCTAGCTTCGTGCGAGAGGCTGTAGAGATAGGGGAATAACTGGTAGCGCAGCTTAAGATAGCGACGGACGATGTTGGTGGCTTCTTCGCCAAAAACCCATGGTTCACGCGGGCTGTCGCCGTGCATGCGGCTGTGGGAACACATGAGGCAGAATTGTGCCCAGCGGATGTAAAGGCGAGGCGACGGACTGCGACGATAGGCACCAATATCATTACTCCAGAAGGCGACACCGGAAAAACCGACGGAAAGACCACCGCGAATGGTACAGGCGAGACTTTCAAAGTCGGAGGCTGGGTCACCTGACCAGCAGATGGGATAGCGCTGGTTACCGGCAGCAGCCGCGCGACTCCAGACAGCTCCATAACCGCGCTCCTGCTCCGTGACTTCGTAGACAGACTGGTTATAGAGCAGCGGGTAGAGGTTGTGCATGGTCGAGCCGGTTTGACCGTTGTGAAAAACAGCGTCTTCCGGAATATCTTCGCCGAAGTCGGTTTTGAAGATGTCGACTCCCATCTGGAGGAGGGGACGATGCAGATCTTGAAACCATGCGTAGGCTTCGGGATTGGATAGGTCGATGGCGGCAACGCGGGCATTCCACGAATTTTCAGGCGTGGCAAGCCGAACAACGCCATCCGGTCGGGGGGCAAGCGAGAGGCCGTAGTCGATAATGTAGACTTCACCATCCGGACGCTTGAGGAAATAGTCCTGCTGAACGCCGTAATCAAACAGATCGCTTTCGATGGAGATGTAGGGGTGCTCCCAGAGGCAGATTTTGAGGCCGCGGGCGTGCCAATCGGCAATCATGCCTTCGACATCGGGAAAGGCGGTACGATCCCACTTGAAGTCGCAGTAGGTGCGCCACTTCATCCACCACGGGTCGATATGAACGACATCAGCGGGAATGTCGTAGGTTTCCAAGCCATCAACAAGGCGCTGCATGGTTTCCTGATCGCGGTAAGTTCCACCGGAGGATACCCAGAGGCCATACGTCCAGCGGGGCGGGACGGGTGAACGTCCGGTTAAGCCTGTGTAGTGTTCGAGAATTTCGGCGGGGGTAGCCCCAGCAATGAGATAAGCATCGAGGGTAGATGTTTCAGATAAGATGGAGGCGGATTGACAGGAGATCGTCCCCAGTTCCCATGTGATGCGCGCGCCGGTATCAAGCAGGAGGCCATAGCCGCGCGTGCTGAGGAGGAAGGGAATATTTTTGTGCGAGCGTTCGCTGGTGGAGCCGAACGGGTCTTGAGTCCACGAGATGATGCGCTGACCGACTTTATCGACGGGGGTAAATTTCTCACCGAGGCCGAAGAGATGCTCGTCCGGGCGGAGGTGAAAGGAGTGGCTCACATGGGTGATGCTGTCGCCCTGCCGGACAAAACCGAGAGGTAAGACGAAAGGACGCCCCAAGCCGTCAATATCAGAGGGGTTCTCGCGGAAGACATCAAAGCCGTTTTCATCCAGCAAGCGCAGTGACCACGGATCACGGTCGAGGTGAAGGGAGAGACGCGGGCCACTGACGATGAGGCCGCGATCCGTTTCTTCAACACGCAGCGGGAGGGCGGCTGTAGGTTCGTCCGGAATGATGGGGGTTTTGAGCCATTGGCCTCCACGCGGCACGAACGTCATGCGCCAGATGTGGGTAGAAAGGGCTTGAAAGGTCAGTTCAGCGCTGTCGCCGGAGGCGGTCTGTAGGGCGAGATGCAGAGCGTTCCCCTGTTGTGACCAGTGGGTGAAGCGGATGACCCAGTCGAAACCAACAGGGGCGTTATGAGGCAGTTTTGACATTCTAAATCGACTCCAGCGTTGCGGATAAGCATGACGACAATTGTATTCGGATGGCGAAATCAGGTGAGCTGCTGGCGGGCACGCTGCGCCGCCCACAGACAGATTCTCCACAGGTCGGCTACCGGCACATTGGTGTGCGGCAGGGTGTGAAGATAGGCGGGCGGGCCGTATTCGGGTGTGAAAGTAAGCACGGCCTGACCGGTTTGCTGATGGTGCTGGCGGATCTGCAACCACTGCGCTTCGTGCCAGTCGAGATGGCTGACATATTCGGGCGCAGAGGGGTCGGGAACCTGTGGGCCTTCTTCGTAGCCCACGCGCCCGTGAATATGCACAGCTCGCTGATTGGCTAAGCTGAGAGCATCAGCTTCGTCCAGCGGGAGACGCTCACAGACATTGACCCAATGGCTGTAATCGGCGGTGATTTTGAGATTTTCAAACCGGCGCAGATAGAAGGCGGTATCCCACGGCGTGAAAAGGATGCGTCCACGATGCGTTTCATGGGCGACGGGCAAACCGAGGGCAGATTCGACACGCAGTGCTTCCTCGAAAAAGGCGCTGCCTTCGTCGTGACTCATGTTATCGCGCCCACTGTGCAGGTTGATGCGCAGCGGCTCGTATTCGGCCAATTCGTGCAGAGTGGGGGCAATTTCCGCGGTAGACACCAGCGGCGCACCGACGATCATTTTGAGGTTATGAGCGCGCGCCAACGACATGAGTTCGGCACGGGAGACCGTATATTGGCTCGGCCAGATTTCAAATCCATCGTATCCGGCAGCGGCGACCTGTTCGATCTGCTGCGGAAGCGGGCCGGTCATGCCCCAGAGGGCGCGGAAAACAAGCAACTGCATGAGTTAACGCTCCAGTTCAAGATCGGAATAAGCTAAGGCGCTGCATAACAACCGATAACCATCCGCGATTTCTCCGGCATCAATGCTCAGTTCATCGACATAATCCGGATCATGTTCAGCATAGCCGGAAAGGACGCGAGTCATGCAGGAGCGGCAGGTGCCGCCCCGGCAACTATAGGAGAGGATAATCCCGGCGTTTTCCGCACCTTCGAGAATGGTTTCGCCTTTGGCAACATTGAATTCCTGCCCCGATTTGACGAGGCGTACACGATAATCGGTCACAATTACAGCTCTTTGAGGACTTCTTCGTCCGCAACGACTGGCGCCCACTGGATATCCAACCCGTCGTCGGGAATTTCGAGGATCATGGACGCGATGACATCGTGGAGACGGTCAAAATAGGGAGCGAGACGCGCGTTGGGATCGTCTTTATGGTCAAGCACATATTGAGCTACGATGGCGCGGGCTTCATCGGTGAGACGTTTGAGTTCTTCTTTACCGGCGTTGTCATCACCCAGCAGATGTCGCAGCCATTTGAAGCCATAGCTGACATGAATGGCTTCATCTGCCCAGTCGAAGTCCATGTCCTGCACGCTGCCGTCGTCCTGCGCCGATTCGAGGATTTTGATCTCGGTTTGTTTGGTTCCGGCGCGGAGGAGACCTTCTTCGTAGAAGTAGAGGAGCGCGAGGCGCTGGATGGGCGGCATGGGACCCATGGCGTTGTAAAGAGCGTTGCCCCACGGAATGAGTTCGGGCACATCCCAACCCCAGCCTTCCAAAGCACGAAAACCCATGGTGCTGTGGCGGCTTTCATCCCAAGCCCAGCGCGCCAAATCGAGGTAAAAGTCCCATGGCTCGGCGACGAAATCCCACATCGAGGCGGCGACGACTTCGGCTGCCCAAATTTCATTGAAGTGACTGATGGCAGACCAGACTTGCATGGCGACCCGCTTATCGAGCGCTTCGATGCGCTGCCACGCTTTGCGCCCTTCCACGTCGTATTTATTCTCGTGAGGGAGATGGAAGAGAGACGGACGCCAGCGGGGATCACGCTGCACCTGCCGCTGTACATTGTAGGCGGGGCGTCCGGCATGATGGGTCGGACGTTCAGTTGGCGGTTGATCCCCTGCTACGCCGCCGATGCTGGCAGCAAAATCGGTCAAATAGGTTGACCAGTCTTGATGCGACTGGAAGAGATCAGGCGACACTTCGGCAGCGAGTGACTGCATATTTTCGAGCTGTTTCTGTTTATCAGCAATAATGTGGCGGAGAATGTAGACCGTAGGGGCATCGTCCAAGGGATCGGTCTGGTCGAGATAATGGTTGTAGGCACGGATGAGTTCCGGTATGACCGCAGCATAGATGCCAGCGATGAATTCGTCGGTATGCGTCCCTTTGGCGAACTCGGCGTTCCACAAAAGGACATCAGGGTTATATTTCTTATCAACATCCCGACGCGGGTAGCGCAGTTCAAGAATACGGGTGCGGAGCAGGTCGGCATGGCGCGATGTTTGCCACATATCATTGGCTAGCTGACGCTTGAAGTCCCATTGGCTGGTGTCAACAAACCATGCAGCGAGGGTACGCATAAGATCCCGTTCGGCTACATAACAACGTTTGAGGTAAGAGGAGGCTTGATCAACACGCGCCTGTTCATGCGTTTTGCGCGAAGAAGGTAATACTTTAACCATCTTGATGTACT
>JAFLCH010000240.1 GCA_017303775.1 Anaerolineae bacterium | reverse complement strand
CACTTGTAACTTGTCACTATAATGCCAATGTCACTGCCGCCAATGCCGCCAACCCTGCCATCTCTCCCTCACCAAACGGCAGCAGCGACCTTGAAGGGGTGAGGTTCCGGGCATGTCTGCGCCGTCCTCCCTCACTCCCGCCGGATTCTTTGTCGGCGACGACGACGACGACGACAAACACCCCCCTCGGCGGCATCATCGGCTGCTTCCCGCCTTCTTTAACCACCTCGCCGCTGCCGCTGCTGCTGCAAAAAGAATTGCCACCCCCCGCCAGCGTGGCACTTGCGACCTCCCAAACCATCGGGTAATGTACCCCACTGATGAACCAACCGTTCATCATCGCCGCCTCATCAATTCATGCAAAAGGGGTACTGGATGTCCTACAACTTGGATGAACTTATCGAGCGCCGCAGCGTTGGCGGCATCAAATGGAATCTCTTCGACCAAGATGTGCTGCCAGCATGGGTCGCCGATATGGATTTCCGCTCGCCGGAACCCATCCTCCGCGCCCTTCACGCGGTCGCCGAGTACGGTGACTACGGCTACCACTTCGACGCCCCCCGCCTGCGCGACCTGCTCACCCAGCGCCTCGCCCTGCGTTACAACTGGTCGGTACAGCCCAAGGATTTCCAGTTCTTGCCCAATCTGGTCAGCGCCCTCAACTTTGTCAGCATGGCCTTCACCGATCCCGGTGACGAAGTCATCATGCTCACGCCCGCTTACCCCCCCTTCGTCAGCGCCCCCGGCAACAGTGGCCGCGTCCCCATCTATGTCGATCTCGCCACCACCCTCGACGGTCAGCACCTCCGCTACGAAATCGACTTCGACGCCTTCGAAGCCGCCATCACCCCCCGCACCAAAGTGCTGCTCTTCTGCAACCCCCACAATCCCGTCGGGCGCATGTGGTCACGCGCGGATTTGGAACGCATCGCCGAAATCTGTTTGCGCCACAATATGCTCATCAGCTCGGATGAAATCCACTGCGATCTCATCCTCAACGGCGCACAGCACACCCCCATGGCCTCCCTCGCCCCGGAAGTCGCCCGCCGCACCATCACCCTCATGTCCCCCAGCAAAACCTTCAACACGCCCACCCTCGGTTTTGCCTTCGCCGTCGCGCAGGATGAAACCGTCTACAACACCTTTGCCAAATCCACCGCCTATTTCCTGCCGCATCCCGGCGCGTTCGGTTTCGCTGGCGCTTACGCCGCCTACAGCGAATGTCAGCCGTGGGTAGATGAAACCCTGCTGCCCTATCTCAAGGGTAACCGTGACTTCATGGTGGATTACATCCGCCAGCACCTCCCACAGCTCACCTTCACCATCCCCGAAGCCACTTATCTCGGCTGGTTGGATTGGCGCGCCCTCAATCTCCCCGGCGAATCGCCCTTCCACTTCTTCTTGGAAAAAGCGCGCGTCGCCTTCAACGATGGCGCGGCCTTTGGTGATGCCGGTAAAGGCTTCACCCGCGTCAACTTCGCCACCCAGCGTCAGCGCTTGCAGGAAATTATGGATCGTGTGCGTGCCGTCGTGGAAGATCTCTAGCCGGAAGGTGATCTAAACCGAAGCAAACGCTGCGGCTTCTCCCGCGCGCTCATCATACGCTGCCTGCGCCGCCGTCACTTCGCTGATGTGCGTTTCCGCCCACGCCTGAATCGCCAGCAGCGGGGCGCAAAACGTCTCGCCCAACGGTGTCAGGCTGTATTCCACGCGCGGGGGAATCTCCGGGTAGATCGTTCGCTTCACCAACCCGTCCCGCTCAAGGTTGCGCAGCGTTTGCGTCAGCATCTTCTGCGAAATCCCGCCGATGCCGCGCTTTAGTTCCGAAAAGCGTTTCGGCCCGTCGCCCAACATCCCGACGGTCAGCGACGTCCACTTGTCGCCGATCCGGTCGAGAACCTGTCGCGTCGGGCAGTCCGCCTCATACACATTTCCCTGCCGCAGCCGGTAGGTTTCCATCAGGTAACTCCCTTACTACAAAGTGCCTGCTTCCCATTTAATAGTAATGCACTTATAGTAACGCCTGTCAATCGTTATTGTTCCTATGAGGAAAGTGAAATGTCCGATATTCAAAAACCAGTCCTGCTTGTTACCGGCGCTTCCGGTCATCTGGGGCGTCGTGTCGTCGAACTCTTGCTCGAAGCCGCTTCAGCCCGCGTCATCGCCACCACTCGCACCCCCGAAAAACTCGCCGATCTCGCCGCCCGTGGTGTCGAAGTGCGTGCCGCCGATTTTGCCGATCCGGCCTCGATGCTGAAGGCTTTCGCCGGTGCGGATCGGCTGCTCCTCATCAGCACCGATGCCATCGGTCAGCGCGTCGCCCAACACCAAAACGCCATCAAAGCCGCGGAGGCTGCGGGTGTGCGCCACATCGTCTACACGTCAATCGTGAATCCCACGCCGGATTCTCGCGTCTTTGTTGCCGCCGAACACCGCGCCACCGAAGAAGCGCTCGCCGCTTCCAACCTTGGCTGGACGGCGCTCCGCAACAACATTTATGCCGATATGCTCCCCCGCTCGCTCAGTCAGGCCGTCCAGATGGGCGCGCTCTACAGTGCCGCCGGCGAGGGTCGCACTGCCTACATCACCCGCGAGGACTGCGCCCGTGCTGCGGCGGCGGCCCTCGCCTCGGCTTTCAATGGTCGCCGCGCGCTGGATATCACCGGCCCCGAAGCAGTGTCGCAAGCCGAACTCGCTGCAATCGCCAGCGAACTTTCGGGTCGCTCGATTGCCTACGTACCCATCGAACTGGAAACGCTCATCCAGAACATGGTTGGCGCTGGGCTGCCCCGTCCGGTTGCCGAAATTTATGCCTCGTTTGATGCGGGTATCGCCGCGAATGAATTGAGTGGTGTCTCCTCCGCCTTCGAGGAATTAACCGGGCAGAAGCCCACCCGTGTCGCGGACTTTCTAGCTGCACATCGCGATGTGTTTTCCGCGACTGCTGTATAAGTCAATTAAAACAAACGGGGCGACATCATCTGTCGCCCCGGAATGTGCTGCTTAAGGTGAGCTTACTGCATCACGCCGGCTACGACGCTCTGCGGCGCGACCTTCGCCACCGCCTCGCCCATCCGCACGACCGCACCCGCCCACGATAACCCGCTGCCGAAGGCCACCATACCGGTCACATCACCGGGTTTGACGCGCCCTTCCTGAATGGCCTCTACCAGCGCCAGCGGAATCGAGGCGGCAGACGTGTTGCCGTACTTATGCAAGTTCACGAAAAACTTATCCATCGACAGCCCCAATAGGCCGGCTGCGTATTCAATAATGCGTAAATTCGCCTGATGCGGGATGATCAGGTCGAGGTCAGCCGGTTTCATCCCGGCTTGTTCGGCGATATTCTTGATGCACGACGTAAATTTGCGTGTGGCGAACTTAAAGACTTCCTGCCCATTCATCCGGATATACATCTCGCGGTTATCAACCACGTTCTGCGAAACAGGGTTGCGTGTTCCACCACCCGGAACCCACAGGTGATGCGCTTGCCCGCCGTCCGAACCCAGTTCAAAGGTCATTACGCCCGCATCGCCGGTGCTGGGTTGCAGCACTACAGCCGCCGCTGCGTCCCCGAACAGGATGCATGTCGAACGATCCGTATAATCCAGCGCATAAGAAATCAGTTCCACGCCGATCACCAGAATGTTATTGTAGGCGCCGGTTTCAATGAATTGGGAGGCTGTTACTAGCGCATACACCCACCCCGAACATCCTGCTGCAACCGTGAGCGCCGGACAGGATGCCCCTAGTTCGTGCTGAACGAAGTTAGCAGGCGCAGGCAGCAAATAATCGGGTGAGGAGTTCGCGACGACGATCAGATCAATCTCGCTGGCATCAACTTCGGCCACGGTCATCGCCTCGCGCGCTGCGGCGACGGCCATGCTGGTAGTCGTGTCAGTATCGGTACGAATACGGCGCTCTTTTATGCCGGTTCGGCTTGTGATCCACTCGTCGTTGGTATCAACCATTTTTGCCAGATCATTGTTGGTAAGGACTTTTTCTGGCACATACTTGCCCCAACCGGTGATTTCAGCGCGCCGCTTCATGGACTACTCCTAAATTTTATAATAGTCTGCTGGTGTTATTTTATAAACAATAGTCTACCATTTTCAAAGAGACGCGCACAGCCCGCACCTGTTGCAGTTTCATGGTATTGGTTTGGGCTGTGAGTGTTATTGCTGGAGGACGGGGATTTCTTGAGATTCGCGGCGCGAGTCGTCCATCAAACGACGGCGGCTCAACAGCATAAAACCGGCCAGCAGCGCGATGCCTGCGGCGATTTGGACGCGCGGGGGTAGGTAGCGGACACGGGCGACAATATTACTGCGTTCGCCGCCCACCAGATCATACTTGAGTTTAGAAACGAAGCGGCGCGATGGTTGCGCCCCAACCAGCGTGAGGTGCAGGCGGCGAATGACAGTCACCAAGCCCATCACTTCGGTACGCGGCACCGCGTAACGCCCGATAATGTTGTCCAATTCAGCGTTCTCGTCTGCCAACAAGGCATCGGTTACGGCAGAGAGTAAATTCTGCATCTCAAGTTCGTTAGCCATGCTTACCTTTGCTTTCCTTTGTTGCAGTCAGAGACTCCGGTGTGGCAGCCACACCCTTCGCCCCCATTCGCGTCTGCTGCATTTCAATATCATCGCGCAGCGCGATTAGAGTGCGGTGATAGAGTGATTTAATCGCGCCTTCGGTGCGATCAAGGATCTCACCAACCTCGGCGTTCGATAGGTTCGACACAAACTTCAGATACAAAAGCTGCTGGCGTTCTTCCGGCAGTCGAGCAATCGCAGCCATCAAATGCCCGCGTTCCTCTTTATCTTCAGCCGCTGTATCCGGCGAGTCAAAATGAATATCTGGCCCGATAAATTCTTCCAGCGGGATGATTTTGCGCCGCCCGCGATCCCGGTGCCAGTTCGCAACCAGATTATGAGCAATGCGGTACAACCACGCCTGGAAAGGGACGCCCCGTTCTGTATAGTTTTGAATATGCGCCATCGCCCGGTGGAAGACTCCCGCAGTCAGATCTTCCGCGTCCTGATGATTACCTGTCCGGTAGTAAATGTACCGGTAAATTTTCTCGACATACCGCTCATACAGCACACCGAATGCCTCTTGGCTATCTTTCGCCAAGATGACCAGTTCGCTGTCACTCAGTTTGGTATAGTCAGGTTGCTTGGACTTTCGCTTGAATATATTCATCGCTAAATAAAACCCTACACTGAACGATGGGTTACGAGATTGGCAGCAAATCTCATATACGTTTCGCGATCATTTCATGTTGCATCAACCTCGTGAAATTTGATTATACTGAAACATAGAATATCTACGAACAGGATTGAACCGATGACAAAGCCTTTTGGCAGCGCGATTGTGATTGGTGGCAGCATCGCGGGACTGCTGACCGCCCGTGTGTTGAGTGATTATTTTAACGCCGTGACGATTATCGAACGCGATGAACTACAGCCGGAGAGTGATTTTCGGGGCGGAGTTCCGCAGGCACGCCATTTGCATACCCTTCTCATCAAGGGTGAGCACATTTTGATGCAGTTATTCCCCGGCTTCCAGCGGGATCTGGAAGCGGCGGGCGCGGTAGTGGCGCGCTGGGGATTGGACAGCTCATTCCTGCTGCCAGCCGGTTGGACACTCCGTTTCGATATGGGGTTAACCAGCCACATCATCACACGCGGACAACTGGAAAAACTCGTGCGCCAGCGCATCACGGATATCCCGAACATCACCTTCAGCGGCGGGTATGTGGTGGAAGGACTGCTGACGGACGTGGATAAAAAGGTTGTTGAAGGGGTTCACGTGAAGGCGCGCAGCGAAGCAGAAGCGCGGGAATTCAGGGCGGATCTGGTGGTGGACGCCAGCGGGCGAACCTCAAAAGCGCCAGAATGGTTAAAGGACTTGGGATATGAAGCCCCACCGGAAACCGTGATTGACGCCCACTGTGGTTACGCGACTCGCTGGTACGAACGTCCGCTAACGACAAAACCGCATACCATCGCCATACAGGCCAGACCGGGGGAAGGGCATTATCGGGGCGGGGGGATTATGCCGGTAGAAGGCGGTCGATGGGTGGTTACGCTGCTGGGCGGGAACAGCGATTTTCCTCCAACAGATGAGGATGAATTTCTGAGCTATGCAGCCAGTCTACCGGATACTTCGTTATACGAAATCATCAAGGACGCCAAGCCTATCTCACCGATTTATGGATACCGGCGGCTCGAAAACCGGATGCGCCATTACGAACGCCTTCAGCGATGCCCGGAACAGTTCATCGTCATCGGGGACGCGGCTTGCGCCCTCAACCCGATTTATGGGCAGGGGATGAGCACCGCTGCATTGGAGGCGGAAGCACTGGGCAGGTTGTTAGCGCGGACAACAAGCCTCACGGGTTTTGCTCAGAGCTTCCATAAACGGTTGGCGCAGGTCATCAAAGGCCCGTGGCTGATGGCGACCTCGGAAGATATGCGCTATCCC
>JAFLCH010000024.1 GCA_017303775.1 Anaerolineae bacterium | reverse complement strand
AGTGGCGGGTGGAGGCGTAGATTTCTTTCGCACCGCCACGAAACATGATTTGCCCCAGCATAATGAGGGCTTCGACCAAGGTGTTGAGGTCTTTTTCCGAGGGCGAATAGACAATATCGGGAATGCCGGGCAGGAATAAGGCTGAGGTGAGGGAGGCATTACTCTCTGTGCCGACGAGCACCCCAACTCCTGCCATCCGGCTGTAGTTTTGCATGTTCTTGAAGTGGGTATCCAACCAACCGGGCATGGCGAGAGCCTGCGCGACAGGCGGGTTATACCACGTTTCGTAGACATAACCGGATTTCCCTTCCGGGCGGAGGTAATGGGCGATTTGCAATCCGGCGTAGCTGTGCAGATCATCTTCCCAGAAGCCATGCAGCGGGCTGCCCATATTGAAGCTGAGGTATTTGCCAACCGGAAGTTCACCTTTGCCGATGCCGCTTTGCATGAGCAACCAGCTTGAGGCAATCGTACCCGCGCTGAGGATGACGGTGTTGGGCTTTTCGATGATCAACTGACGACCATCGCGCAGACGGGCGACGATTTCGGTGACTTTGCCGCCCTGCCCGTTGAGGCGGAGCACTTCTGCTTCCGACACAATGCGGAACTGCTGCGGATGAGTTTTTTGAATGGCGGGCAAGACCTCATCCAACATCGACAGCTTGCGCCCGTACTTGCAGCCGATATTGCAGTAGCCGCAGCCGAGACAGTCGGTGATATTGGCCTCGATGAGATCATAATCCACGCCGGTTGTCCCCTGCGCACGGAAACTTTCGACCCCTTGAGTCACGACGCGATCACCGGGGTTAATTACATCCTGCCATTGGCGCGTGCTGGACGAGTCGCGGATGGATTTGATTTGCAGACGTTCGCGCACGGCAGCCTGTGCAGTACGATACTGATCAATATCAATGCCGGCGTTCACGCCGTTGGGGGCGTTCCAATCTTCGAGGACTTCCTGCGGAGTATCGAAGCAGACAGCATTGTTCACAACCGTTGTGCCACCAACACAACTCCCCTGTAAGACGGTGAAGCGAAGCGACTGAGAGATCTGAAGCGCGCCATCGCTGTAGAGACGGCTGATCATATCGACTTCATCTTCGCTGAAGTTGTCGGGATGCACGTAAGGCCCCTTCTCCAGCACAAGGACTTCCCGCCCCTGCGCGGTCAGTTGTTCGGCCAAGATCGCACCCGCAGCACCGGAGCCGATAATCACAACATCGGCGGTCAGCTTATCGACGCCTTCCTGCCGGAGCACCTGCGGGGTGATAACGTTGAGGGCAGGATGACGGCGGATGGGCTTAGCACGCTGGCCTTCTGGACGTTGGGAAAAAGGTGTGTAGCCGATGGCCTTCTGGACAGCCGGGTTGCTGTAATAGCCGATGTAGCTCAACTGCATATTGAAGCGCATCATGCCTTCGAGGATGTCGATGAGACGGTCAAGGCGGAGGGTATGCAGGACAGCATAGATGCCCCGTTTTTCGACAATGTCCTGTTTGAAGTGCTTGTCGATGAACCAGCGGCGCATCTCCGGACTGAGATAATTGATGGGCGGCTGGAGCGAGAGCAGCGGCATGGTCGCTAGACCGATGATGGAGAGTTTGGCCAGCCACAGACGACGAGAGGGAAAGGCACTGAGGTAATCATCAGTACGCAGCACGATTTGTTCCGGCGAGGCTGCTTCTTCCGCCCCTTCGACCAATGTTTCGGCCACGGCTTCGAGCGCACGGAAATGAAGCGGCGCAAAAAAGCGGGTGTGATCCAAAATGGAGCGGTCAACTTTGACCTTGAGCGCAACGAAGGCGGTGATAGCGATTATATCAACTGCTATCGCACCTAACATCAGGGTACGGCTGTCTGTACCCAATGCGGGGTACATCACCGTACCATGAGCGTTGATACCCAGATGCGTGATGATGACCACAAGCAGCGAGAAGCAGTTGCCCAGAATGAAGACATTGAGGAAATCTCCATTCTTGCGAGTATCCCACGCGGTGACGAGCAGACATAATCCTAGCAGGCCGATTTTGACGGCAGAACCACCGACCATGATGGGTTGGCGGAAAAATTCCACAATGGGAGCGGGGCCGGTGTAGTAGAGGACGTAATGCGCCAAGGCCGCGATGATCGATAACGCACCGCCGACGAGACATACGATGCGTCCGATATGCTCCCACGTGGTAAGGGGTTTATCCGGCATCCACGGCATCCAACGCGAGGATTGGGGTGTTGTGCGCTGCAGAAGCCAGAAGCTAATGCCACCGAAGACGGCTGAAAAGAGGAGCGCGCCCAAGAGCACTGTGGTTTGCCCTGCTGCTTTCGGGCCGGGTATGAGGATGATGAGACCGATAATATCCCACACAAAACCGGCTATGAGCAGATAGACCATACCACGCCAGCGGCGAACATCACCGGCAGCAAACCAAGCCAGTAAAGCGAGTAATGAGAGGCTGGCAACGGCGTTGGAAACCAGCGGCGGTTCAATGAAGGTGGTGGTGGTTGCCCCTTGATATGCGCCATAAGCTCCATAAAGGTAAAGCAGCGCATGTACTAATGCAACCATGCGCAGAAACCAAGCAAGCTGCTTTTCGGCGGGCGTGTAGTTATCCACTGGCACAACCTCCGGACTCATATTGAATTTTCAATAACGATCTGTAGATTACAGGATAGGTTAAGTAAAGCGGGGGCGCAAGTTACCCGAAAGTCATGGGTTAGGGTTGCGGTAATTGGTCGAGGGCAGCTCTGAGCTGGCGGACTTTTGCGACATCAATACGACCGGCAGTACGCGCCGCGCCACCAAAGTGATAATCGGTGATGAGGCCGGGCGGGAAGATATGAGGGATTTGTTCGAGCGTTAAACCACCAGAGCTGGCGAAGCGATAGTGGTCACCGAAACGCTGTGCCCAGCGGGTGACAACCTCTCGCCCTTCCCACGCGGTTGGCGCAGGACCGGCCGTGAGCACACGCGGGATTACACCGACCAATGCTTCGAGGGCATGTTCCGGCTCACGGCTGAAATCCAGCGCACGATGAAGCGTTAGGGGGATTGGCGCGGCTGTGCGCGCAATGAAGTGCATGAGCGACAGATCAATCGCGCCGTCCGGACTACAAACCCCAAAGACGACACCCTGCACTCCGAGCGGCTTCAGTGAGTCAATATACTCCAATAGCGACTCGATTTCGACCGGAGAATAGACGAAGCCGTTGTTATGGGGACGCAGCATGATGTTGAGCGGCAAGGCAACTTTGTCACGGATAAGGCGGACGAGTTCGAGCGGCGGGGTCAAGCCATCGGCGGCAAGATCACGCAGGATTTCGAGACTTTGCGCACCACCTTCAACAGCCCGCAGCGCATCATCCAGATCAGTGGCAGCGACTTCAAGCACGGTCATTTCATTTCAACCTTTGCGGAATTGAAGCACACCACGACGACCATTCACACGCCAACGGTGATCCTGCGCGTCGAGATGTTCGGCTAACCCATGGGGAAGACCGACGATGGGATCACTTTTAAGGGTGCGAAGCGCGAGCAAGGGGGCTGGAAAATGCGCCGTGACTTGAGCAAAGGGTGTGGTGGCAGGCCACAACACATCACCTAATAAACGCCGGTAATTGAGGTCCCCTTTGTTGATGACCAAAGCAGCGGGCGCAAATAAGGCTTTGAGGCGCGCGGGTAAATCCGCGAGGGCATAACTACTGTTCCAGAAGAAATCGGGAGCCAAGCGCAGACGGCCTGTATCCAGCGCAGCACGCAACCGACGGGCAAGTTGAGCGATTTCATCACCGTATTCTTCGGAAGCCATGGCCGCCAGCAGAATATACATATCGGAGACGGTGGCATCACTGACGAAGGTGGGGTGTATCTTGAGGTGAAACACGACGCGGGTGACGCCATGATCGAGCAGCGCATCGGCCAAGGCCAAGTCAAGCGCGAGTTCCGTGCCAGTGTTATCGGCGATGAAGTGTATATCACCCTTGTGTTCCAAGAGGTGACTCACGACCGCGTGGGCATCATCGACGAGCAAGTCGCTCTCACTGCTGATGGTGCCGTGTTCTAAGGATGGGGCGAAGCTCAAATCGATGCGGTTTCCCCATAGATCCATATAGATGAGAGCCGCTAGACGTTCTGGAAGAGGATGTCTTCGGAGTTCCAAAGCTTTAGCCAACAAGCGCCAGAGTTCAGCATTGCCGAGTTCAGCAGCTTTCTTGGGGGCGAATGGATCACGTCCGGTCTCCCACCAACGAACCGCCGAGATCAAATGGCGATAACCGGCAATCTCGGCGAAAAACCAGTCGGTGTTCAACCATGTATGCCCCTCGTGGCGACGGAGCGGTTCCGTCCATAGGTCAATATCAGGAGCCAATGGATCAAAAGCAGCAATGGTTTGATTCTGTTCAATGGTTTCGGCGAGGCGTGCCAGATTATTCAAGATAGCCGGCGGATAATCTGGATTCAGGCTGGCGACTTCCCGCACCGTAGCTGGAAAACGACGCTGCATAGTGTCATGCGCGAAGGCATTGCTAGAGTCGGTACGGATTTGTTCTGACATTCCTGAATACTCCTGAAAAGCAACCCATAACGGATTGAATCATAAACGATACGCCACTGCCCTGCCAATATCATGGCTCATGAAATACTTATTGAAATTCGACATTCGCTACAGAATTCCTGCAATTTGTCTGCATAGGCGATTTGTATTCTTAGGTCAATAGAAGCGCGGACATCAAAAAGCCGCAAAAGCGTATCCAAGGAGATCACAATAATGCGCACTATGAAGTTATCACTCTTAATCGCACTGCTTCTCGTCGTTGGTGTGGTAGGCGTTACCAGCGCGGACGATGAAGTCAGTTCGGAAGATTGGATAGTCGGGATTAGTGACGGACGAGTCAACCATTGGGAAGTGGCAGCGCCAGCCGCTGTTTACTGTGTGTTTGATGGTGAAGGTGAAGGAGCTACGTTCGCGGGTGTACAAGTGCTGGACATCAACGCGGAAAACAATGGTGAACTCGCGCTCTCGGCTACGGCTGATGAAATTGCGGTGGCCAGCGCGGATAGCAGCGTCAATACCCTGATCACAGCGGGGAATGGCTACAGCCTGTACAGCCTGACCAACGGCGGCCTTGAACTGACGGCTCCGGCAGACAGCGAAGGTAAGGTTTATTCCTTCGTGTGGCAGTTGGGTGACCAAAACTGCTAACGCAAACTTGATAACCTGTTGTGCGCCGGCTGATACCCCCACATGACCGGCGCCGTTTCCTCAGAGCGGTGTTCCCTCAGCGCCGCTTCCTTGCAGAGGGCAGATGATAAGCAACCATCTGCCCTCTTTTTGCTGAAGTATCAGGGCAATAATTGTGGGCCAACAAGGCCAAAGTTGCCGCCGATTAGTACGAGATCACGAATATCTACCTTGCCATCAAGATTGAGGTCGGCCAGTACGGGAGCAGGCGGCACCGGCACATTGAAGTTGGCACCGACAAACGCAGCATCCGCCAGATCGATGGTCTGGTTGCCATCCGTATCACCTGCTTTGAGCACTTCATAACCGAGATCGATACCCTGCGATTCAGGATTGATAACGGCATTCTGCTGGATGGTGATATGACCGGCAGCGCTGGCTTCAACCACATACGCCCCTTCCATCACATTTTCGAAGATGAAATGACCGGTAGAGTCCGTGAGCACTTCGGCCAGAAGATTTCCAGAGGCTAGTAAACGCACTGTAATGCCAGATTGATCCATGCGGCTTTGATAGGCCAGAATACCTTGAATGCCGCCACTGACGGGTTCGGTGGTGGGGAGTGGTGTTTCGGTCGGGATTGGCGTAGGTTCGATGGTTGGTTCTAATGTCGGTTCTTCCGTCGCAGTGGGTTCAGGTGTGGGTTCTTCGGTCACTACCGGACTATCTGTCATGAAAGTACCGTTCACAACGGTTAATGGAAGCTCATCCCCGTTCTGATCAACAGCCAACGCCGCGCAATTCACACCGCTGCTGCCCATACCGACCACACTGTAGGCCAACTTGAAAGCCACTGCACTGCCGGTAATGGCGGGGCTGGGCTGTAAACGACTGGCGGCCACCAACCAGCTTCCATCAGACTGGTAACCACGGTCAACCACAAAACTATTTGAGCCACTAAAATCACTTTCAAGCAGGTCAACGCCGTTCAAGACGGCAGGATTTACCAAGCATTCCACCTGCAAACCGTAGAGGTTTTGAACATTCGACACATTCAGTGAGACTAACACCATATCACCTGTATTGGCAGACGGCGGCATGACATCCACCGTCAGGGTTGGATCAGTGGTCACAGGCGTTTCGGTGGGAATGGCTGTTGGCTCCGGTGTAATGGGTGTCTCAGTCGGGGTGACCGGTGTTTCAGTGGGTGGGACGGGTGTCAGGGTGGGCGTAACCGGCGTCGCGGTTGGTGGAGTCACAAGGTCGAGGCGAACGAGCCGACCATTCAAATCGGTGAGATAAAGCTCACCATTTTGATCTTCCCCAAATGAACTGATGAGGTAGCTGGTATCTTTGAAGGCTTGATTCTGCCATGTTCCCGCAGTACTGCGGAAGGCAGTCCACGTTTGACCGCTGCAAAAATCACCATAGAAATAAACACCCTGAAGCGCCGGTATCTGGCTTCCACGATATACGTATCCACCGGTTACCGAACAATTTCCACTGCTGTGGTTATATTCGACAAACGGAAAAACTGCACCACTAATTGAACCCGTGCTGTACTGATGATTGCCTTCATAAACCTTCCAGCCATAGTTCGCACCGGCTCCATTAGCAGCAGACCAGAAGTTCACCTCTTCGTACTGCCCCTGCCCGACATCTGCGATATAGGCATCCCCGGTGAGGCGGTCAAAACTCCAACGCCACGGATTGCGCAAGCCTTTAGCCCATATTTGGACAGAGATAGGATTGACATCGACATTGATGCGAAGCATTTTACCCAGCAGCGAAGCGTCATTCTGAGCACGATTTTCGGGATCACCGCCTGATCCGCCATCGCCCATGCCTACATACAACCAACCATCTCGACCAAAGGCTAAATGTCCACCGTTATGATTACCATAGGGTTGATCGACAAATAGAACTTGGGAGCCTGTGGTATTGGCAATATTGCGATTGGCAGACACCGTGTACTGCGCGATGATGGTGTCGCCGGCAGTATTGGTATAGTTGATGAAAAAGCGTCCGTTCTGGGCATAGTTTGGATGAAAAGCTAAGCCCAACAGACCTTGTTCCGAACCCCGACTAACCAATGTTGAAATATTGAGGAAAGGGGTTGGCAACACAGCACCGTTTTCAATGATCTTGATGAGACCACCCTGCTCGACCACGAACAAACGTCCTGAGCTATCTCCAGCATGAGTCACTAACACCGGACTGGTGAGGCCGGTCGCAACATCCGTAAACTTATACAGCGCAGGATTAGGAACAGCAGGAACCTGCTGTACAGGGGCTGCATACGCCACCAAAACAAGTGAAAACAAGGCAAATAACACGATGGCAGCCAGTCTTTTCATGAGCGTCGCCCCTTTACAATTTTCATATTTGCTCATGATTGTGTGGGCAGTGGCAGGGAAAGGGTATGAGAGAAAAGTAATGTTATGCAGCCATATAAGCCATTCCGAATAGGACATCAGTCCTGTTCAGAATGGCTTAGTGTATATCTGCCGGTTAACGACAAGCTGTACAGTTAATTCTGGACGTCGCTTTAATAACCTTCTGGCAGCGGAAAGTTCGGGGTGATACTGGTGATATGGAGGGTGGTATCGGGAGCCGGTGTACGTGTGATGCGGCGCATCAAATCTCGCAGTAAGCCGCTGAGAGCCTGCTGCCGCCCCAGTACATTGACATACAATCCGGTTTTGCCATCCGTAGCAGACGACGCCAGCCATAGGGCTTTTTGGGCAGGGACGGTAGGTGGGTTAGCCCACAGACGAATAACCGTTTTAAGAGGATTGAGCTTTGACTCGAAGCTCTGGACTGCTTCCAAGTCGCGCAGCATTTCCGTATCTACTAATCCGGGGTTAAAGGCGTATATGCCGACACCCGTTGCCTTGTATTCCTGAGCCAGCGCCATGGTGAAGCTTTTGACCCAATACTTGCTAGACGCATAAGCATTCTGGAATTTCACAGGACCATTATCCCCCCGTCCAAGCAGGTTGATGAGCTTACCGCTGCCCTGCCTGACGAAATGTTCCAGCGCGATCACAGAGCCATAGTATGTGCCAAAAATATTGGTTCGCAAGACCTGTTCAAAGCGTTCAACAGGGATATGGGCAGTCGGGCCGTAGATGCCAGATATACCGGCATTATTGACCCAGATGTCGATGCGCCCGAAGGTCGAAACTGCGTGTTCAGCTAATGCCCTGACTTGATCCAGCGCACTGACATCACAAGTTAGACCGGAAGCGGTATATCCTTTGGCACGCAGCGAATCGACGGCTTGCACAACTGTTTTTGAGGAACGTGCCGCCAAGACAACCGAGGCACCAGCCTGAGCGTAAGTCTCGGCAATCGCAAATCCTAACCCGCGAGAACTGCCCGTAATAACCGCAACTTTACCCTTCAGTGATGTCATCGTTAATCTCCTCCGCCAACCGATACAGGATTGGCATTCTGTTTACCGCGCAAGCGATCATAGACCCAGATACCTATGGCGAATAACAAAGCCATCACCACCAGCGCAAGGTAATCAATCGCCGGAATGGCAGCGAGCTGCCAGATTTTGTCGAAGGGACGATTGGTGTAGATTTGGCTAAAGACGATCAGCGCACCAGCCACATAACCGCCGAAGAACAACCACCGTACCCGGCGGCTCAAGCCAAGACCATGCATCTGGGTGATGATGAAGATCCCGAAGAAGCCGAAGAAGAACATCGGCCACATGTTATTTCCCTGAATGATGGCGACAATCGTCCCATGCGCCAACACAATGATTTCCTGCATGAACATCCACCATTTATTGACGTGGATGCGGGTCAGAAACAAGCTGCCCTGCAACAGCAGCAGGAAGGTGTAGAAGAAACCCATGAGGTGACCGGGGGTGGTTTCCATGGGATGGTACCAGAAGGTATAGATGATGGCCCACGCAAAGAAATAGCCATGATACTTGCGGGCGAACTGCACGACGCGTTTGCCAATCGGCAGCGGTTTGCCGGCAAATACTCCTCGCCGGTTGTTCTCCATGAGCATGATCCAGATCAACATCACGATCACTGCACCCTGCGAACTGAAGATGGAAACATCCTGCGCTAAACCGTCGTACCAGACATGAGTCTGAATGAAATGGAGCACGACAAAGAGCGCGTTCACCGCCAGCGCCGCAATGTTAACCGGATGGAGACCGCTGCTGTACTTACGGACGCGAGTCTGGGCATACCAGATCAGCCCCCACAAGGCGAATTGGTGCGCCAGATACATGCCCCATACACTGAGCCGGGTGATCACGGTAGGTTCAGGGAGCTTCCAGTAATACCATGATGCACCTTGATCCGGCAGCAAAATCGCCCGAAACCCATCCAGCGAAGGGCTGGCGATATAGATGATGGCAGTGAAGACGAAAGCGAATCCCACGCCTAGCCACATCGCCACAACATCCCGTCGTGGTGGTCGATCTTTAGCCTCTGTACGTCCTGTGTGTTTCTCTATCGTTGTACTCGTCACAATTGAACCCATCCCCTCTTTAGAATAATCCCAGTCAATATGTTTACGATGAGTATGATCCCGGTTGCAGTCCATTCAACCACGTGTCGATCAAGTAATCGGCCATTGCTTCTTTAGGCTGATCTGAAAAAGTGGTCGGTAAATTATGGATGCCTTCGATGATCGAGAGAAATGCCCCCGCCAGATAAACTGTTTTGGCGGCATGGTCAGACGAATGCGATTGAACAACCGCAAAAACTTGTGTGAGCGGGGCGATCAAAGACCGGTAGGCGCTTACACGCAGTCGCTCAGCCTCATGCGGGCTGATAGCACGCATATCAGATTGCAGCATGCGTCCATAATTCAAGGCAGGCTGGGAAAGTAACCAGCGAGCCGCCGCCTGTAATTGGTCACGCAGGTTCATGCCAGCCGAAGCAATTGCTGATTCCAACCCTTGTTGATGACGCTTCAGACCGCGCTCGGTAACCTGTACAAACAATTCCTCTTTACCGCCGGGGGCGTGGTAGTATAAAGAAGCCTGTTTGATGCCGAGTGCATCCGCAATATCGCGCAGCGTGACCGCAGCATAACCGTGCTCACTAAAGAGCTGTTCTGCTGCTTGCAGCACACGTTGGCGAGAGGATTGCGCAGGTTCAGTTTCCGGTTTCATCCGATACCTACCTAATATTTGTTAGGTAGCATATACAACTTAGCTTTGTCGAGCATAAATTCAACCTGAGCAGGAGATAAGAAAGATGACTTACGAAACCATACTCATTGAAACCCCTGCCCCCGGCGTAGGACTAGTACGGCTTAACCGCCCACAAGCCTTAAACGCTCTCAATGCACAAATCACGCGTGAAATTTTCGCCGCATTGGAAGCTTTTGATGCAGACGACAGTGTGCGCTGTATTGTGCTGACGGGGAGCGACAAGGCCTTCGCAGCCGGCGCGGACATTAAAGAGATGGAGGCGACCGACGCGGTTACGTTATTCGCTTCGAATGACTTCACGGATTGGTCACGTATGACACGTGTGCGCAAACCGGTTATCGCAGCCGTCTCCGGATGGGCATTGGGCGGGGGGTGCGAGATGGCGATGATCTGCGACATGATTGTGGCCTCGGAAACCGCTAAATTCGGGCAGCCCGAAATCACTATCGGTGTTATCCCCGGCGCAGGCGGAACTCAACGGCTGACACGGGCAGTAGGCAAAGCTATCGCGATGGAGATGATACTGGCAAACCGTCACCTGACTGCTCAGGAAGCGCTGCATTACGGATTGGTTAATCGCGTGTATCCGGTCGAAAGCTATTTGACCGAAGCGATCCAATTAGCAGAAAAGATCGCCGGTATGCCCGGCGCGGCGGCGAAGCTGGCAAAAGAGGCCGTCAACAAAGCCTTTGAGTTGAGCCTGACAGAAGGACTCAACTATGAGAAGCGGAATTTCTACCTCTTGTTCGGCACTGAAGACAAAGCTGAGGGCATGAAAGCATTCGTTGAAAAACGCAAAGCAGAGTGGAAACACCGGTAAGGTCAACCTTGAATACTGAACTGCTGCGCATTTTTTACACGGCTAATCTCAGCGGACGATTGGAACTGCTGCCGCGGCTGTATACGTTTATCCGGAACCTAAAGTCCTTGCCGGTTGAAGATGAGGCATCAGTCATGCTGTGCGCCGTGCAGCCCGTGATGGAGCGGGTGCTGCTATTGGATCTGGGCAATAGTTGTGATGCGGAAGTCTGGCACTGCAAGGAAACGGAAGGTCGTTCCATGCTGATCGGGTTGGATGCGATGGGGTATCAGGCCGCCCATATTACCTCTACACTGACGGAAGAAGCCCGCACACGGCTGAGGCAAAACCTGATGGGGATGGCGCTGGTTGATGTGGATCATCCATGGGAAGCGGATGACATTGTATGTTCGAGCAGGGGGCTGACGGGATGTAAAAGCTATCTGAATATCGTCCTATCGCCAGCGAACGCCACACTTCTGGATGGAAATAGATTACAGCTTGCGGCAGTAAGAGCCGGACAGTTGGGCATGGCGCAGATCATTAATCATGGGGGGAGGCCAGTCCTGCAAGCGCAGGGACAGCTTGACTTACCTGCATCGGCCACCCCCGACCCCACCATCGCCGGAACGGTTGAGTTTATCCTCAGCGAGGCACAGTATCACGCGCGACGGCAATCATAAGCCGGTGCAAATGCGATATTGCAGCTCCATAAAGTTCGGGGCTGCATCGACGCTCTCAAGATCCTCAATTGTAGAACTGTGATAACCGTTCCGGCAGCAGTGAGCCTGAAGGCGGGTTCGTGATGGCAGCAGTAATCCAGTTACGCTTGCCAAAGCGCAGTTCGTCAATCAGCTTGATGCGCTCGACCTGAATAGCATACAGACGCATCGTGGTAATGTTTCGCTCGAAATCTTCAGCAGCGTGTATCACGTTCCCAAAAGCCGGGAAACGCTGACGATAGACGGTAATAGCCTGTGGCAGGGATTCTGTGGGAACCGGAGCCGCATGACCGAACATTTGTAAGCCCTGTAGGTACAAGCCCCAAACTGGTGGTGTGTTCCACACCACAACCGCAACCGATGTATTCAACAGCAAATTCTGGCTGTGTTCAGCATATGGATGGGTGAATATGATCAGTTCAAGGCGTTCGTTATAGGCAAAGTGAGCGGAGTTGATGTAACTATCACCAACTTGAACAGTTGCCATTGCCAGAATGATATTGTTATCCAGCAGAGCACACACGCTCGCAGCTAAAATCTCATCGGAGTACTGTGCGTGATTGAACTGTACATTCAGGCTATTCAATATTTCTACGCTCCATATCCATACGAAAGTATGTTTATTGAAGCGCAGAACACAGTATTTTTCGCCCTGCTGGCGAATGAAAGCATATTGGGCTTTATCGGGGGGGAGTTTCAGCACAAAGGAGGAGAAGTGGGGGCGGCGATATGCCACCCCACCATCATTCTAAAAAACGTCATCCACTTACAGCCGGAACAGCCGTGCTTCGCCAGAGAAGTGGGAAAGCGAAGCGTTGATTCTGAACTTTGCCGTCAATCACATCCGCGCCAGTAAAGAGTGTGGTCACGCTGCTATCCGCTGCGGAAACGATCACGAGATTCGCGTATGGAGGCTCTTTAGTGTCCGACGGAATTTGCCAATCCAACAGTGCCACTTCACTGCCATCCGGTGACAAAGTCAGCCCGCCGCCGAAATGCCCGCGTGTGATGCGTTGATCGCGACCGGTGGAAAGTTCAACTGAAATCAGGGAGTTATTGGCAGTACGGTCACCCCCCACAACAGCAATCAATTGTTTGCTATCCGGGGTAAAGACCATGCTGGAAATGGTGTCGCCGGGGCTGCCAGCACTCACGACAATCGGCGCAACCGAAATATCACCCAAGCTCCAAATTTGCAGCACATTTTCATTGTTCGGTGAACCGACGACAACCGCCAACCAATTCCCATCGGCAGAAAGCTGCGGGAACGCGTTCGCGCCGCCGCTATAGGTTGCCGCAATCACATTCTGATCCACAACATCGGTTAAGGACAGATCAGCGACACTGACGCGCTTAATTCCTACTGTGTTCGCCGTCCGGCCATCCGGCACCGTAAAATAGGCCTGTGCACCATCGGGTGAAAGATAAATGGTGTTGGTTCGCGCAAAGGCAGCGAACGCTCCGCCCTGTGTATCACTGGCGGCGAGTGTGGCGCTGCGTTCTTCCGGATTCACCGAATATAACTGCCAAGTGGTCGCCGTATTACCGGTCTTGCAGCGATGCCCCAGCACCAACAGCAGCTTGCCGTCCGGCAGGCTGGCGACCGATGCACTGGTGAATTTGCAATCATCCGAGGCGGGATTAAGCGTGGCCACTTCGCGTGATGCCGTTCCATCCCAGACTAAAACGGCTGCTTCATCAGCCTCGTTTTTATCATTGGTGAAGAAGCTAACAAAGGCTGCACCAGTATTACTGAGATCGAAAGCGGTTACATTCTCATAGCTAAATTGCTCGCTCAGATCAGCCGTACTTCTAATCTTCAAGAATCCGTCCGGGAATTCACTGCTGGCAGCATCGCTTTCATAGGCGATGTATCCCATCCGGTTACTATCCGGCGAGTACTGGAATGTACCCGCCCCCAAACAGGTCAAGCCTTGAACCGCATCAACCGCAGCAGGCGCACTATTTCCGCGCAGCGCATACAATGTGCCAGCATCCAAACCCACATAAAAGGCATACATCTGCCCATCCGGAGAAAGCGGACTCTCGCCACAGGACTGTACACGAGATGTCTGCTGCGGTAATTCCAGCAGCGGTTCGGTAACGCCCATTCCATCCATAACAGCCAACTGTCCCGGTTGCGAGGCCGAGTGCTGCCCCGGCGCAGCACCATTGCCGACCCAGACCAGTAGGTGATCGCTACCATCCGCTTGTACCGGTGCAGCCGCCAACAAGGGGGCGGCGTCGGCACTGGCTTCCGGCGGGGGTACTTGCCCTAACCCTAGAATTAGCATAACCAAAACAGCTATAAATAGAACGCCCATCAACACAAAAACATAAGTGCGTCCGGATGTGCGTGGCTGTGCCTGCAAAATCGCAGTTGTCATAAAATTGCGCCTTTGTCTTATGTATAAGTGATCTACTTTCACTATACTCGAAGACTCGTGAATAGAGGTGATAGTACCTTTAGGCTAAGTGGATTCAAGCCACAGAAGGTGCAATCACCGAATCAAAACAGCCCTGATTAACATCGTGATCAGAGATTCATAACAACTGCGATGGATATGCAAACTAAATCATGATGGTCTGGATTAAATCGAGGCAGGAACGCCCCAAACGTATACAGCCTTCCGCAAGCAGGCTGTCAGGCTCACCATCTGGCCCGAAGGTATCTTTAAAGGGCAGTTCGATGATGAACGACGGACATTTAAATGTCCACGCCACATAATCCACCGCCATGCCGGAGTCCGCTTCCAGCGCGTCAGGGTCTTCGGTCAAACTGCCATACTCAATATATTGTTCACGGAAGAAGCTTTCAATACGCTGCTGAGTCTCGGCCATCGCCGGAGCAAGAACATCGGGGTGGGGCTGCACCAACCACAGATATGGCCGGTTCTCATCGCCATGTAAGTCGAGGAAAAAATCAACCCCTTCGGCATGCATTCGCTTGAGAAGCGCAGCGACTTCTATTGAGCGCGGTTCAAGCGTTTGTTTCCAGTCACGGTTCAGATCAATACCGGCAGCGTTTGCTCTTAAGTTCCCTAAAGCACTGCCATCCGGGTTCACATTGGGTACACAATAAAACGCGATCCCGGCTTCATACAACGCTTTTACAACCACATCCTCATTATCCAGTAAGCGACGCATGAGACCATCAATGGCGTATTCCGCCATCGGCTCACCAGCATGCTGCCGCGCGACAATCCACACCTTACGTCCAGCATCAGGCGGCCCGAACCGCACCAGATCAACGGTTTTCTCCTGTTCTGTTGTGAGCAGCGTTTCAACCTGAGCGACTGCTGCACAATCGGCCAGAAGCTGCCCACGCATCGCTTCGGTATATGGGACGAAAAAGGCGTACCATGTGGTCTCCAAGCGCGGGCGATGCTTGATAATGAGCTGGTTTTCGTTGTACTGCGTGTTCACCCGAAACCAATCTTGACGATTGTATGAGGCAAGCGCCCGATACCCCGGCCAAGCATGAGGATAACTGGCATCACTGGCATTCGTCAGCCTAAAGGTGTGAATCTGGCCGGGGGCAGCGGTCGCCTTAAAATAAAACCATTGATAATAACGCGCGTTACTGTCATGCCGGATACTCAGCTTGGCTTCTGCTGCCGTAATATTATGAACAACGATGTTACCGGACTCAAAATTACCGTCAATCTGCACGAGGTTTATCCTTCTGTAACAAGGTGAGCTATTTTAATGTACCGCTTGATCAGCCACTTTGCGCGGGGCAGTGGTGCTAATGGTACGCTGTTAGCATGAGGCTTCCCCCAATTGATTGCCATCCAAAAACATGAGTGTCAGAAATCCGCTGGACACATAAACCTGTTCAGCAGCATCGACGCGCAGCAATCGAGCTAGTGGGCGGGTTGTTCGCCTTCCGCCAGCATAAAGCTGTATCTGTGTCAACACACGTCCGTCCGAGGCATCAAAAACATTCAGCAACCCATCTACATCGAGCGAGTAAAGACGACAGGTATTTCCGGCAACCAGCAAAGGGGCGGTAAAATTCCCCTCGCGAGGATATTCTACCCGCCAACGCACCTCACCAGTTGGATTCAATGCGACCAAAGTATTGTTGACATCATCCAGATAGACATAAATGTTACTGTTTACATCGTACCCGATCTGCGCGGCTTGTCCTGAAGCCATCAGGTTCTGAATAATCTCACTTTCAGAACCACGAATGTGGAGCAAACGATCATGATCCAGCACAAACCAGCTACCGTCAGAAAGAGGTTTGACTATCGGTGTTCCCGTCAGTTGAACCTCCGCTATCACCTGCCCCTCCGCAGTCACCTCTCTCCAAACCACCCCGCCAGCCGTCCGTGATGCAAAAGCGATCTGTGTTCCATTTGAACCAAAGTAAACAACTTCGCCGCCACTCGCAAGAGTCCAGAGTGGCAGACCTGATGGATCATAACTGGTCAGGCTGCCATCCGGCATCACAAAGATCAACCGTTCACCGATGACATGAAAAGGACGGGCATCGCTGTTGACCGCCCAAATCGCAACATAACGACCGCCTTGCAGAGTTAAGGTTTGACCATTGACGGTATGAGCAACAACCCGATCTCCGGAGAGACTGGCAAGGCCATCAATCTCGCCATCCGTTTGTACCCGCCACAAAATCTGACCCTGTGGTTGAACGGCTGTGATCAGGTTATCGCTAGCGACCACATAAGTACCGCTTTCAAGTTGAGTCGGAGGAAGTGTGGGTACTAAATCAAATGTGATATACCCCATAAAAGCCGGGTTAAAACGCAGTTGCCAGAGCGCCGTAAAATCCAGCGGGCTATACCACCCCTCATCAAGTGGATTAGTGGTCACATAACCGGGGCCGCCATCGTTGGGCAAACGGTTGCGAATCTCATAGTGGAGATGCGGACGACCACGCGACGGCCATCCGACTGCTGCAATGATTTGCCCCTGCTCAACACATTCGCCAACAGCAGGAAACACAATACCATTACGCTGTTCGACATGCCCATAAACGGTGTAAATCGTGCTGCCATCAGGGAAGGCATGGGAAACGATGACGACTCCTTTTTCCGTATCCCATCCATCAGCATCAGCATACGTCACCAAGCCGCGCGCCGCTGCGTAAATTGGATCTCCCCAACGATCAAATGCCAGATCAATCCCGGTATGATTGCCACCAAAACGCTCGCGGTACAGACTGAAGTCATCATATCCAGTTACGCGGTTATCTACCGGGTAACCCAATGCATCAACCACCCCACAAGTCGCCGCACTCTGCGCGTTTACCGGCATCAAGTGTGTGATCAACAACGGAATAAATAAAAAGCCGATCAAACACTTGAAGAGTCGGCGGTCATAAAGCATCTCAAGTCGGGAGCTTATTTTTGAGGTAATTATCAGCATAGTTTATCTTGAGTTCCACCCACATCGGAAGATGATCGGACATCTGAAAAGTACGCCATTGTTTGTAGTAGTTACTGCGCTCTTGTGGCGTCTTCTGCTTCTGGTAACCTGCTCCCATCAGCGGAATATACAATTCTTCATCTGGCTTCTCGCGGAAAACGGTCTGGAAGAAATTGAATACGCCTGCTTTACCGGTTGTATCCAATTTGCCGGGTCGAACCCGAAACGCGATTTGATCATAAAATTTGGTTTGAGGAGCATTTGAAGGCAGTTTTTGCAGTTCTTTGGGTATTTCGAACCCAGCGCCTGTCAAGGCTTTCATCGTGTCATCTTCGGGAGCATAAATATTAAAATCACCCAGTAAAATTAAGTTTCGTGCCCACGCTGACGGATCTTCCGTCCTTTCCTTCAAGTATTGAGCCACCTGCCGTATTTCCTCAACCCGTTCTGGATCATTGGCTTTATCTTGTCCGTAAATAATATGCACCGTCGTCAGGATAAAATCTGTCCAACCAGAAGTAAAACCGGCCATCAACGGTGTGCGAGCAATCTGGGTAACCGGATGCGAATCCATCTTTCCAGTTTCTGGATTCTTGACGACCACAGGAGGCAGCACCAGTTGGCTCGCCAAACCGCCAAAGCGAATCTTGCGGCTGTCATATAAAAAGGCCATGCGCTCGTTATTACCCTTACTGCCTTCAGTCGTATCCGTTACCAGATACTTCCATGATTCGCCTAACAACTTGCACAACTGATAAAGTGCATCCAGATTTTTATTGACTTCTTGAACAGCCACCAAATCAAAGCGGTCGATAATCTCGGCAATGTAGTAGTAAGACTCTGGCACACGATCACCATACTTGGGAGAATCAAATTCGCGGATATTCCATGTCGCCAGTAGAAGTGTATCTTGAAAAGTACGCTGCGGAATTTCGCGGTCAAGCTGCTTACGGAGTTGTAGTAATCGCTCGATAATCCGTTTATCCTGATCTTTACGACCATCCAATACCCCATAATCTGGCATGTTGTTTATCCTTTGTATAGCTGCTTCAGTATAGGACGCAGTTTGACTGCTTCCATCAAATCGGTCGAATCTGAAAATTGATCAATCGAACCAATATCAACCGGAATATCGCGAACAACATCATCCTGAATAGACTCGTGCAGTGCCCTCGCAAAACGACCACCATGAATCACCTGAAACGGTCTTGAAAAATAAGAAGTTACTTGCTCAGGCAAAACAGGCGTTAAGCCAAGTGCGTTCTGCATACCAGCCACAATAGAATAAGCGCGTGAAAGCTTCGCCTGACGCTCTTCCCAATCAGCGGCTTTCCCGACCTGTTGTAAGGTAAGCAGTAGTTCCGGTGCGCACTGTAATTGGGCAAAAGCACTACCAAACCACTTGGCATATGGGGCGTATGTGCGTTCAATCAGGAAACACAAACGCATCAAATCGCGAACCAGACGAGAAGCAATAATCCCTGACCCTAACTCATCGCCTACTAAACCCGTCCGGCCAACAAAGGCTTCTTCTTGACTGATGCGTGTCCAACCAGCGGCCAACAAATATAGCCATATATCCTTGGGGTAAAACTTGAACTTTTCCTGAATCGGAGTCAAACCAATAGCGTCATGATAAATTGCTCCTGCAACAATCGTCCTTAACTTCTGTGAGGGGATCGTAAGCCAATCTCCTACATCAATTTCAACAAAAGGATCAACACCCAAATATTCCTTAAAGAAATCTTTTATTGTGAAAACTTCAACACGATGATGAACTGGCCCGACAGTGATTGATTCAAGCTGCTGCACACCACTATCGTTGGGGTCTGGCAAGGTAAAATTTGTTGAATAGCCTTTGAAGGTATATGGGAGTTTATTTGCAAGCCGATCATGAATTTGAGTACGACAGCGGTCAAAATCGTGTTCTGTCAAAAACAGCATTACCCGTGGTCCCCAGTGATGATCGCTCGACATGGGGGTGTCGAATCCCAAAACTTCAGACCCACTGCCAATCAGTGCCGCAGCATATTTCAATTGTTTAAAGTCGGCTTCCAGAATTGGGCGCACACATTCGTGGTAAAACATATTGCTCAACATAGCGCCGGGGATAAAATCTGGCATGCATGAAACCTCACAGCCTTACATTACGCGCTATTATAACGTCTTCAGCGGGGGTGAAAATGTCTTCTAAGCGAACCATTATCCTGTTGCACCCGCTATTTTGCGGAACATCGCCTGAATAACGCTTAACTTCATCAACACACGCAAATCCGAAGTGCGATATGATGAATTACAGGAATTATCGTAGCAGGTTATTTATGTTCAACAGATTATTCATCAAACATGCTTTACCTTATCCGGTTCAGTTGGGTTTGATCGTCTTTGCTTACTGGGCAACCGGCCAGCTAGGCTTTCGCTACTCCATTGCGCAAGATAATGTCACGCTTGTCTGGCCGCCCTCAGGAATTGCACTGGCAGCCATTCTGATTCTGGGTTATCGAGCATGGCCCGCGGTTGCGCTCGGAGCCTTTCTAGTCAATTTTCAAACTGGGCTACCACTTCCAGCCATACTATTGATTGCTTTAGGGAACACGCTTGAGCCGATTATCGGCACTTACCTTCTTAAAAATTATGCGCGGTTTCAACCCCATTTCGCGCAAGTGAGTGATGTTCTTGCCTTTGTACTTTATGGGGCCATTGTCAGCCCGCTTATTGCAGGAACACTGGGAGCGGGCGCGCTGCACCTAAGCCAGCTTGTCCCGGCCAATATGTTAGCAAATGTCTGGCTTGAATGGTTGATGGGGGATGGAGTCGGCATTCTAATCATCACACCAGCCATTCTAGTGTGGCTAAACCCTAAAGGCGCTGGTATCAAACTGGCACAGCCAAAAGAAGCCATTTTCCTCACAATTTCAACGTGTATCATTGCGTGGTTGGTCTTTGGCTGGAGAACCCCGACAAATGACATCTTTCCCCTCACCTATCCCATATTCCCGTTCATGATTTGGGCCGCGCTCCGGTTGGATCTCCGTTGGGTAACGTCTTTATCGGTCCTTATCAGCATTCTGGCAGTCGCCAATATTCCGATCCAATCAGAAAATGTCACTTCTCAAATGATCAGCGACAGCCTGTTCTATATCTGGAGTTATCTCTCGGTCTTTAGCATCACAGCACTCATCTTAGCTGTCATCGTTCAAAACCGCGAAATTATTGAACGTAACCTCGCGCGGGAACGGGACTTCATTAGCCAGATCGTAAACGCTATGGGGCATGGCGTCGCCGTAACTGACGATCAGGGTCGATTCACTTATGTGAACCCGGCCTATGCGCAAATGGTTGGCATTCAACCAGCAAACCTCATCGGCCAAGCCCAGCAGAATGTGCTTGATGTTGAGGGTATCAATAGTTTAAGTCAGCCATTCAAAATCAACCCGGATCGAACAACAATTTCGTATGAGGCTCATTTTCAACGTCCAGATAGCACTGAAATACATGCGATCATCACTAATTCCCCATACTATCGAGATAATCAGCTAGCAGGATCAATCATCGCAATGACGGAAATGACCGAGCGCAAAAAGATGGAAAAAGCGCTCCGTCAAGGCGAAGCTTTCATGCGAACCGTCATCAACAATTTACCGATGGATATTTGGATGATGGACGCGGATGGTCGCTACCAGATGCAAGGACCAGTCCTAAAATCCCATTGGGGAGATCTCATTGGCAAGCGCATTGAAGACTTATCATTACCTCCTCAAAATTATGAGAAATGGAAACAACAAAACGAACGGGTCATGTCCGGAGAAACGCTTAAAGGAGAAGTCCAATATACGATTGATGGCGAATTGCGTGATTTCTATTACATCACCTCACCGGTTTATGATGGTGAACGCATTGTTGGGATTCTAGGGGCAAATATTGATATTACGGAACGCAAACGAGCTGAAGAGAAGTTGCGTGAACGTGAAGCGCTGCTCCAAACGGTTATTAACAATCTACCACTTGATCTTTGGGTGAACGATATTGATAACCGCTGCATCCTCCAAAGCCCCGCTTCAGTAGAGATATGGGGCGACATCCTTGGTAAAACCTATGATGAGCTTAATTTCCCCGCCGAGATGAAAGAACGCTGGAAGCAGAATGACATACGCCTCCTCAAAGATATGACTCGCAGAGGCGAAGAAGAGTACATAATAAATGGCGAAAAACATGTTTTCTACAGCATCAATTCTCTCATTCAAAGTGGTGAGGATACTATCGGAATCCTCGGAATCAACCTTGATATTACCGACCGTAAACGCACCGAAGAAAAACTGCGTGAACGTGAAATCTTACTCCAAACAGTCATCAACAATCTACCCCTTGATCTATGGGTAAATGACGCTAACAACCGCTGCATTATCCAAAGCCCCACCTCAATAAAGCTTTGGGGCAATATTGTGGGCAAGTCGTATGACGAACTCAACCTGACTCCTCAAGTACGTGAGCGCTGGGAAAACAACAATCTTCGGGTACTCAACGAAGGTACCCAATTTGGCGAATCCGAATTTATCATTGACGGCAAAAAACATTACTTCTACTACATCAATTCTGCTATTCGTTCAGGAGATGCTGTACTGGGTTTGCTCGGTATTAACGTCGACATCACAGAACGAAAAATGGCTGAAGCGCGGCTAGCCGACAGTGAAGCGCGCTTCCGTGCCATCTTCGACAGCGCTACCATCGGCATCTCGATTCTTGATGAACGCGGACATACGATTTCCGTTAATCCCGCGATTGAACAAATGATGGGTTACGATAGCACGGAATTAGCGCAGATGCGTGTTTCAGCCTATACCCATCCGGATGACCGCGAAGAAACCATCAACAACTTCCGCAAACTCATAGCGGGCGAGATCGATCAATACCGGATGCAAAAACGCTACATTCACAAAAATGGAAACACCCTTTGGGGGCGCACCATCGTCTATCGTCTTCCTACGCCCGGTGCGCCTCTCGCTATTGCGATGATCGAAGATATCACCGAACAAAAGCACACGGAAATCATGCTGCGCCAGAGCGAGAAATCCACACTGGATTTCCTTGAACACCTCAAAGCGCTGCAAAACATCACCATCGAACTAGCAAGTGAAAGCACTTTAGACGATCTCTATAGCAAGGCTGTCGAACTCGGTCATACCCGCTTAGGTTTTGACCGGATTGGTATATGGTTATTGGAAGAAAACGGTGACTATATGCTAGGAACGTTCGGCATTGACGAGTATGGTCAGTTACGGGATGAGCGAGGACAACAGCTTCCGGTCGCTGAAAATACAATGCCGAATGAAACGCATGTGATGGAATCAAACGGTCAGGGCATTTTCTTCCGCGAGGATACAAACCTATTCAACGATGCCAGTGAAGTTGTTGGGCGCGGATGGCTGGCAATGGGTTACCTGAATGATGGTCAAAGAATTTTTGGCACTCTGTCGGTAGACAATCTCATATCAGGCAAACCAGCCGAGCGCTATCAACTCGAACTCTTAAATCTATATAGCAACGCACTGAGTTATCTCATTATTCGCAAACAAACCGAAGAAGCGCTCCGGAACAGTGAAGAGTCATCCCGAAGCTTCCTTGAAAAGCTGAAAAGCCTCCAGCAAATTACAATCACGCTGGCACGGGCAACCACCTTCGATGAATTCTGCCGCCAAGCCATCGAATTAGGTCGCAGCCAGTTGAAATTTGATAGGCTGGGGCTGTGGTTCACAGATAAAGACCCCGACTATCTCGTCGGATCATACGGCATCGATGAACAAGGAAACCTGCGCAACGAACGTGGCAAACGCATTCCGATGAACAATCAGGCGCTTCCCATTTCGTCCGAGATGATTCATCTCAGCGACCAAACCATCTACTTTAACGAAAATGCGGATTTGCTGGATGACGAAAATCGTATCGTGGGTCACGGATGGAGCGCTGTCGGCTATTTGAATGACGGGGGAAGCATCATCGGACAGATTTCGTCTGACAATCTATTGAGCCAAGACCCGCCCAAACGTTATCAACTTGAGTTGCTCGCGCTCTACAGCAATGTTCTTGGCTATCTTGCCAGCCGAAAACAAACCGAAATCGAATTGAAGCAAAGCGAAGCACGATTCCGTTCCATATTCAACAATGCTGGTGTTGGCATTATCTTAACGGATCGCAATCAAGTGCCAATTTCAGCGAATCCGACGATGGAGCATTTAGTCGGATATTCTGCCGAAGAACTCCGGCAAATGACCTTCACGGACTTCACATACCCGGATGACAAAGACCATAATATTTTACTTTTCCGCGAACTGTTGGCTCACCAGCGAGATACCTACCGTTTAGAAAAACGATATATTCGCAAAGATGGTCAAATTGTCTGGGCACGGCTTAATGTTTCACGTTTCCCGGAAGGCGAACAACCCGTTATCATCACGATCGTTGAGGACATCACCGAACGAAAATTGGCTGAAGCCGCGCTTCAACAACTCACTGCCGATTTGGAGCACCGGATCGCGGAACGTACAGCCGAATTAAAAGCTGCAAATGAACGCCTCACCGAACTCGACCTGCTGAAAACCAAGTTCATTGCCGATGTTACCCACGAACTCAGAACACCATTGGCTGTTTTAAGTACGCGTGTCTATTTGCTTCAACACAGCCCGCCTGAAAAACATCCGGAATATCTGGCAGCCCTCAAAGAACAATTAGAACGGTTGGCAAAGTTCGTCAATACGGTACTTGATTTGTCTCGTCTAGAGCTGGGAAAAGACAAAATTGAATTCGGGGAAGTCGACCTCAATCAGGTTATCACACAGGTCGTAGCAGCGCTCGCCCCACGTGCCGAAATCGCGGGTCTCACGCTCGAACTTTATCAACAAAAACCGCTGCCATACATCGAAGGAGAATTCAATCAACTCGCTCAGGTCATCACAAATCTGGTCGCCAATGCGATCAACTATACGTCAAATGGTAGCATCACCGTGTCAACTTGGCAGGATGAATCACGCGCGCAAATTTGTTTGGAAGTCAAGGACACAGGTATGGGCATTCCTCAAGAAGAAATCCCACACCTTTTCACGCGGTTTTATCGGGGGCAGCGTGCAGGTCAAAGTACCATCCCCGGTACGGGCTTAGGTTTAAGCATCGTCAAAGAAATTGTTGACTTACACGAGGGTGAAATTGAAGTCATGAGCCGGGTTGGGGTTGGGACCACTTTCCGCGTATGGCTGCCATATCACAAACCAAGCTGAGCCTATAGATAGATTAACCATTGCTCACGAAACGTAGAATGGCAACGGCTTCATCACACGTCGCGCGCGTACTGATCTCATAAGCCGGTGAAACAGGCACGCTTTGGGGGTCAAACAGTTGAACAATGAACACTCCATCTTGAGGAGCGCCGTTCAAAAACAATTCAAACCCACCAGCACCAAATGTCAGCGTGGCCCCGCTAAAAACGGTTTCATCCAACCCTTCACGAGTCACACGGATGCGGTATCCATTCAACGCACTGCCATCCCTGTTGGTTACTGTTCCGGCAATACTCGACCAATTACACCCCTGCTCATTTCCATTTGGAGCATAAACCGCACCTCCGTCCGCGAGCACAAACGTGAATGCTGGAACCGGTGTGACCAAACTTTCCACAGCGAGTGGTGTAAAGGTAGCAGTAGGGCCTTCCGTAGGTGGCACAGTTGCCGTCGGTGGTAAAAACGTGGCTGTAATAACAATTGGGATAGGCGTGAAAGGTGGAAACGGATTCAATGCCGTATACGGATTCATCGCCACCTGCACAACCCAACCAACCGCCCCCACCGTTGCAGCTAAAAACACCAATGACAGCAAATTAGGCAAGCATCCGCCGCGTGTCGTTTTAGCCGTGGTTTTTCCTTCAGTCTTTTTGGCGGCTTGTTCAACCGGTGGGAAACGATCTTCAAGCTCACGGGGTGTTGATGCTGGCACCTCAGTCGTCATGGCATCAGCTTGAACCGTCTCGCCATCCAAATCAATCTCCGGTTCGATGAAACTCAAATCATCGTCAGGAGAGAAAAGTGGACCACGCGGATCAAGGGATCGCTTACGATCCTTTCGCCCAAAACGCTTGACCCCGCCTTTATGCTCTTCGCTCATAAGTTACAATGCTGTCTCGTCTCGAGACAATCCATATAGCAGGACATTGTCTCAACGTCCTGCCACAGATCAGCTCGCTCGTGTCTGGATAAAATTCACAACTGCGACATTTCGAGCGCAGTCAGATGGGAACGTCACCGTAATCCGTGGTGAAATGACCGTACCGCCAGGGCTGAGCAGTTCAACAAAATAGCTCGCCGAACTGATCTTGTTATCTACCGGCACTTCCCACCCGCCCGGTCCGTACAATGAATTACTGCCGCTGTCCACGGTGTAGTCAAAGCTCGTGCCGAACACATGTACTTTAAGCCCGTTGAGCGGAGCGCCATTGATATCGAACACTTGCCCACCAATACCCTGCCACGCACATCCAGCCGAATTAGCGAAGTTCTGGGTAAAGTTCACCTGTCCCTGCCGCAAATCGTACAGATAAGGTGAAAGGGTCGGTGCCAGCGTTGGTGTTGGGCCGGTCGGTGTCTCAGTCGGGGTCGGAGTCGGGCTAATAGATGGCGTTGGCGTAATCGTCGGCGTTTCCGTTGGCCCCGGTGTCTCGGTGATTGTGGGGGACACGGTGATGGTAGCCGTCGGCGTAAACGTAACTGTAGGAGTCAGTGTGTCGGTCGGTGTAAAGGTAAACGTCGGCGGGAAAGTCTGCGTCGGCGGAACAGTCGGGGTCAGCGTCGGCAGCACAACCGCTGTTGGCAGCACAACCGCTTCCTGCTGTACCTCGACAGGCGGCCCTCCCAACCGGATGATGACAAACACAATTACGCCTATGGTCAGTAGCAGAAATATCAGACTGATTAGGTTGTAGATGCGCCCCTTACCCTCACTCATGCACACCCTCCGGGTTTAAATGACTGCCTTCTTAAACAATTCCATCTGCAATCGCATCTCATTTACGGCGAAGGCAGTATCACTTTTACAACAAGTAACCAAACAAAATCTTACACGAATAACTAACCAACTGCCGGACTCAGCAACATCGAAATGACCACAATGACAACAACAATTGAAAGCAGCACAAATATCAGGCTAATGATATTGTAGATTTGGGTCTTTCGCATCGCTTCCACCTTACTTAAGCGATAAATCGCTCAATAATTGCGTTGTCATAGAGCGGTCGCAGCCAGTTTTCAAAACGGGTCTGAGCGATATACACTCGGCGTTCCGGCTCAACCGGACGATCCGCGAATTCAACCACCTGTATCACATGATACCCCAATTCGGTCGCCACTGGCCCTGCAATTTGTCCCGGTTGGATCGAAAATGCCACCTGTGCGAGTTCGGGAACCAACAGTTCATCCATCGTGAACCACCCCAAATCGCCGCCTTTATCCCGCGTGGTTTCATCTTGGCTGTACTGCGCAGCCAATTCCTCAAAGGACTGGCCAGCATTCAAACTATTCAAAATATCATTAGCGTCCGACTCCGTTCGCAGCAGGATGTGGCGCGCGTTCACCTGACGGATATTGCCCTCCAGATCAGTGGTCAACATATCGCGTACCCGATTCGCGGTGAGCACCCCTTTGAGCACGGACGGAAACTCCTCAGCCGAGTAAAGATTAATCACCAACCACTGATCCCATGCAGCCTGCCCGCCAGCTTGCTCAACCTGTGCCTGCAATTCCACCATGACTTCCTCATCAGAAACCACGATATTCTGTGCCGTCGCCCCCTGAATAATCAGCTTCTGTTCAATCATTTGATTCAGGACATCCATCCGCAGCGCGTCCGGTGAAGCTGCGTCCAAAACTTCCTGTTGCCGGCGTGTCAGCGCGCGCTCAAACTCGGTCGTAGTAATGCCTTCACCATTCACACGCGCCACCAGCGGAACGCCTGATGGATCAGTCGGCACAATCGCACTGGTCGGCTGTACTGGAGGAATAGGCGTTGAAGCGCGAATATTATCGTTAACTGGCGGAGCAGTAGGCGGTTCAGTTCCCCCTCCACACGCAGCCAACAGCAGGAGGGCAATGATAGATAGAGCGCGAAGTGGTATCAAAACGGGTTTTCCTTCAGCAGTAGACCACAGGGTTGTCCAAAATAGCTGCCCTGATGAGATACAATCAATAGCATAGTGATGCAAAATTGTATTATGCTATCGAGCATCAATTGGGGCAAGTGTCACGAATGCGAAGCAGACGCATCTTTTTTGTGTCTTACGCCTAACTGCTTGTCACCCTACGCTTGACCATCGTTTACTTATATTGCAAAACCGGTGTGATAAAATACCGATTATGAAACGCACATCTATTCTTGCTACCCTCGCACTGCTCTCACTGGTTCTAATGGCACTGGCCTGTAACCTGACCGGTGGCCCACCACCACCTACCGTCGTTCCCAGCATCCGGGCAACCGAAACGCCCTTACCAACAATAGCCTATGCTACCCTTCCTCCGGAGCAGTTACCCCAACAAAACGTCCAGCCACAAAATCCTGTCATCCCGTCAGGAGCCAGTGATGTTCGCAGTCAACTCGCGCAGGTGCAGCCCGACCGCTTGATGATGCATGTCGACTCGCTTCAGCGCATGGTCACACGCCATGTCAATTCGCCCGATACCGGTTCAACAGGTGTCGCGGCTGCCTATCGTTATATTCGTTCCCAGTTCGAAAATATCGCCGCCCAATCATCAGGGCGCTTCTCGGTTCTCGAACACAGCTTTGAATTGGAATGGGAAGGTGTCAAAACCACACAGCGCAACGTGGTCGGCTATCTTCAAGGCGATGGTATCGGTGCCGGCGTAATCGTCGTCGGCGCACATTACGACAGCATCACCCGTAACCCTGCCGACGCCATCTATAACGCCCCCGGCGCAGACGATAATGCCTCCGGGGTAGCAGGTCTCATCGAACTCGCCCGCGTCCTCTCCCAGCGTCCGCGCCGCGCCACCATCATGTTTGTTGCCTTCGCCGCCGAAGAAGTAGGCCGCGAAGGGAGTCGTGCCTTTGTGCGTTTCCTGCGTGAACGGAATGTGACCGTAGACGCCATGTATAACATGGACATCATCGGCAGTCAGATCGGCCCCAATGGGGAAGTAGATGCCGAAAATCTGCGGCTCTTCTCCGCTGGGCCAGAAACATCGCCTTCGCGCCAACTCGCTCGATCCATTTATTGGATCAACTATAACCATATGCCAGACATGAAAATTCTGGTGCAGGACTCCGAAGATCGGCAGGGGCGCTACAGCGATCACATGTCATTCACCGAAGCCGGTTTCCCCGCCGTGCGTTTCATCGAAGCGCTGGAAGCCGTCACACGCCAGCATACCCCCAACGACACCATCGACTATATACAAGCGTCCTATCTCCTCCGTTCCACGCAATCCGTCCTTGCCTCCCTCATTGTTATGTCAACAGGCCTCCCGCCACCAACCAACATCATCATCCGCAACAATGGTACACCCACTCGTACCCTCGTCTGGGAACCCATCGAAGGCGCAGTCGGTTACCTTATCGGCTTGCGTGCTCCCGGTTCACTCATCATCAACCAGCAGTTCCCATGGAACAACAACAGCGTGGATTGGGATGGCTTCAACGCCTCACTTTTCACCAGTGTAGTTATCTCAGCAGTGGACTCGAACGGCCTCATGGGGCCACCATCGCGCGAAATACCCATTCCCTAGTGATAGATCAAGCAATCAAGCAGGTCATCACAACCTCAATGCTCATAACCGGATAACCTACCATTATCCGGTTATTTTGAGTCTCCCAAATAAACTAACCACCTAAATGTAAAAAATACTTGACATAAAGTATTTTTTGTTTTACACTTTGTATAGTTGAAATTACTAAAGGTCATGTGAAGCAGACACAAGGAAACCTCATGTCTTATCAGGAAAAACGTTCGCTCGTC
>JAFLCH010000239.1 GCA_017303775.1 Anaerolineae bacterium | reverse complement strand
ATGATCGGGATGTTCAGCACCGATATTTCGATTGCTTCCATGAAAACAGCGGTACAGGAAAGTTACGCCCGTGCGAGAACGGTGGGCGCTCAGGATTGAAAGCTGGTAATCGCGTTACTGTACATTTCCAGTGTACGCTGGCAAACGCTGTTCCATGAAAAATGTGCTTCGATGGTTTTACGCGCCGCTTCCCCGATAATGCGGCGTTTTTCGTCATCACCGAGCAGGCTGATGATGGTTTGCGCAAGTTGAGCCGGATTATCTGCCCGAACAAGGACGATATTTTCCCCGTCACGTAATAGACCACGACCATAGGTATCCGGATTAGCGGCGGCCAGAATGGTCTTGCCTGCGCCCATGGCTTCGAGGGAAGCGATGCCCAAGGAAGTCTTTTCGGGATCATCTTGATTCAACCAGTGGGCTTCGACATCCGCCAGCGCGAGGAAGGCGGGAATCTGTACATGAGGCACAGCGCCGGTGAAGATCACGGCATGTTCCACGCCGAGTTTACGGGCCAAGGCAGCGGGAGTGTCGGTCGCAACTGTGCCAACAATCAAGACAACCGTTTCGGGAAAATGCTCCAAAATGGTTGGAAGCGCTTCGATAATATCACGGCGATTCCGGATTTCATGGACATGGCCTAAAGATAAGATGACGCGCTTGCCATGGAGGTTATAGCGGTCTTTGAGTTCGGCAACCATGGATTCCACTTCGGTTTGGGGTAAGGAAACGCCATAAGGAACGAGAGCACCGGGACGATCCCCGAAGGCCTCGCGGGAATACTCGGCAATATTCACATCAGGATGAACGAGCACATCGGAACGGTTCGTAACCGCCAGACGCAAAAAGATGCGATCCGCAGGGTACAGGATGAGGTTATAGAAGGGGTTGGCGTGTTTGATCATGGTATGGAGCGTGACGACTAAAGGAATATGAAAACGATCACGCATGCGCACGGCGCTGAGAGCGAGGTCGAGCATGTGATTGTGCAGGTGCAATACTTCGGGTTGGTGACGCTCGATAATTTGTGCAAGGCGGGCTTGATTGGCGGGAGTGAAGGTATAGGAAAGCCACGGGAAGTTTAAGGCAATGCCCATACGCGGGAGGCGGAGCGCAGGTAGGCGATAGACGGTGACACCGGCGATCACCTCTTGCTCCGGTTGATCCGAGGTGAGGCGGGCAGTGACGACACAGACTTCATGCCCACGTTTGACCAATTCCTGTGACAGTAAGGAGCACTGTGTAGATGACCCGCTCACTACCGGAGGGAACAGGTTGCTGAGCATACATATCTTCATGGTTCATCCAAGCGGCTGCGTAAAATCCGAGCAGGAACACCTGCTGCAACGACATAGGCGGGAAGATCGTGCGTTACAACGCTGCCTGCCCCCACCTGAACGCCTTTTCCGATGGTTACACCGGGAAGTACCACCGCGTTAACGCCCAGATCGACATCATCTTCGATGACAACCGGAGCGAATTCGATACGGCTGTGGAGAATGGGCTTTCCGACCCCTTCTTCGGCATGGGCGGAGGTGATGATTTTGACACCGGGGCCAACGCCTACATTGCGCCCAATGGAGAGATCGCCCGCGCTGTGAAAGAAGCACTGCTGGCCGATCCATGTGCCATCGCCGATGGTCATGCGCCCTTTGTAGTAGCCTTTGAGGATGGTGTAATGGCCGACATAGACATTGGAACCGATCTCGATATTTTCGGGATGAAAGACCAGAACCCCTTCTTCAAACACAACGGATTCGCCGAGAAGCGCGAATTGATCCAGACGAAACTGGCCAGTGCCGTGAGAGCGCATCAGATTCCTTCCAGTGACTCGCACAAGGCGGCAACGACAGCAGATTGATCCGCGGGGGTCAACTGCTCATGGAGGGGTATGGTGAGCGAACGGGCGGCCACCTCATCCGTCGCGGGGAAATCCCCCGGCATGGTGTTATAACGGGTGCGGTAGTAGGTGGTCATGGGGATATGGCAGGTACCGATGGTAACTTGAATCCCCTGCTCGACCATGATTTGCATGATGCGGGCGCGATGTGGCGCGGCCTCCGGCGGCAGCATGATGACATAGGATTGATAGACATGAAGGCTGCCAGCAGGCGATAGCACAGGAGCCGTAAAAGGGGTGTGTTCTAGCAGCGTGTTGTAGCGCAAAGCACGTTCACGGCGGGCGGCGATGATGCGATCCAGTTTTTGCATCTGGGTGACGCCCATCGCAGCTTGAAATTCGGTCATGCGGTTGTTGAAGCCGGGCATGATGAAATCCTGAACGGAGGCGGCGGGATCAATGCCGTGATTGCGCAGTGCGCGGAGGCGGCGCTGTAACGCCTCATCGGCGGTCGTGATAATGCCTCCTTCGCCGGTGGTAATAGCCTTGCGGGGATGAAAACTGAAGCAGTTGAGGCTGCCCCATGTTCCAGCCTGTTTGCCATCCAGTGATGCCCCCAAAGCACAGGCCGCATCTTCGATGACCGACAGGTTATAACGGGCGGCGAGACTGAGGATAACGGGCATGTCGGCAAGCTGGCCGAAGGTATGAACAGGGATGATGGCACGAACGCGGCGCGCTGTTTCGGGCTGCGCCATCAGACGCTGTAGGGTCGACTCCAGATGGGTGACATCCATGTTGAATGTGGCGGGGTCGATATCGATGAATACCGGTTGGGCACCACAGAGTTCGATAACGTTCACGGTGGCAACCCATGAATAGGCTGTCACGAGAACGATGTCGCCGGGGCGCACGTCAAGGGCGAGCAAAGACATATGCAAGGCGGCGGTGCAGTTGCTCACGGCGATGGCGTGGGGGACACCAATATAGGAGGCGACTGCTTCCTCGAAAGCGGCAACTTGTTTGCCCTGTACAAGGTAGCCTGTCTCCAGCACAGCGCGAACGGTGGCAAGATCGTCCTCTTCAATCGAGGGGATGGTCAGGCGTATCATTTGTTCTTGACTCGCTGGCTGTAAAACTCGGCTGTACGTAGAATTCCTTCATCCAGATCCACCTTGGCTTCGAAGCCGAGTATCTCGCGGGCTTTGGTGACGGACGGGATGCGAAGCTCGACATCGGCATAATCTTTGCGGGTGAAGACTATTTTTGATTTGGAACCGAGGACGCGCACGACGGTATTGGCCAAACCGTAGATGGTCACGACCGCTTTCTGGTTGCCGATGTTGAAAGACTCACCCACTGCTTTGGGATGGCGCATGGCTAACAAGACACCATCGACCATATCATCGACATAGCACCATGCACGTATTTGTGTGCCATCGCCATGAATTTCGATAGTTTCATCATTTACGGCGCGCATGATGAAGGTACGAAGGGCGCCCTCCCCCACCTGTCCCGGCCCATAGACATTAAAGGGACGCACGACAGTGGTTGGTAACCAGTTTTCGTTGTAGTAGGCAATCGCAAGATGTTCTTCCGCTAACTTGCTCACCGCGTATGTCCAACGCGCTTCGCCCACACTTCCCATCACAGTGTTATCGGTTTCTGAGGAACGGAAGGCTTGTTGACCGAACACTTCACTGGTGGAAAAACAAACAACCCGATCACAATGCGGCAGGCTGGCGGCCGCTTCCAGCACGTTGGCTGACCCTACCATATTGACGCGCATGGTGGTTTTGGGACTCTTGATGACGGTATCGATGCCGGCAACAGCGGCACAGTGAACGATTATATCGGAACCCTGCATGGAACGAGCGAGGTGATCATAGTCAAGCACATCGCCTTTGATCAGTTTGAGGTTAGGATGATCCTTGAAGGGTTTATCTTTGAGCGAGTCGCGCCTGAGGTTGTCGTAAATGATGATTTGATTGTTCTCGATCAAACGACCGGCGAGGGTTGAACCGATGAACCCCGCGCCCCCTGTAATAAAGATGGTTTTATTGGAAACCACAATCATCTCCTAGCAAAGCCGCTCCGGTTGATGTTCCGAATCCAGCGCGTGTAACTGGTAAAGTACAAATGTATCGCGTTCCCATAAGGTTTCAAGTTGAAGCCAATCCGGGGGGAACGTGCGATCAAAATTGTAGTCATTATACAGAAGTGTATCGACATAGAAGAATTTGAAACCCAGTTTATAGAGCATGGCCCAACGTTCCTGCGTGCTGGGTTGGTTCAAAATCTGTTCTTGTTCTTCCGCGGTGGGCAGACACTGAAGCTGCGGGGAATCCAACCAGTAGGTGTAATAACTAGCGGGGAAAACACGATCGTGCGGCTCCGCGCGGGTGGAAATGATTTCGGCGACAGCGCAACTGGCATCCGAACCCAGATATTCGTACTGGCAGGGGCTGGCTTCCCCGACCGCCAGGCGCGCGGCATAAGCAACCATTGAGTCCGGCGCGGGGACAACGTAGTTACCACGGATATAACCGAACAGGACGATGGTGAGTGTCCCGGCGGTCACGGTGAAGATGAGGCTGCCCAGCGGGGCGTTTAAGCGATCCAAGCCGCGTTCGGCGGCACGAGCAGCGGGAAGCAAGAGTAAGAGAAGCGGCGGCATAAAGTAACGCGGGGCGAAAATAGTAGGTTTGAACAAGACCCATACTAATACGCCTAGCAATCCCGCGATGGTTAATTGGAGCAGGATACTTTTTGAGAAGCGCTGCGGCGGCTTGAGCAGGATCACTAAGGGGAGGAAGGCCAACCAGAGAGGCGACATCTGCCCCACCTGTGCCCAGTAATTCCCGAACACAAGGGCGAAGGGATAGCTGATTAAGAGACGTTGGGTATCTTCAGGGCTATACCATGACTGCTCGACGAACGGGATTACCCCTCCGATTAATGGCGCGAGAGGAGCCTGATAGACGATGGCGTTCTTCAAGGCATTGGGTAACAGCGCCAGCAGCGCAAAGCCCCCAACCCACAGCAGACGAACCAGCAACTGCCGCCCCCAGAGCCTGAACGGTACGCCCACATCAGGACGGAAGCGCCAGAGTATGATCACCAACAGAATGGGCGGCATGATGGCTAACAAGGACATTTTGGCGATGATGGATAACCCGCCTAGCAAGCCAGCGATACGTGCTGAACCAGCATCCGAGGTGGCAAATATAGCCCAATAGCAAGCGGCTACTCCAAGAGCAGTACCGAGTAGATCGGTTTTGCCGTCCCAGATGAGCTGGGTGACCATCGAGGATGTTAAAACGAGAGCCAGCAGCAGCCATAAGCCACGATGCCCCAAGGCGCTTTCTTTGCCTAAGGCAATCATGATGGCAAAGAGCGCTAATACAACGGGAACGATGATCGTTTTGCCCATCCCGCCCAGAACCATGAGCGCGGCAAAGTGATACTCGGCCTGAATGCCTACCACATCAAAGCCGGTATAACCGGGTAAGAATTCCATACGTCCTGAGGCAGCGAACAGCTTCGGGAGTGCCAAATAGTACGCAAGGGCATCCCCTCGCGCCTGCGGGGGTAATAAGCTAACGAAGGATGCGACAGCTATCAGCACGAGAATGATGATGATAAGGAGCTGCCAGTACCAAGGTTCGCGCCTAAGACGGCTGACAGCCGTTAAAATGAGCTGCGAAACGGGGGGCAGTAAGCTCCATAAGTACGGGAGGCCGGGTACCGTGATGGCGATGAGCAAAAGAATCACCACCGGTGTGGTAAACCAACCGAGCATCAAAACGAACTGCCAGATTACCGCGAGAATTCCCTGCCCCAACAAGAAGCCTGTGGCTACTAATGCCAGCGTTTGTGATGTACTGCCGAAAGATCCACGCGGGGCAAGCCAGCGCACGAGAAGAAGCCCAAACGCCAAACATGCAAGGGCATATAAACTAACCAGAAGACCTTCGCGAAGCAATATCATTCAAAACCCTTTATAAGCGTGGCATCGTGTTATTCGGCGAGAGGGTCAAGGTCACGGCGCTAGGCCGGCACATAATATGGGGCGGTGAAAAACCGGGCAAAAAAGGCAACGATCTCCTGAGTGATGTTATTGAGGGTTTCCAAACCCGGTGAACCATTGGTTGCCCAATAGAAATAGAAGATAAACAGTATCCAAAACAACAAGACAGCGGTCAAGAGGGTGCTTTCGCGCCAAGAAGATGGTAATTGCGGTTTCATCAAGTCGGTCTACTCATTTCTGCGATGGGGTGATTTTGACACATATGGCGTCAATTCTCAACCAACGCGACCTCAGAGGAAGGCAATCCGGGATTAACGGCTATGCCAAACATTGCCCACCACGCGACCTGAAACTGAATTAATGTCCATGGATAATGATCGAGCAAACCGATGATCATCAGAGCGACCACTGCGGACGCAAAACCTACCCGTAAAATGTGGGTTGAGGCGCTGGACATCAACCGGAAGGCCGCCCACAGACCGGCAGACAAATTGACTAGAAGTAACACTAAACCCACTAAACCTAACTCTGAACACGCTGAAAGAAAGATGTTATGGACAGGCTGTCCACGGAGATCGAAATCAGTTTTACGCAAGTAACCCGCTGCATACCACGGGAAATTACC
>JAFLCH010000238.1 GCA_017303775.1 Anaerolineae bacterium | reverse complement strand
ATGCCCGTTATCAGGCCGCCAGAGAATTCTTCAGCCTCTTGGGTGACGATGCTGCGGTTCAGCGCATCGACGAAAAGTTACAGAACGCGCCGCAGTCGCAGGGCAGCAGCTTCTGCCAGTAATCAGCTTCACCCACCCCCACCGATCCAAAGCAGCGGCACATCGTCGCTGCTTTTGCGTTAACCCACTTCCGGCAAACACAATGGCTCGATGCCGAACCGCTGCCGTTCCTCACAGCTAAACGGGCGCAGATAGACATGCTCCGTGATCCAATCCAGCACCACCGCCTGATTGAGCGGGTAAATGCGGATCAAACCGCTGTCAAACGTCGTCATCACCCATTGACCATCCGGACTGAATGTCGCGTTCAGCACAGCCCCCTCGCCCGAAAATGCCCGCACACTCTGGTTGGTCGCCGCGTCCCACAACACCACCTCGCCGTCCGCGCTCCCCGTCACAAACATCTCGCCGTTCGGGCTGAAGTCCACCCCGTTTACAAACGCCTGATGGTCAAAAAACCGCGCCATCAATTCACCGCGCTGCACATCCCACAGGATAGCCGTCGTATCCGCCGAAACAGAAATCAGCAGCCTGCCGTCCGGGCTGAACGCGAGGTTATGCACCGAACCTTCATGCCCGATCAACTCGCGCACCACCGCCCCCGTTTGCGCATCCCAGATCAACACCCGCCGGTCATCCGAACCGGAGGCGATGAGCCTGCCATCCGGGCTGAAGATCCCCACGTTAACCCATTCCCCGTGTGCCGTGAGCCGCTGAATGATGTCGCCGCTCCCCACATCCCACAGAATCAACGTCCCATCCCGTGACGCCGACAGCGCCTGCTTGCCGTCCGGGCTAAAGTCCGCGTCCCATACCCAATCCGTATGCCCTTCAAACCGCCGCAGCGCTTCCCCCGTAGCCACGTCCCACACGATCAACGTCCCATCCCGTGACGCCGACAGTGCCTGCCGCCCATCCGGACTCCACGCCACAGCCGTCACCGTATCGCTGTGCCCATCCAGAATCCGAATCTGCTCGCCCGTCTGCCAATCCCACAAAATCATCCGCTTATCGTTCGGCACAGGGTCGAACAGGCTGCCCGACCCGCTCAGCACATACGCCCCATCAGGGCTGAAGGCCGCCTCGTGAACATCATCCTGCTGACCCCGCAGCACCAGCGGCCTATTCAGCGGAATCGGCTGCACATTCCACAACCGGATCGTGTCTTCGCTGGATGCCGAGGCGATCAAATGATTACGCGGATGAAAAACCGCCGAAAAGATGCGGCTGTTACCCAGTCGGTACACCTGCAAGCTTTCGCCCGTCACGCTGTCCCAAACCCGCACCGTAGAATCCGCTGAGGCCGAAACGATCTCCGTCCCCGTTGAATTGAACTGAACCGAAAGCACTTGGTTGATATGCCCGCTGAAGGTGCGCAGAACCGCCCCGCTCTCAGAATCCCACAGCTTGATCGTGTTCTCATCGCTTGCGGATGCCACCTGCGTCCCATCCGGGCTGAAGACCACCGCCCGCACGTTATACCCCGTGTCCCAACGTGCCGTCACCTCGCCCGTTTCCACATCCCACAGCCTGATCGTATCATCCAGCGAACCGGAGGCCAGCCGCCTGCCATCAGGGCTGTAATCCACCGCCAGCACCGCTCCATCATGCCCCGCAAACCGCTCCATCGCCTCGCCCGTCTCCACATCCCACAGGATGATCGTGCCATCCGCCGAAGCCGACGCCAGTTGCGCCGTATCAGGGCTGAACGCCAGCCCGTGAACACTTTGAGCATGCCCCTCAAGCCGGTGGATGACCGCACCGCTCGCCGCATCCCAGATAATCACCAGCCCCCGGTTATCCCCCGACGCAGCATACCGCCCGTCCGCGCTGTAATCCACCGCGAGGATCGGCTGGGTGTGTTCCTCCATCTCATGCAGGATCGTCCCGTCGGTCATATCCCACATCAGCACTTTACGGTCAATCCCCGCCGACACCAACCGGCTCCCGTCCGGGCTGTAAGCAATAGCCCGTACATCATTACTGTGTCCCGCCAGCGTGCCCGCCGTGTACACCAGCGGCGCAATATCAGCGAACATCCGCTGCACCGGCTCGGACGGCTCCGAAATCGCGCTCACCCCTGCCGCCAGCGCAATCGCCGAATCGATGTCATTGTTTTCCAGTGCCTGTAGCGCGCTGTCGACCATGTTCAAGCTGCGGATCTCATCCAGCGCCGTCCGCAGCGATTCAGCATTCGCCTGCGCCGTAGCGCGTGCGTTTTCAGCATCATCCGCCTGTTCCTGTGCCACAAACTGCGCCGTAGCGTTCTGGTCAGCCTCGTTCTGCGCCCGGTTCCCCTGAATCAGCGCCAGAACACTCAGCAAACCCGCCATCACCACGCCCACCACCAGCACCGCGATCAGTTGGCGCTGCTGCGACTGTGTGCGTGCCGTCAGCCGCTCTTTATCCCGCTGCGCCGCCTCGCGGATAGCGGTCTCTTTTTCCTCTTCGCGGATGCTCGTATCCAGCAGTTCGCGCTCCACCGGAGTCAGGTTCAGCTTCAGCCGCGCCGGCTGCCCCCATTCCTTGAACTGGCTCAGCCGCACCCCCCGCAGCAGGTAACTCTCATCTCGCCCCGCCTTCACCCAATCCTCTGCCAGCTTCGCCAACTGCGACTGCATCCGCAGATCTTCACGCCCCTCGTCCAACCATGTACGCAGTCGCTGCCAGCCTCGAATCAACGCCTCATGCGCGATCTCGATGGTCGGTTCGCGCGTCACCGAATCGCGGTCAAACGCCAGCAGCCGGAACTCCCCGAACTGTTCCAGAACCGCCTCCACCTGCTCCCGCTGCCCACCCGTGATCGACAGCAGTTCCGATTGTTTCGCTCGTCGCCGCGTATCAACTGCCTGATCCCCCAGCGTCACCAACCGTAAGAACAACTGGTGCGCCGTCTCCTGTTCCGACTCGTTCAGTCGTTCATAAACATCTTCCGCCCGCCGTGCCAGCGCCCCCTCCACACCGCCGCTTTCCAGATACGCGTCCAGTGTGAGCATCATGCCGTCCGAGCGTTCATAAACCTCCGTCAGCGCATACTGAAGCAGCGGCAGCACCCCCGGCTCTTCCTTCACATCCGCGATGATCGCCGCCACCAGATCCGTGTTCACCTGTGCGCCCACACCATACGCCGGACTCGTGATCGCCCGCTCGATCTCGTTCACGTTCAGCGACAGCACAACCTGTGTGCGCTGCTGCATAATTTCCCCGAAGCCCTCATAATGCAGCGGGCGATCATAAAAATCAGCCCGCAGCGTCACGATCACCCGGAAGCGTGACCCCTCCGCCGACACCGCGTGCCGCAGCAAATCGAGGAAGTGCGCCCGTTCACTTTCCTCTCTCGTCATCGTGAACACTTCTTCAAATTGGTCGATGAACAGCAGCAAATCGCCCTCGACCTTCGCCATCATGTTATCAATCGCCCACAGGAGCGCCCGTGGGTCAGACTCAAGCTGTTCCTGCAAGCGCGGCGGCGCTCCCGGTGCCACGCTCAACAGCGCTTGCGTCAGCGCCGAGATCGGGCTTGCGCCGGGGATCATCTCGCAAATAAACCACCGGTTCGAGCCGGGGACGACCCCGCTGCGCAGGTGCGGGATCACCCCCGCGCGGATCAAGCTGGACTTCCCGCTGCCGCTCGCCCCCACCACCGCCAGAAAATTACGGTAGGGCATATCCTCCGTCATCCGCTTGAGCAGTTCCTCGACCAACACCTCGCGCCCGAAGAAATCCCCCGCGTCCGCTTCCTCAAACGGGCGCAAACCCTTATACGGGTTGCGCTTCTCCACCGCTTCCCGGTCAAAGCTAGACGTATCCCCCTTGGAAATACACCGGTGGAAGTCGCGCCACAAATCGCGGATATTATCGTACCGGTCTTCCGGTGCTTTCGATGTCGCCTTTTGCAGCACCCGCCCCAACCGCTCCGGCAGATCAGGCCGGAAGTCCATCAGCTCCGGCAGCGGTTCGTTCAAGTGCATCTGGATGATCTGCCCCGGCGGGTAATGCTTGAAGGGATGGTGTCCCGTAATCAGTTCGAACAGGATGATCCCCATGCTGTAGATGTCCATCGCCGCATGAGTCGGGTGAGACATCAACTGCTCCGGCGCGATATAAGCCAGCGTGCCCGAAACATTTTCCTCCGTCGGACTGTGCCCCGTATGCCGCGCAATCCCGAAGTCGCTCAGGTAAGCGTTGCCGTCTTCGTCCAACAAAATGTTGTCCGGTTTCAAATCCCGGTGTACCACCGACGCCCGATGCGCCGCGCTCAAGGCGTTCGTGAGCTGGTCAAACAGCACATCCACCTCGACCAGCGACAGTGGCCGCTCATCCATCCGGTCGCGCAGGCTTCCCCCCCGCAAATACCGCATCACGATATAAGCGCCGTCCGGGTCGCGCCAGAAGTCATACAGCGGCACAATATGCGGATGTTCCAAGCGGGCGATGAGCTGCGCTTCCAGCTCAAAGTTGCGGATGAAATCAGGATGATTCGCGAGGTGCGGCAAAATGACCTTCACGGCAACCTCACGATCCAGTATCGCTTGGTGCGCCCGGTACACCGCCCCCGCGCCACCTTCCCCGATCCGCTCGATCAATTCGAGGTTCTTCTGGTTCAGTTTGTCTGAGATGGTCATACGTCTATCCAGTCAATTTTGCAGCCCGGTTCGCTGTTGGTCTGCCCATGAAGCATCAACCGTCCCTGCGCTGAACAGTCGCCTCAACCACCAGACCATGCCCCGCATGATCGCGAACCACATATCAATTGTGAGATCAGTTATTGAAAGATGAGTATAAAATAGGTTCTTATATGGTGCAAAAAGATCACTGAAAACGAGGTTGATATAAACCCAAGATGAAAAACTACTATCGAATTATGCTCGGAAAAAAGAGCATCTACGCCAAACAATGTGTTGCCGAGGGGTTTATCGGCGCTGATTATGGCATCAATCAAGACCTTACCCTCAAGCTCCACGAAGAATGGCGCTCGTTCAATCGTGAGTTTATCCCCATTTTTCTTGCCAATAATCCGGACAAAACAAAGGTTGCTGCCGGGCTTGCCTGTGGCGCTTTACGGACGGTGTCAAAAGGTATTCTCAAGGGCGATATAGTGCTCTGCCCGGATGGAGAAGGTCACTACCATGTTGGCGAACTCATTTTTCAAGCAGCCTATTATCGGGTTCACTCTCTCTAGTTTTGTGTGGTACTAATCATGGGATGGCTACCGAGAAGATTTGTACTTTTGACTGTCCTCATAATACTGGCAGCTTTTTCAATTTATTTATTCCTTGATTCTACACATAAAAATCCGAGTTTAGTCTTAGAGCACGTAAATGGTGTTGTCTCTGGAAGTTTTAGCCCTAGTGGTGAGTTAATCGCCATATCAACCGGAGATGATTGTAAAGTCTATTTGTGGGCTGTAGGTGATGGATCGTTGCGTAATGTATTTGATCTCTGCTCTGATGAAAGAAAGTATAAACAGACATCTGGACAATTGATATTTAGCCCTGATGGCAAGAAAATATTGATAGGAGCATATGCTGGGAATATTGCTCAAACGATTGATGCACAGACAGGCAAAAGTATTACCTATTTTATAGGCCATAGCGACTTTATACGTGGTGTTTCATGGAGTTCAGATGGAAGTAAAGTTGCTACTGCCAGCAAGGATAGTTCGGTAAGAATTTGGGATTCAACCGAAGGAAGCACAATACAAGTATTAAAAGGGCATACAGAACCAATAAACGATGTCCGTTTTAGTTATGGTGGTAGTCTTATCGTTACGGCTAGTGATGATAATTCGGTTATTATATGGGACGTTGCGACTGGACATTTGATTAAACAATTATTAGGTCACACAGATGATGTAAAAACAGCGGAGTTCACTCCTGATAATCAAAAAATTCTAACTTCATCTTATGATGGTACTGTTCGTACATGGCTCATAAGTTCAGGTAATGAACTATTGAAAAAAGAGTTTGGTGGTTGGATTTCCAATGCTGCTTGGAGTAATGATGGTACAAAGATTGTTACCGGAGTATGGTTATCAGACAAAGCTTTTTTGTTATCTGCGGATGATGGGGAAATACTTAAAGAATTAATTCATACTGAACCAGAGCATGGACATTTGCAGTTTGCTATTCTTATGCCACATAGTTACGTTATAGCAACAGCAGCAGGTAACATAGTCAAAATATGGAAAATGTAAGGTCGCACCCGCTGGCTATTTCATTTCGGCCTCAACTTAAGTCGTTCGTGCGTGAAGCGTGACTAGAAGGCGAGAGGTGCAGCTACGGCAGAGCAAGTCGGCGTTGTGAGGGTTGGGCGTCCTGTCGTGCTTACGGCAGTGATGATCTTGCCAATCATTATCCTCAATCCGAACCAACCAATTTACCGCACGTTCCATCATCACCCCATTTTTGCCCCACAAACTATTTTCTAACCATTTGCCTACCGTCTTAACAATTCTCCTCCCTCAAATGGTTAGAAAACTCGTCGCCAAATAGTCACCATTTGGTAACCCAAAACCAGATCATTTGT
>JAFLCH010000237.1 GCA_017303775.1 Anaerolineae bacterium | reverse complement strand
CAAGAAGTCGGTGATCTCTTTGGCTCGCTGGAAGTTTCCGGTTGGGACGAATACGGCAAGGTCACCTTCGCCAACTTGGATAACACCGCTAAGGTCAGCACCGCCACCATCACCCTCGACTTGGAAGCCGGCGAGTTCTACGTCTTGAATGTCGCGCGTTCCTTCGGCTCCTATGTCTTCGATGAAGTTGAAGCCGTCATTACCCTTACGGTAGAATAAACGGCACACGTTTCCATGTGGGGGCTGTCTAACCAGTCCCCACACAGCTAGGCAGTAAACAGTGCCCACCTTATTCATTGTCCCCACCCCCATCGGCAATCTCGAAGACATCACCCTCCGCGCCTTACGCGTCCTGCGCGAAGTGCAGCTCATCGCCGCCGAAGACACCCGCACCACCCGCTTCCTCCTACAGCACTTTTCCATCACAACCCCCCTCACCAGCTACCACGAACACAACAAACTCACCAAATTGGATGCCATCTTCGAGGCCTTAGCCGGAGGCGATGTTGCCTTAGTATCCGATGCCGGAATGCCCGGAATTTCCGACCCCGGTTATGAACTCGTCAAAGCAGCCATCACGCGCGGTATCCGTGTCGAGCCGCTCCCCGGTGCCAATGCCATCCTCCCCGCCCTCGTCGGCTCAGGTCTGCCCACCGATGGCTTTGTCTATCTCGGCTTCCTCCCTCGCAAGGACAAACCCCTGCGCCACCTACTCGAATCGCTGTCCACCGAAACGCGCACACTCGTCGGTTACGAAAGCCCCAATCGCCTCCTCGATACCCTCGCCGTCATACAATCGGTCTTAGGGGATCGCCGCCTTTGTGTCGCCCGTGAACTCAGTAAAATGTTCGAAGAATTTCAGCGCGGAACAGCCGCTGAAGTCTTAGCCCATTTCCGCGAACACGGCGTGCGCGGCGAAATAACCCTCGTCATCGAAGGATGCGCCCCTTTAACTGAAACGGCTTGGGATGAAAATCGGGTGCGTGCAGCCTTACAATCGCGCCTCGAATCCGGCGAATCGCTCAGCAGCGCCGCCCGCGCCATCGCCGCCGAATCCGGCTGGAATCGCCGCGCCATCTATGCGCTGGGAGTACAGGAAACCGGCTCACAGGAATGATCGACAATCAGGCAATCGGTTCATAATCCTATCGAATGAGGTTCATTTATGTTCAAGATCAGCGCCCATCTCGACAACAGCCAGAACCTTCACGACATCAGCCTCACCACCAACCACAATACCCATACCATCACCATCGCGCCCCGTGCCGCCGGTTTTGGCTCCAGCGCCAACGGGGGTGAACTCCTATTTTTGGCGCTCGCCACCTGCTACTGCAACGACATCTACCGTGAAGCCGCCAAACAGAATATTCAGGTATATCGTGTAGAAGTGGAAGTAAACGGGGAATTCGACGAAGCCCCCGGCAGCGTCGCCCAAAACATCACCTACCGCGCCACCGTCGAAGCCCAGGCCAGCCAGTCTGCCATCCTCGCCCTCATGCGCCACACCGATACCGTCGCCGAAATCCAGAACACGCTCCGGCAGGGCATGAGCGTGCAGCTCATCGAAGCCGTCGCCATCCCGCGCGGCTAATCGACCGGTCGCCTCACCTGCGGAAAAGGGTTCACTGGTAGCGGGATGCCGCCGTATCCGGTCGTCGCATCCGGTACACCACCGCGTAAAACAGCGCCCCCAGCGCCGTCGCGCCCAATCCCAGCACCCAACCGCCGTAAAGCGGAATCAACAGGTGTTGCGTATCCAGATACCCCACGCTTAACATCCGTTCCAGATACACCTGCACCACCCCCGCCAATCCCAGCGCCAGCCCGCTCCCCAGAATCCCTCCCGCCACCAACCAGAACGGTGCGAGTCCCGTCACCCGCCGGTTTTGTCCCCGCAGTTCTGCCGTCCCTTGGTTCACCACGCCCAACCCCACCGCGCAGGCCGCTAGCAGCGTCAGCGTGCTTTGCAAATCGCTCAATCGGGTTCCCAGCGTATACATCCGCACCGCCGGAATCATCTGCACCCCGCCCACCAGACCAATCCCCAGCACATACAGCACCAGCCCCAGCACAAACCAGTGTGCCGCCAGCGTATGCGTCGCGTTGCGTCGCGTCAGCGCCGGGTAACATCGCGCGGCGATCATCAGATACACCACCGGCAGCGCCACCGCCATCACCCCGCCCAGCGGACTCGCCCAATCCGGCGTCCCGCTCAACCCCGGCAGACTCACCAGCACTCCCGCCAGCATCACCAGCGCCGCTGTGATGTAAATATCCCGTTCCAGCCACGCCGGCGTCAAGTTACTGAAGCGGTGCATCAACCAGTACCCCAGCGCCAGCGCCATCATCGGCAGCCCCGTGTACTGCGTCAGCCCCACGCTCAACGCCTGCCAGCCGCGCCCCTGCTGCAAATCGCCCGCCGGAATCAACCCGATCAAGATGCCCACCAGACTCACCGCCAGCCCCATTGCCCACACCTGTGCCAGCCCCTGCCGCAGCGCCGGCGCGCATCCCACCAGCACCAGCGCGCCCACCACCACAATCGCCGCGTCCACCACCATCGGCAGTTCCAATCCGCTGCGTGCCTCCAGCAAACCCAGCGCCCCTGCTGCCACGCTGACGATCACCACCAGCGTCCACAGCCAGCCCACCGCCCGCAAGATCAGCCGGTTGCCCTGTCCCTGCCGCGTCACCATATGCACCCCGCCGCCCACCAATCCGGTCAGCGCCGTCAGGTACAGCAAACTGTTCGCCCATCCATTCGCCTGCTGGTACGGCAGCACCGTCAGCAGCGCGTCCTCAGCCTGCAAAAACTTGAGTCCCGCCACCAGCGCCGCCAGCGCATACAGCACCAGCAGCACAACCGTCAGTTGAAAGAAGCGGTAAGCGCTTGTTGGCATCATCCCGGCTCCACTTCCGATGTCAGCGTCATCAAAAACGCGATCAAGTCATTAATCTGCTCACTCGTCAGCACATCGCCGAAGTTCTTCTGCATCACATCCTCAAACCCCGGCACAATGTACACCCCCGGCTTGATGATCGAAATGCGCAGATACTCCTCCGCGCTCTCCCCCGGAATCCGCTCACCGGCCCGTGTCGCCACCCCCGCCAGTGATGGCCCCACAATCGTCACATCCGCTTCCAATGAATGGCACGTCGAGCATATCGCCGGCGGTTGGCTGAAAACCAACCGTCCCCGTTCCACCGGATCACTCAAATCCACCGCCGGAAGGGCATCCACCACACCACTTCCGCTCAAACCACCGCCGCCGCTCACCACAATCGCTTGTGGCGGCCACGCGCTGCCGGCAGCCTGTTCTCCCGCCCACTGCAAAAACGCCAGCAGGTTATCCGTCTCGCTCCGCGTCAGCCCGAAGCTCGGCATCTGCCGCTGCCCCACATGAAACGCCTGCGGATTCGCCAAAAACTCCCGCAGATAATCCCCGCCCCGCTGCTCGTAGATCTGCGTCAAATCAGGCGCGAACGCGCCCCCCTGTCCCCACAGCGTGTGGCAGCCCTCGCACCCCCGCGCCTGCCACACCCCCATCCCCACAGCGGGTGCGGGTGGCATCGCCTTCATCGGTTGTAACACAGGCAGTTGAGTCACGATGAGCAGGGCGCTCAACAACAGGCAAACGGCGAAGAACAATCGTGTTCCCGACATAACCAGCTTATCCTGACGGTGAAAAAGGATTTTCGTCCATTGTAACGACAGCGCCCCCCAACCGCAAAGCGCTCACCACCACTTATCGCACGGCCACCACCGCCCAGATACGATGATGCACATGCAGCATCGGCTGTGGGAAGTGCTTATTCAACAGCGCCGCCAGATCACGGTCAAACGCGTCCACCTGCTCCGGCGCGAGGCTCGCCCCCACCCCTGTGCTCGCCCGGATTCGCCCGCGCCATCCTTCCGGCGTATACGGCACGAACACGTCATAAGAAAACGTCTCCAGACCATCAAACCCGTTCTCGCCCAGATGCCGCAGCCAGATCGGGTACAACCCCGATGTCCCGCTGTACTTCTTCCAATCCGGGTTGTGATTCATAATCAGGTTTTCCGTCGCCTCCACCAGATTCCCCTTCAGCGGAATCCAGTCAAAATGCGCGATCACCGCATATCCCCCCGGTTTTAACAGCCGGTGTACTTCCCGCGCCGCCGCGTTCCCGTCGAACCAGTGCCAGCTTTGCCCCGCCGTCACCACATCCGCCGACTGATCCGGCAAACCCGTCTTCTCCGCCCATCCGATCTGATACGCCACCTGCACACCCGCGTGCGCGTCCATCTGCTTGGCCTGTTCCAACAGCGGAGCAGCCGGATCAATCCCCGTCACCGTTGCCCCCCGCCGTGCGAATCCCCGCGCGAGGGTCCCCGTTCCCGTCCCCAGATCAATCACCTGCTGTCCCGCTCGTCCAATCCCCAACATCCCCATCCGGTCAAAAAAGGACTCCGGAAACCCCGCCCGGAATTGAGCATAATCACTGGCTGTACGTCCAAAATCGACTGTCATGACTGCACCTGCTGTCCTGTTGGATCTTGTTACCCTTACCGAATTCGTTTTCCTACTGTAGATTCATCCTATTCTGAATTCCAGATTTGCACACTGCCACCGGATCAGTAGAATTAGGGACTTATGATTTTGTTACATCTTATAAGCGGCTGCAAGAAATTCGTGACATTTTACGGTGGCCGCCCGCAATAATTCGGTAAATAGCGCACGGTGGCCAGCCCTCAACCGGCTTTCTCCCCCGTGATTGTGAATTTTCTACTATAGAATTGTGAAACGCTGATGGCTGACAGCCTGTTTGATAACCGCTACCGTTACGATTACATCTATCCTCGTGGGCGCTCAGGCGAAACCCTGCGCGCTGTCGATACCCAATCCGATGACCGTCCCGTCGTCATCAAGCGCCCCGCGCCCAACGACGCCCCGCCCATCCGTGCCGGGCAGGAAGTCAGCATCCTCAACGAGCGCAAAGCCCTCCAACGCCTCACCGGTCATCCCGTCGTCACCGAACTGCTCGGCAGCGGCCAATTCGTCGTCGGTGGCAGCGCCCACCAGTATATCGTCATGGAACGCGCGCAGGGTACCCTCATCGCCGACCTCGTCCGCGACCTCGCCCAGCGTGAAGAACGTCTCCCCGAACTGGAGATGCTCGTCATCGTGGATAGTCTGCTCGACATCCTCCAAACCGCCCATTCTCACGAAATCGTCTATAACGATGTCGATGCCAAACATCTCTTCTGGGATCGTGACCGTTACCACCTCAAGTTGATCGACTGGGGCAACGCCGTCTTCCTCGAAGGTGACGAGATGACCCCGCAGGGCATCAGCCGCCAGAGCGACATCTTTCAAGTCGGCGAACTCCTCTACTTCATCGTCACCGGCGGCGGACGTGCCGATATTCCCCGTGATGCTGCCGAGGATTTCCTCCTCGACTTCGGGCGCGATACCGAACGCCTCTCCTCCCGCCTCAAGGCCATCATCAGCAAAGCCCTGCATCCCAACGCCAAACTGCGTTATCGCGCCATTCCCGACCTCCGTCGCGCCCTCACCGAATACCGTGACCCCCTCGAACGGGAACGCAACGCCATTCTAGGCCGCGTCTCCGAACGGCTCCGTCAGCAGCGCAGCAAAGAGGAACTCGTCAGCCTGCTCGACACCATCAATCCCGCGCTGGCCGCCGACCCCGGTCACCCCCAGACCCGCGCCGCCCAGACCGAGATCAGCGCGCGCCTGCGTGATCTCGAAGTCGATGCCGACCTTGACGCCAGCCGCATCTACCTCGAATCCGCCAATTGGGGGCGCGCCGTCGATCTGCTCGAAGAACTGCGCACCAACGCCCGCAACGAAACCCGCACCCTCGTCGATCTCCTGCTGGAATTTGCCACCCTCCTCAACGATGCCCACATCCAGCCCGCGCCTCGCGCCGTCATGGATGCCATCAGTCTTCTGTTCGAGGGTCAAAACGCCCGCGCCGCCCAAGTCTTGGTCACCACACCCGCGCCCGACAACCGCGCCCGTGCTGCGCAGGCCCTCCTCGCCGAACGCATCTCGGCCTACACACCCGATGTGCTTCTGCTGCGTCCCAATCTCTACCGGCTCGAAACCGCCCTCATCGCCCTCGCTTCCGAAGGCATTCAAGTCACCGAGCTGCGCGCCATTCTGGTCGAAATCAACACCGCCTTGGATCGCATCGCCGCTTCCAATCCGGTCAGCCTCCCCGAAATGCGGGATGGCTACCGTTCCGTCGTCGATGGCCTCACCGCCCTCGGTACGCTCGTCGATGCCATCAACAAACGCCACAACCTGCCGGATCGCAAACTCCCCGCCTCCGCCCTCGAACGCGCCCTCTACGCGGCGATGGCGCTGGCCGATAACATGCACGTCATCGGGCGGCAGGCCACCGCCAGCCCCCGCGATGCCCTCAATGCCCTCGACAGCAGCCGCGCCATCGACCCCACCAATCCCGTTTGGGACGGTCTGGGGCGCATGCTCAACGGCCTCTACGAACTGCTCGGCTCCTACCAGATTTATGTCCCCGCCGCCGATGGCTCGGACTTGGCCGATTGGCTCGTCAGCACCCGCAACGATCTGCTGCCCTTCCGCGAACGCCT
>JAFLCH010000236.1 GCA_017303775.1 Anaerolineae bacterium | reverse complement strand
CATCCTCGGCGGCGAAGGCTTCGTCTGCAACCTCACCGGACCGGGACGTGTCTTCCTGCAATCGCGCTCGGAGGAAGCCTTCCTCGGTTGGCTCATCCCCAAGCTCCCCAGCCGCAGTTCGAACTAAGCACATAAGTTACAGGGGCGGTCACTTGGCTGCCCCTTCAACCTTCCATCACTTCAACCCCGCGTTCTCCAGCGCGATCCACCCCAGCACCGACCAATCCAGTTCCGCGTACCCCTTCGCCATCGCGCTCACCAGATGATCGCGCACCACACTCCCCACCGGCAGCGGTACCGATTCCGCGTCCGCCGCCGCCAGCGCCAGCCGCACATCCTTCAACCCCAGCGGCAGCTTGAAGCCCGCCGGTTCAAACGCCTGCCGTGCGATCATCCCGCCATAATTCCGGTAAACCGGCGCGGGGAACACCGTGTTCGTCAGCAGTTCTAAATAATCCACCGGATCAACCCCGTACTTCTGCACCAGCGCGAACACCTCGCTCAGGCTTTCGATCATGCAGGCGATCAAGAAATTGCCGCCGATCTTATACAAATTGGCGATCCGTGGCTCATCCCCCACCACAAACGTTTTTTGCCCCATCGCATCAAACGCCGGCTGGCAGTGCGCAATCGCCCCCGCGTCCCCCGCCGCCACGATGAACAACTTGGCCGCCGCCGCTGCATCAGGCCGCCCGAACACCGGAGCCGAAACATATGCCCGCCCCGCCGCCGTATGTGCCGCCGCCAGCCGTTCGCCCAGCGCCACGCTGATCGTACTCATGCACACATGCACCGTCTCCGGTCGCATCGCCTCGATGAACCCGCCCTCGCCGAACACCACCGCTTCCACAGCCGCGTCGTCCGAAAGCAGCGTAATCACCACATCACTCGCGCAGGCCTGTTCCGCGCTGTCCATCACCTGCACCCCGTCGCTCACCAGCGCCTCGGCACGGCTGCGGGTGCGGTTATAAGCCTTCACCACATGACCGGCTGCCGCCAGATTCTTCGCCATATGCTGCCCCATCGCGCCCAGCCCGATGAATCCCACTTCCATGCTGTATGCTCCTTTGCTTTGCGGTTGGTGGGTTAATACTAAGCAATCCGGTCAGCCCTGCGCAAGCCCGCCGCCTCAGCCCACACCGGCAGCGCCCGCCACCAACCCGATCACACCCCCCGCCACAATCAACCACGTCGCGTTAATCTTGTAACGGATCAACAGCAGCAGCGCCACCGCCGCCAGCCCAATCGCCACCGGACTCCACCCGCTGCCATCCAGCGTGCGCAGCGCCGCGCCCGTCAGGTCAACCAGCGTGATCAAAATCGCGGCGATCACCCCCGCGTTCACGCCCGACAGAAACGCGCTCAAAAACTTCACCTGTCGCATCTTCGGAATCAGCGGCGCCGTCAAAATCACCAGCACGAACGAAGGCAAAAACACCCCGATCGTCGCCACCACCGCCCCCGGCCAGCTCGCTACGATATACCCCACCACCGTCGCCGCCGTCGAAACCGGCCCCGGCGTCACCTGCCCGATCGCCACCGCGTCCAGCAGTTGCTGCCCGCTGATCCAGCCGAACCCATTCACCAGATCCTGCTGAATATACGTGATCAGAATATACCCGCTGCCGAACAGCACCGAGCCAATCTTGAGGAAGTAAAAGAAGATGTCCCACAATCCCGGCGGGGCGCTCTGCGTCACTTGCACCAGCAGCGGCGCACGCTGTCCCGCTTCAGCCAGCGGCAGCGTCAGCCCCACCCACGCCCCTATCCCGTCCAACCGGCTCGTCAGCAGCGCATAAATCACGCCCGTCGCCAGCATCACCAGCACTTCCGGCAGCGGCGTCAGCCACAGCACCAGCGCCGCCCCCACAAACAACACCCACAGCGCCCGATTCTTCAACGCCGTCATCGCCAGCCGGTAGCCCACCTGCGCGATGATCGCCACAATCACCGGCTTGATCCCCCACAGCAGCGCCGTCGCTTCCGGCAAACTCCCGCTGCTCATATACAGCGCCGCCAGCACCATCGTCAGCAAAAACGCCGGCCCGATGAAGCATATCCCCGTCACCAGCGCGCCGGGAATCCCCTTCATCACATACCCCACATGAATCATCACCTCGGTCGAGTTCGGGCCGGGGATCAGGTTCGTCGCCGAAACCAGATCGAGATAATGCTCGCGCGTCAGCCATTTGCGCCGCGTCACAATCTCGTCCTCGCCCATCGCGATATGCGCCACCGGCCCGCCGAAAGCCGTCAGGCTCAACCGCAAAAACAACCGGATCAACTCGCCATAACTTACTGAAGGTACACTGCTGGAATCAGTAACCGGCATGATGAATCGTCCTCATGGATGACAGGAAGACATCATCATACCATCTCGCTTTTAAAACCAAGTTAAGGGGTTCAAAACCTAGGCCGGCGGCGCGTTCGGCTTCCACATCTGCGTGAACTGCACCGCGTCCACGAACTCGCCGTTCACCGCCACCTCCCAGTGGAAGTGCGGCCCGCTGGTGCGTCCGGTGTTGCCCACCGTCCCCAGCACCTGCCCTTGCGTGATCGTCTGCCCGCGTGTCACATGCACCTGCGAAAAATGGCAGTACGTCGTGAACACACCGTACCCGTGGTCGATCACCACAATATTCCCGCGTATATCCATCAAGCCCGTGTACGCCACCCGTCCCGCCGCGCTGGCCATCACCGGCTGTCCCAGCGTCGCCCGCAAATCCCAGCCCGTATGCCGCGTCTGCATCGTCTGGTTGAAGTTGCGGAACGCCCCGAAGGCCGAGGTCAACTCTGCGCCGGGGATCGGCAGTTGGAAGCCGTTCGCGCCCCACAGCACACTCGGCGTCACCGTGCTGAAGACACTCTCCAACCGCGCCAGCTCATTCCGCTCGATCTCCGGATCAACCAGATACGCCTTATCCGGCGGCACATTCACCTCTTGCCGCACGAACGCCCCGATCACCAATCCCACCCGTGTATTGATCGTCTGCCGCGTGTTATCGCTGTACCACACCAGCACATCCAGATCATACGTCCGCGCCGTCTGCTCCATGCTGATGCTGATCAGCCCGTAAAAGCTGCCATCATCCGCCGGAAAAAAATCCACCAGTTCATTCAGGAAGCGCGCCCGCGCCCCCGCCAATCCATCCCCCACCGCCCGGATCAATCCCGTCTGCCCCTGCGCCAGCCCATCAAAATACAGCTCCACCGTCGTCCGCTCTGCCGTCAGCACATGCGCCGGCAGCGGGCGTGGAATCACCGTCGGAGTCGCCGGCGCAGCCACCGTCGGCATCGCGGCGGGCGCGGCATCATCTTGCGCCTGTACCGGCAGCAGCGCCACCGTCAGGATCACAAACACGGCCAAACTGAGGATCAAAATGGATTGAAAAGCTCGTGACATAACACAACGTTCACACTATCGGGCGAAAAGGTGTCCATCATCGGCACACACGCTGGCCTAGTTTACACCAGCCTTCGCCCGCTGCAAGAGGCGGTGGGCAATCGGTGGTCGCGCCCTATCCCCCCGGCAGCAGCTTGCGCAGGTAAAACGGAATCATATTGTTCATCTCCCACGCGTTCTCCATCTGCGGCAAAATCTGCCGGTGGTAGATCAGCGCGTAATGCAGCGGAGCCAACTGCTGCGCCAGCTCGAACGCCTGCACCAGCTTCGGCATCGGCTCATACGCCACCCACGGCTGCAAATACGCCTCCCGCAGCCGTTCCCGCACCCCCGGCACATCCGGCGCCTGCAAATCCCCGTCCGTCAAAAAGTTCATGCTGAAGAACGGGTGGCTCACCGAACAATCCGACCAGTCGATGAACACCATCTGCTCATCCCCCACCACCACCTGCCCCGGCCAAAAATCCCCGTGTTCCAGCGTCGCCGGAATGCTGTAGCGGTACAGTTCGCTGCACATCTGCTTATAATCCGGAATCCGTGACCGCAGCGCGATCATCTCCCCTTCCGATAGTTTCAACTCGCTGCCGGAAAGTTGCGCCGCCGGGTTCGCCAGCAGCGGGTCAATCAGCCGCTCCAGTGTATACAACCGCCGGTCAGGGCAGCCCAGCCCGATCAAATCGTTGATCTTCACCGACAGCGCGATCTGCAATTCCGCCAACCGGCGCAGCGCCGCCTCCCACCGTTCAATCGCCGCCACGCCGTCCAGCGTCACACTGCCAAAATCCGGCAGCAGCATCCACCGCCGCCAGCCGTCCACCGCCAGCGGTTTCGGGAACGCCTCCGGGAAGTTATGCGCCAACCACACCATCAGCGGCGGCTCGTGCTTGAACATCGGCGGCAGCGCCTTGAAGTACACATACCCCCGTTCCGTCATCACCCGCAGGATCGCCGAACGTTCCCACGTGCGCATTTGCTCCACCAGCCCCACACCCTCGATCCCCAGCCGTTCCAACTGGTCGTAAATCCACTGGCTCACCATCCCGAACCAATCAGGCCGGTACCACTCCACCGCCGACTCGCGCGCCTGCCACCCGAACCACATCTGCGCGAAGTCCCGCTGCCGCTCGAACAGCAGCCCTTCCAAATCCGCCGTCGTCGCCCAGCGCGCCCCCTTCGGCAGCTTCCAGCCCAACCCCGGCCCATCAATCGCGTACACCCGCGTCGTCCGTTCCGCCTCCGCGTCGTGCCTCGTGCTCAAACACCGCAGCGTCGTCACCGGCATCGCCAGCAGCTTGCTCAAGTGGCTGTTGACATGATCCACCACCTGCCAGAATCGCGCCTCCTGCATCTCGAAATGAGGCAGCGTATATCCACCCCCTTCGGACATCACCAGAATCTGCGCCTCGTTGGGGTGTGGCACGATGGCGAAATATTCAAACGTCTGCGTCATTGTTGAGCGTCCTTGCCCGTCATTCGCTACAATACTAGGGTACAATCACTCGCTAATATTATCATGACGTGCTTGCACCCGAGCATGGTCGAAATATTCTGAACGTAAATTGTAATATCTTGTTATCGAAAGCAGAGGCAGCTCATGACACAAATCGGCTTAATGATCGAAGGCCAGTGGGGTCTCAATTGGGAACGCTGGCAGCGTATCCTCAAAAATGCCGAAGAACTCGGCTTCCAATGCGTCTTCCGTTCCGACCATTACACCATCGGCCCGCCGGATCTCGACTCGCTCGAAACGTGGGTTTCCCTCACCTATGCCGCTAGCCACACCAGCCGCATCGAATTCGGCCCGCTGGTCGCCCCCACCACCTTCCGCCATCCCGCCCTCACCACCCGCATGGCCGCCGCCGTCGATGATCTCAGCGGTGGACGCCTCGTGCTCGGCATCGGCATCGGCTGGCATGAACGCGAACACAAGCAGTTCGGCATCCCCTTCTACGATGTCCCCACCCGCATCGCCATGTTCGAGGACGCCCTCGAAGTCACCACCCGCCTCCTCAAGAGCGATGTCCCCGTCAGCTACAGCGGCCAGCATTACTCGCTGGACGAAGCCATCCTCCTCGCCCGTCCCAAGCGTCCCGCTGGCCCGCCCATCCTCATCGGCGGCAACGGCCAGAAGAAAACCCTCCCCCTCGTCGCCAAATACGCCGACGAATGGAACGCTGTCGCCATCGCCGCTTCCGAAGTCAAAGCCCGCAACGCCCGCCTTGACGAACTCCTCCAACAAAACGGGCGCAAACCTGCCGATGTCAAGCGTTCCCTCATGACCCGCATCCTCTTCGGCACCACCGACGCGCAGGTGAAAGCTAAGCTGGAAGCCGAACCCGGCGAACAGAACGCCGCCGACCCCGTCCGCATCATCGGCACCGGCAGCGCCGCCGTCGATCAAATCGGGCGCTTTGTCGAAGCCGGTGTCCAGCGCTTCATGCTCCGCTGGGACGAATACGACGACCTCGCTGGCCTCGAAGCCCTCGCCCGCGACGTCCTCCCGCACTTCCACAAATAAGCATCTCGCGGGGACTCGCCGTCACGAGTCCCCCTCCTTCCCCCGCTTATGCGCCTCCTCGATGATCGCCTTCTTCAAAATCCGCACTTCCTTCACCATCAACAGCCGCAGATCGCGCACGATGTAATCCGCCAGCGCCGCGTCGCTGATCGTATCCCCCTCAATATCCAGCCGGAATTCCTGCCCCTGCAAGCCCCCGCCGTTGGAAAAATCAATCTCAAAATCGAACACCACCCGCTTCTCGCTCATCGCTGCCTTCCCCTCTCCACAGCACACCGCTTTTCCCTACATCCTAACCACATTGGAACTTTTCCGCATCCGCCGGAGTCTATATCCTGAATCCAGTCACATCGGGAGGTATGCCCCCATGAGTTCCCCTCGCAAGTTCACGCTGCTCGCGCTCATCGCGCTGGTGCTCGTGCTCGTCGTCGCCGCCATCCTCTTTCGCCTCACCCTCATCTGCTGCGCCTTTCCCCCCGGTCTCAACCTAACCATCACCGCCGCTGCTGATCAGACTCTCAACCAGCCGGTCATGGATACCGTCTCGCTCTTCGTCCATACCCCGCGCACACCGCCCTACGACCCCACCCTCTACGCCCAACGTGATCGGGAACGCCTTGCCATCATGTCCGGTGGCGGCCCCACCGAATACGCCCGTTTCATGCAAACCGAATATGCCCTCGTCATCACCTATCAAGGCACTGTCCCGCCCACGATCACCCGCACCCCCCGCCCGCC
>JAFLCH010000235.1 GCA_017303775.1 Anaerolineae bacterium | reverse complement strand
CGCTACATCATCTACAAAGAACCGATTGAGTAGGCCGCAAGCAAGTGAATCAAAAAGGGGTTTGCCTTCGTGCAAGCCCCTTTTGTTATCCTTTACCGCTTGTTCGGCAGGATGATCGCCCGCACCACACCATCGGCGTAGGTCGAAGCTGTCTCGAATCCCTCGCGCGTTTGCTCCAGCGTGAACTGGTGAGTCGCCATCCGGTCAGTGTCCACCTGTCCCGTTGTCGCCAGACTGATCGCAGCCGGATACGTGTTCTTCATGCGCCTCGAATACTTAATGTCCAGTTCCTTACGTCGTACGACCGACGCTTTGAAGCTCATTTCATCTTCGCCCGGAATACCCACAATCACCACCCGACCACCATACCGCGCCATTTCCGCGCATTGGTTCGCCGTGCTTTCCACCCACGCCGCCTCAATCGCCACATCCACACCGCGCTTGTTGGTGATCCGCATCACCTCGGCGATAGGGTCGGTTTCGCTGACGTTGATGATCTGATCAGCGCCGTAGCTTTCAGCCAGTGCCAGCCTCCACGGGTGTTTATCGGTCGCGAAGATATGTCGCGCTCCGGCTAATCTCGCTAACCGAATCAGAAACAACCCAATCGCGCCGCATCCCAGAATCGCGACATCCTCCCCAATTTTGATGTTCGCTAAACGGCTGCCGTGCAGCGCGACACCCAGCGGCTCCAACATTGCCGCCCCAATATCAGTGACGCTGTCCGGTACGGGAATACAGCAGTGCGCCGGATGCACCATGCGCTCCCGCATCGCCCCGTGATAGGGAAACAGCCCCATAAACTCCAGCTTTAAGCAGAGATGCTGCTCGCCGGCTTCACATCGCTCACAAACCCCGCAGGGCGTCGCCGGGTCGATTGCTACCCGCTGCCCGACCTTCAAATGCTCAACGCCGTCACCCACTGCCAGTACAACGCCAGCAGCCTCATGCCCCAACGTCAGCGGGTCATTTGCCGCAACCCCGCCGACGTTACCCAGCAGGTAAGTATGGAGATCGCTTCCACAAATCCCAACCGCTGTAACCTCCACCAAAACCTGTCCCGGTCCCGGTTCGGCGTCGCTGGTTTCTTCAATTCGGATATCACGTGGGCCGTAAAATAAGCTTGTTTTCATGTCACATCAGCCTTTAGTTTAACTCCGAGCCACCATCCACATTGAATGTTTGCCCGGTAATATAATCACCTTCATCCGAGCACAGGAACGAACACATTGCGGCGATTTCCTCAACAGTTCCTGCCCGCTTCAACGGAATACGAGCTACCCGTTTTTGAAGCCACTCGCCTCTTGCCAATCCATATGCTTCAGCTTGCACCCGATCCAACTCATCCCACATCGGGGTCGGAATGACGCTGGGGCAGATGGCGTTCACGTTAATATTATAAGGGGCGAGCGCCATCGCTGCCCCCTGTGTAATCGTAATGACGGCTGACTTTGAAACCGAGTAGTGCATAGCGTCGGCTCGCCCCTTGCGCCCTGCGATGGAAGACAGGTTGATGATCTTGCCATTGCTGTGGGGGGAGCTTCCCGCTTGCCGGATCGCTTCTGGAATTTGGCTTACCATCTGGCGCGCAACAGCTTGTAAGCAGAAGAACAAACCGCGCTGGTTAACCCGTTGCAACCAATCCCACTCTACTGGCGTGAGTTCAAAAAACGAAGCTTTTTTCGAAACACCCGCATTATTAATCAGGATATCGATTCCCCCGAATCGCGCCGTGACATCCTTGACCATGTGCTCGATCTGGTCGGTCTCACCCACATCGATAGGATAGGCGAAAGCTTCCGCTCCCACGCTCGAAAAGTGCTCCGCAGCTTTGTACACCGTATCAGGGTTGATCTCTGCGACGATCACGTGCGCACCCTCACGTGCGAAACGCTCGCCAGTCGCAAAGCCTATACCTTGCCCTGCGCCTGTGATAATCGCGACCTTATCCTTCAACCGCTCCGGAACGATGTTCATGTCTATTTATCTAATCTCGCCGCGTGGCGCGCCTTCTAAAAATAACGACGCCCGCGCCGCGCGCTGATAATCTCCGTATTCATCCCTACCCAATGCAGCGACCCGCTGTAACGACCATGTTCGATCTTCACGCATTTATCCATAATCACGTTTAGTCCGGCTTTTGCGGCTATTTCCGCTGCTTCAAGGTTCACCACCCGCAGTTGCAACCATAGGGTTTTAGCTCCAATCTGCACCGCCTGTTTTGCAATCTCAACGCATTCGTCTGGCTGCCGGAACACATTCACCATGTCCACTTTGTCCGGGATGCTCAACAAATCGGGATACGCCTTTTCACCGAAAATTTCGCTGGCGCGCGGGTTAACCGGAATCACCCGGTATCCCTCGTAGTTCATATACGTGCCGACGAAATAACTGGGGCGTTCCGGTTTGGGGGAAAGCCCTACAATCGCAATAGTCTTGGTTGTGCTAAGAATAGTCCGAATGGTGCCCGGATCTTGGTACTTCTGGCGTTCCTCTTCGGCTAGAATGGTGTTCATGCTGACGTCGACAGCAAGGCTTGATCCAGATCCCATAATAAATCCTCTGTGGTTTCCAATCCGATTGAAAGACGAATCATCCCGCTGCCCACGCCGCCTGCTTCCAATTCAGCGTCGGAGAGCTGCTGGTGCGTTGTGGAGGCTGGATGAATCACCAGACTGCGCGCATCACCAACATTCGCGAGGTGCGAGAAGAGATGGAGTGACTCGATGAATTCTTTACCTGCCTGACGGGGATTGCTCCCCTTAATCCCGAAGGTGAACACCGCCCCCGGCCCCTTAGGTGTGTATTTCTGCGCCAGCGCATGATAAGGGTTATCCGGCAGCCCCGCATAAGCCACCCATTCTACTCTCGGATGCTGGCTTAAGAACTCAGCAATCGCTTTGGCGTTTTTAACATGTCTTTCCATGCGTATCGAAAGGGTCTCTAATCCTTGAATTAGTAGGAAAGCATTAAAGGGCGAGAGTGCTGCGCCTGTATCGCGTACAGTGACCGCCCGCGTTTTCATCAGGAAACCGTAATGACCAAACGTTTCATAAAACTTGAGGTCATGATACGCGGGGTCAGGGTCTGCGATGGTGGGAAAGCTGCTGAAATCAAAACGACCGGAGTCAATAATTACTCCGGCGATAGAACTCCCATGCCCGCCGATAAACTTGGTTGCGGAATGCACCACGATGTCAGCGCCCCAATCAATCGGGCGGCACAGGTAAGGAGTCGCGAAGGTGCTGTCCACAATTAGTGGAATTTTGTGGGCGTGTGCGAGGTCAGCCAGCGCTTCAATATCCAGAATACTGCCTCTAGGGTTCCCAATGGTTTCGCCATAGAGCGCTTTGGTCTTCGGTGTAATGGCCTGTGCCCAGTTTTCGATATTGCTCGGATCAACAAAGTGAACCTTCACCCCCAGCTTTTTGAAAGTGTGGGTGAACTGGGTCATCGTTCCCCCGTACAGATGTACGGATGATACAATTTCATCCCCCGGTTCAAGCAGCGTCATCATAGTTGCGAACTGTGCAGCCATCCCGCTGGCCGTTGCGACTGCGCCGGTTGCATTTTCCAACGACGCGATTCGTTCCTCAAATACTGCTGTCGTTGGGTTGTTGATCCGGGTGTAGATATTCCCGTACTGCTTCAGTTCAAAGAGTTGGGCCGCTTTGTCAGTGTCTTCGAATACATAGGATGTGGTTTGGTAGATGGGTACGGCTCGTGAACCGGTTATCGGATCGGGGATATGTCCGGCATGGAGCATCCGGGTTTCAAATCCAAACTTTCGCTTTTGTTCAGCCATGTTTTCTTCACTTTCCCGGTACGGAATTGCTAGGTTCCAGTCTGGAGTCTATTGAAATGAATTGCCGGGTAATGATACCGGATGTTGTTTTATTTGGGTTCCTGTTCGGGCGTTGGCTTTCGTGGTGGAACGATGCACAGAAATGTGAACGGTTCATCGGTCAAATTCTCGAATTGATGCTGCTCCCAACCGGGGATATATACAACATCACCGGGACCAACTTCCTCGAAGCGATCACCTAACATCACCCGCGCCCGCCCTTGCATGATCATGACACCATGATCTCGTTCATGTTTGTCCAAGCTGGAAAAGCTGCGCGGCGGGATGGTGAAAAAGCGCATCGCAAAGTTCGGCGCACCATCCTGTTCCCCGATCAGCACCTGTTTAGTGGCATTGTTGGTTGTGTATCCTTCAACTGACACATCTTCCCAACGCCAATCTGTACCTTCTTGAATACGACGGTGTACAACACCCATTGTTGTTTCCCTCTTTAGCTCGCTGATGATGTATGTTCAGTATAACGCACACCAGATTGGTTGCACAGATGTGATGGATATGCACATCTGCTCAAAGCGATTTATAATAGCCACGTTTTAACTGAATTTTTTGATGAGGATAATTTTATGGCTTCCACCATGAAAGCAGCAATTTATGCAGGTGCAGGTGATATCCGCATCGAGGATTATCCGATGCCAGATTCTCCCGGCATGGGGGAGTTATTGGTACGGGTAAAAGCCTGTGGTGTGTGCGGCAGCGATGTGACGGACTGGTATATGACTCCTCGTGCGCCTGTGGTTCTGGGGCACGAGCCAGCAGGAGATGTAGTTGCCGTTGGCGAAGGGGTGACTCAATTCAAGGTTGGTGACCGGGTGGCGCTTCATCATCATGTTCCGTGTATGGTGTGTGATTTTTGCATGCACGGTCATTACACCCAATGCCCAACTTTTAAGAAAACACGTCTCTATCCTGCTGGTATGGCGGAATATGTGCGTATTCCGGCGGAAATTGTAGAACGGGATATCCTTAGAATTCCAGATGGCATGCCTTATGAAGTTGCCGCGCTGGTCGAGCCTATTGCTTGCTGTGTGCGCGCATTGGATCGGGCTGAGATCCAACAGGGTGATACGGTTGTTATCGTTGGGGCGGGCTTCAATGGCATTGTGATGGCGATGCTCGCACCAATGTGGGGAGCGAATAAAGTCGCCATACTCGACCGGCTGCCTGTGCGCCTTGAACGGGCACGTTCGATGGGCTTGAAGGTTTTTAATGTCGATGATGCTGACTTAAATGAGCAGATTAAGCAGTGGACGGAAGGGGTGGGGCCGCACGCCGTGATGGTTACCGCGTCCAACGAAAAAGCTCTGAACATGGCGTTTGACTTGTGCAGCCCCGGTGGTACTTTGCTGTTATATGCGCCAACGATGCCTGATTTTCGGTGGGGGCTAAACACCAACCGTATCCTGTTCCAAGAGATTAATGTTAAGGGGACATATTCAGCAGGGCCTTTTGATACACGGCGTACCATGGCGATGTTGAAGGAAGGTCTGATTGATGCCAATCTTTTGATTACGCATCGCTTCTCCATCGATGAAGCAGATAAAGCTTGGCACTTGACCAAGGCTGCCGGTGATTCGCTGAAAGTGATGGTGGAATTCTCATGACACGGACGATGCGCGGTGTATATTTTCTTGAACCCGGAAAATTGGAGATGCGTGAAGTGCCTGTGCCAGAGCCGGGACCGGGCGAGGTTGTTATCAAAGTTGAATCGGCAACCACTTGCGGGACGGACCTAAAGGCTTACCGACGCGGGCATAAATTGTTCAAGCCCCCGATGCCGTTTGGTCATGAATATGCCGGTTATATCGAGGCAGTTGGGGCAGGGGTGACGCGCTTCCGCGAAGGCGACATGGTGATGGGGATTAACTCTGCACCCTGTAACGAGTGTTTTTACTGTAAGCGCGGTAAGCAGCAGCTTTGCGAACAGCTCGAAGGCCGCTTTAACTTCGGTACGTATGCAGAGTATGTACGTGTGCCTTCCTATATCACGGCGCAGAATCTGCACTTTAAGCCCGCACATTTGCCATTCACGGAAGCATCGTTCATCGAGCCGTTGTCCTGCGCCGTGTTATGCGCAACCTATACCGGCGTTCAGTTAGGTGATACGGTTGCGATCATCGGGGTCGGGGCACAGGGGTTGATGCAGATTCAGTTGATGAAGGCAATGGGTGCGGCACGCGTGATCGCTATCGGGCGGGCGAAAGGCCGTTTGGAACGGGCGAAGCAAGTCGGCGCAGATGATATTTTTAGCAGCCTTGATGGCGACCCATTGGAATATGTAAAAAGTCAAACAGGCGGGCATGGCGCTGATGTGGTGATTGAAGCGGCAGGCACGGCTGAAACATGGACACAGGCGATGCTGATGGCGCGCAAGGGCGGTACGGTGATCCAGTTTAGCGGGCTGCCCGGTGGGACACAGGTCAGCTTTGACGCGACCCATTTGCATTACGGTGAGATCACCATGAAAGGGGTCTTCCATGCGACCCCACGGACGGTGGAACAGGCAGCTCAAATGCTCGATACCGGAATTGTTTCTGTGAAGCCGATTCTGGACGGCGAAATCCCACTTTCAAAAGTGGAAGATGCGTTGTTGAGGATGCAGCGGAGCGAGGTGATTAAACTAGCTGTTGTGCCGAGTATGGCGGATTAATCTTTGCAGTCGATGAAGCCTGTAACAATCTGTGTTGACAGGCAAGATTCTTACCGTTACTTTAGTATCGGTTTCGTCATTTGTTACGCGTATTTTTGAGTAACATGAGGTTTGACGAGCGGGATTGATCATATTCGGCAAAGGGAGATTAGGATGAATCAGCAACTCGTGAAAGCGGTTCAGAATAAGTA
>JAFLCH010000234.1 GCA_017303775.1 Anaerolineae bacterium | reverse complement strand
ACGCAGGTCTTTTATGCCATCCTGCTCGGTTGGCTGCTCACCAAACTGCTTCCCCGCCTTTACAACGAAAACATCGCGCGTGGGCATATCCTTCGCAAAATATTCTGGGCGTTAGTGTTGTTCGTGGGTGTGGGGTTAATCTATCTGACGGCATGACACAGCGTATCAATCTGCTTTTTGTCTCCAGTTACATCGACCTCGGTGGGGGTGAAACCGCCCTCCTGAATCTCGTCGATCATCTCGACCCTGCCCGTTACCATCCCCATCTCTTGGTGCGTGCGGAAGGGCAGTTGGCGGCTGCATGGCGTCAGCGCGGTTGGCCGGTGGATGTCATCCCATGGCGCGGCGCGACCACCTATTTTATTCCCGCGCTCTGGTCACATCTGCCCATCAGCCGCCACATTCAATCCCTCATCCGCCAGCGCGACATTCACCTCGTCCACAGCGACTACCACACCCTGCCGATGGCGCTTCCCGCCGCCGAACGAGCCGCAGTTCCGGCGCTCTGGTGGTGTTGGGGCTGGTGGTTTCATCCCAAACCGTGGCAGCGTGCCTTTTTCCGCCGTCCCGCCGCCACCATCGCCCTCTCCAAAGCCATCAAATCCGGCTTCTTGGGCGAACCGCCTTTCATGTCCCCCGCTGCCGTTGAGCTAATCTACTCCGGCGTGGATACCACCCGTTTCCGTCCCGGCCTTGATGGTTCATCAGTGCGGCAGGATGCCGGCCTCGAACCGGATGCCCCGCTGGTTGCCCTGTTGGCACGTTTTCAGGATGTCAAAGGACATGATGTCTTTCAAAACATGGCGCGTCACATTGCCCGCGAAATCCCTGCCGCCCGCTTCATCGTCGCCGGTGAAAATACCCAGACCACCGCCGATAACACCTACAAATCCCGCATCCTCGCCGCTGCCGCCGCCGATCCGCTCCTTCAGTCGCGCCTGCACTATCTCGGCTTTCGTGCCGATACCGAGCGTGTGATCGCTGCCGCTGATGTTGTCGTGTGCAGTTCCCACTTCGAAAGTTATGGCATGGTCAACATCGAAGCCATGGCCTCCGCCAAACCCGTTGTCAGCACCAATCGCGGCGGCCCGTCCGAAACCATCATCCATGGTGAAACCGGCTTCCTCGTCCCGCCGGGAGATGCGCCAGCCCTCGCGCGCCATGTCATCCAACTCCTGCATGACCCATCCCTCCGCCAGCGCATCGGAGCCGCCGGGCGTGCCCGCGTCGAAGCACAATTCTCCGTTCATGCCATGGCCGCGCACTATACCCGAATTGTGGAACAAGTTTTGTGGCATAATAACACTACCCGTAGTTAGTGGAGTACAGATCAATGGCTGTACAACCCATCATCCGTATCTCAGCATTTGATTACTATCAATTGCCTGAATATGCTGCTCATGACTTAATTCAACTCATCGAAGGCGAGGTTGTGATCGCCGTGCCACCGATACCTAAACATCAATCGGCTGTTGCTGAAACACTCTTTTTATTGATGACTTGTTCTCGTACATTAGGCGGGAAAGCCTACAGTGCGCCGATTGAAGTCTATCTTGATGAATTCAATATCTATCAACCTGATGTGCTGTACATCGCGCCTCAGTCGCGCTGTATAGTCGAGGAAAAGCGTCTCGTTGGGCCGCCAGATTTGGTAGTCGAAGTGCTTTCACCCAGTACCGCCAAGCTGGATCGAGAGAAAAAATTTCGTGCCTATCAGAAGCATGGTGTTCGGGAATATTGGATCATTGATCCCGTTAATGCCTATCTCGAAGTCTGGGTGCTTCAAAATGAGATATTCACTAAATTAGGAACCTTTACCCCTGATGATACTTTCGAGTCACCTGTTTTGAATCAATATCAGGTTACTTTGAGCGCTATTTTTGCCGCCTGAGTTAACCGCATGCGTATCCTGCTCATCTCCCGCTGCCCGCCGTGGCCGCTTTATCTCGGTGACCGCCTCATCGTCTATCATCTCGCCGAAGAACTGGAAGCCCGTCATCACGAGATTGATCTGCTCGCCTTCTATGATCGTCCCGATGATCCCGACCAGCAGCAGCACTACGATCACCGTTTTGCCAGCGTCCACCTCATTCCCGAATCACGTCGCACTCAATTCAGCTATCTCCAGCGTCTATTGCTGCCCGCCGCCCGTTTTCCCCGTTCTGCTGCCCATTCATGGTCGCCGGAAATGTGGCAGGCCATCCAGCAGCAGCTTGATACCCACCACTACGATGCCATTCATCTCTTCGGCGGCGTCCACGTCTACGAATTTGCCCGCGCGCTGCGGGGGCAGCCCGCCCTCATCACCCCCTACGAGAGCTACAGCCTCTACCTGCGCCGTGCCTTGGAAGCATCGCCCGCTCCCGCCTTGCACCCCCGCCGCCTCGCTCACACCATCGCCCGCCGCTTCGAGTCCTTCATGTTCACGCCTTATCACCGCACCATCGTTGTCTCCGAAAAAGATCGTGACGAACTCCTCGCCCTCAACCCTGAACTGCCTGTCGAAGTGATCCCTAACGGCGTCGATATTTACGAGTTTCGCCCCCGTCCCATCACCCGGGTTCCGGCGCTCCTGTTCGTCGGTAACTATGAATACGCCCCCAATGTCGATGCAGCCCTGCGCCTTGCCACCCGCATCTTCCCGCAGATACGGCAGCAGGTTCCGCAGGCACGTCTCTGGCTCGTCGGCAACGCTCCACCGCCCGAACTCCAAGCCCTCGCCAGTCCCGATATTCGCGTCACCGGGCGTGTGCCCGATGTCCGCCCCTATCTCGCCCGTGCCTCCGCCTTTGTCAGCCCGCTCTACCTCGGCGCTGGCATCAAAAATAAGGTTCTCGAAGCCCTTGCGATGGGCTGTCCCCTCGTCGCCACACCCCTCAGCGTCGATGGCATCGCTGTACAGGATGGTCAGCATGCCCTCGTCGCCGACGCCGCCAGCATGGTTCCCGCTGCCGTGCGCATCCTGCAAGATCCCGACTTCCGTCAGCGCCTCTCCGTCAATGGCCGCCAGCTCATCGAATCCAGCTACAGTTGGGACTCGGTAGCCCGCCGATATGAGGATTTGTACAGAAATCTCCCCATCCCATCCTGAACCGCGTACACTAATACAATAAATCGAGTGCTAACGAAGGAGGATCAGTTTGACCGTTAGTGCCGCCGTCAAAACCAGCGACTCGCGTGAACGTGTATTGGATGCAGCCGAGAAACTCTTTATGGAGCGTGGTTACGCCTCTGTGACCATGCGCGACATTGCCAATCTGCTGGGGGTGCGTCAGGCCGCCCTCTACTACCATGCCCCGCAGGGCAAAGAGCAGTTGTTCCGCGAAGTCGTAGATCGCTTCATGCAGCGTCAGCAGCAGGGCTTGGAAGATGTCATCGCCGCCGCCCCGTCCCACCTCGAACACCAGTTAACCGCCGTGATGCGCTGGCTCGTTACCCAATCACCCGTTGATATGATCCGCATGCTCCGTTCAGATGCGTCTCATATCTCCGAAAGTTATGCTGCCGAATTGCTCCGTAAGGTCGATCAATCCATGATGCGCCCCCTCATCACCGTCGTACTGGCCGCGCAGGAACGGGGTGAAATTCGCCCGCTCGATCCCCATGTCATGGTCGGCATGCTCTTAGCCGTCATCAACTGGATCAAATACTTCGACTCCAGTCAAGCCATCTCCGTTTCAACCGATGACATGATCCATGACATCATTGGCGTTGTGTTGCATGGCGTCGTGAATCGCTAATCTTTTTATTTTTAATCATTTACTTACTGAATGTTCAGTAAGCGATAAGCCCCCCGCAGCATACTAACCCTCATCACTTCACACAAACCATGCTGTTCAGGAGCACAATTCATGTCCAATCGGGAAATCGTCGCCGAAAATCTGATTAAGCGTTATGGCAATTTTGCGGCTGTCAACGGGGTCTCGTTCAAAGTATCCTCCGGTGAAATCTACGGGTTTCTTGGCCCGAATGGAGCAGGCAAGAGCACAACCGTGTCCATGATGACCACCCTCGCGCTTCCCACCTCCGGCAGGGCGCTGGTCGGTGGTTTTGATGCCGTCTCGCAAGCCGGTGAGGTTCGCCGCGTAGCCGGGGTCGCCCTTCAGGAAATCGGCCTCGACCCGCTCATGAAATCGATGGAGCTGCTCACTATTCAAGCGCAAACCTTCGGCTACTCACGCAAAGAAGCGCAGGCGCGTGCCCGTGAATTGCTCGATCTCGTCAAACTCTCCGAATTTACCGAACGTCAGGTCGGCAAGTACAGCGGTGGCATGCGCCGCCGTCTCGATCTCGCCATGGCTCTGGCGCACGAGCCGGAAATCCTCTTCCTCGACGAACCCACCACCGGTCTCGATCCGGCCAGCCGCCGCGACATCTGGGCCGAAGTTCGCCGCCTCAACAAAGAGCACGGCATGACCATCTTCCTCACCACCCAGTATCTCGAAGAAGCTGATGAACTCGCGGATCGTGTCGCCATCATCAAGCAGGGGCAAATCGCCGTCGAAGGCACGCCTGCCGAACTCAAAGCCTCCATGGGAACCGAGTCCATTAACGTCAGCTTCCGTGAAACCGATCAGGCCGAAAAGGCAGCCGACCAACTCCGCGATATGGGTCGCGTCCAAATCGACCGTAAAGTCCTGCGCCTCTACATGAGTCAGGCCGCTGCTGCCGTGCCCGCCGTCATGAACCGCCTGCAGGCCGCCTCGCTCGAACCCATCTCGCTCACGCTCACACAGCCCACGCTCGATGATGTTTTCCTGCAAGTCACCGGCGGTCGCTTCACCGAATCAGAACCGGAAGCCGAAGCGGTCGCCTGATCGCAATCACAACCACTAATCACGCACAACCACTAATCAATAATCTGAGGGAACAAAAATGGGTGTCCTAACCGCCGAATCCGAAAACGTAACCGCCAGCCGTATTGCCGCCAACAGCAAGCGCATGCCCTTCTTGCTGCAAGTCACAACCATGGCGTGGCGCAGCCTCGTCACCACCTTTCGCACGCCGGCAGCCATCATACCCGGCATCATCATCAGCGTCTTCTTCCTGTTCGTTTACACCGGTTCGCTGGGCAATGCCTCCAACTTCCTGCCCGGCCTCGCTGGCAAGAGCTATCTCGCCTTCATCCTGCCCGTCTCCATCGTCAGCTCTGCCCTCAGCGGCGCAGGTGTAGCAGGGCAGGCCATCGTCCGTGACATCGAAAACGGCTACTTCGACAAGCTTCTCCTCACGCCTCTCAGCCGTTCCGCCCTCCTGCTCGGCCCCATGATCGCCGGAGCCGTCACCCTCGGCCTGCAAACCATCATCGTCCTTGCCGTCGGTCTGCTCCTCGGCCTCGAATCAGCCACCGGTCTCGGCGGGCTTCTCGTCGTCATCGCCCTCGCGCTCATTCTCGGCGTTGGCTTTTCCGGCTTCACCGTTGCCATCGCTCTCCGCACCGGCAGCGCCGCCGCCACACAGGGCGGGTCGTTCCTCTTCTTCCCGCTCACCTTCCTCACCGCCACCTTTGTGCCGGTTGCGCTCCTCAGCGGTTGGATCAAAACCGCCGCCGAGTACAACCCCATCACCTACATCCTCGAAGCCATGCGCGCCGTCCTCCTCGATGGCTGGCAGGCCGAAGTGCTCCTGCGCGGCCTCACCTCTGCCTCCGTGCTGGGCATCGTCCTCTTCGTCTTCGCCCTCCTCAGCCTCCGCTCTCGCACGGCCCGCCGCTAATCGCCCGCATCATCCAATCAAAAAGGACGAGCCATCGCTCGTCCTTTTGCGTTCATCAGTTCAGCGCTAATCCCCCGCGCTCTGTGTAACCTTCTTTTGTGGCGTATGCGAAGCATCTTCTTCCGGCACATGCGTCGCCAGCCAGAATCCCCAGAAGATCAAAACCGCCCCCAGCAGTTCGCCAATGTACTTAAATGACGGATCGCCCAACCGGATCAGCGCTCCACCCAGCGCCGGCAGCAAGCCCCCCAGCGCGATCAGCCAGTTCCCCATCACGCGGTTGCGCATAATCTGCTTCCGCCGGAAGATGTACGCCGAGTAAATCGCCCCGCCCACCAGCGCCACCGTCCCCCACACATTCATGATCGGCGAGAAGAATCGCACCGTGCCGCGCGCGCTCCCCGCCATAATCCCTTCCCGAATCACCGTGCCATCCGCGCTGACCTCGTCGCGGTAAATCTGCGTCATATCTGCGCCGGGGTACCACGCCTTTTCATTCAACGGTGTCAGGAACAGCGTCCACGGCAGCGTCATCACCCCCACCAGTATCAGCGCCATCATGATATTACGGGCGATGCTCCCCCGCCGCACCAGCAGATACAGCGTGCCTTGCCCCAGCCATGGCGCCACCATCAGCGCCCCGCACCAGTACCACAGCGCGAAGAACAACGGACTCCACGTCAGTGCCAGCACCACCTGTGCCAGCGTCCCCGTGAAGTACATCACCAGACCAATCCCCCACGCCAGCATATGCGCGCGCGGTTTCTGCCACCACTGTCGCAGGACCACCACCGCGAACGTACCGCTGGTCGCCGCGCTGATGACCGAAAGAATAAATGGAATCGAAAGGCTTTGCATGATGGTTTCGTTTCATCCTCTACAGAGAGTTATACTCACTCATCTGAGTCTTTTGAGGTCTGTGAATTTTAACGCAAATATCTCAAGGAGTCATGGCTTGACTTCTGTGCTAGACTGCCAGAGTATGAGCGTCACTAATGAGGAGTATTCTGTTGGATAAGCCCAGTTTCACATTTGGCATCGCCACCGATAAAGGCAACGCCCGTCGCCGCAATGATGATGCTGCCGTTGCCCTCAC
>JAFLCH010000233.1 GCA_017303775.1 Anaerolineae bacterium | reverse complement strand
CCTGCGTGACGGCCAGCCAGAGATTCCAGAGGGTGGGTTGGGCAAGCTGGAGGTAGGTGGGGTCCATGCCAACAAGGTAGGTGTTGTGGGTGTTGTAGTAGAAGAGATAGGGGAAGTCGTCCCAATCAGTTTGGAAGACGAGTTCACCGGCCTGCGTGTTGGTCTGAAGCCACTGTGCCGCGCCTGCCATGTACCCTTCCTCCTCGGCTGTTTGCGCATCCGCGTAAACCGCGCTGACCGTCTGCCAGCCTGACCAGAGGATGACGGCGGCGAATGGGAGTAAGTAGAGCCGATGTAGGCGAAGTTTGTGAATGACGGTTGGCAGATAATCGCCCCACCGAATGTCACGTCTGCCGAGGGCAACTGCCGCGAACAGCAGGGCGAAGGCTGGGAAGTATTCGATGAAGCGGCGCGATTCGGCCAGCATGTAGAGGGTCATGAGGGCGATGAGCAGCAGCGTGGTTTCGGCGGCATCGCGCCGGACACGGCGCAGGCCGGGGGCGAGGAAGCCGAGCGCCAGCAGAATGAACGCTCCGGCGGAATGATCGAGCAGCGCGGCGGTGGTGTAGGGATACCATTCGGTGCCGACGCGGATATTGGATTCAATATCGACCTTTTCGCCGAGGTGGTTGAGGATGAAGGTGATGTTCCGGGGGAAGTAGGGGTTGATGACGAGGCCGAGCGCTGTGCCGAGCGCGACATAAGCAAGCGGTTGCCATATGATGCGGCGTCCGCCGGTGATATAGACGGCGGCGGTGTAGAGGGCGACGACGGCAGGCAGGAGGATAAAGCCGTTGTACAGCCATGTGAAAGCGAAGGCCAGCGCGATGAGCCAGCGATAGCGCTGCCGGAAGAGAAGCTGCAGCGCGAGGATGAGGAGCAACAGGGCGGCGGCCTGTGTGCGCACCATGAGCAGGCGGTAGAGGAAAGGTATGGAGAGGGCGAAGAGGCCGAGACTCCAGAGCAGGGCATGGCGCACCTGTAGGAAGCGCAGGAGCGACCAACAGGCCACCAGCAGCGCGCCGATGATGAGGGCCTGGGCGAATTTAGCGCCCGCCATGCCCCCCCAGTACATCCACGGGGCGAGGTAGATGTGATACAGCAGGTGATGATCCACAAATTGTTCCGGGCTGAGGATGGTGTGAGGCAGCCACGGGAAGTTGAGGCGCAGCGTGCGCTGTTCGATGATCTGGGCGGCGAGGCGGCTGTGATAATAGTCGTCGTTGCTGACAAAGCCGCTGGCCGCGCCTAAGAGCAGGCTGGCGATGAGGACGCCGATGAGGGCGAGGCAGCCGGCAGCGGCGGCTGTTTTCCATGCGCTGGGAATGCCGTGGGCGCTGGCCGGCACACTGCTCAGGGGCGGGTTGAGTGGTATATCCATCTGTCCGAATCCGTTTCTCGATGGTCGTCGATTGACTGCTTGCTGATATAGTCCGGCGACGGTGAAAAAGGTTTCGGTGGATTTGGGGAAAGGGCAAAGAGCCGCCGGTTGTGACGGCTCTTTTGCTGGGCGGCGCGTATCAGGTGGCGGCGGGTTCGAGGGCGATGTCGGCGGGAGTGGTGGTTGTGTCGTGGTCGGGCAGATCATCCTCGATGTTACGGACTGACGGGATGAGATAGCCGCCGAAGCAGACAAGCGCGCCCATGAGCGAGGTGCCGAGGAACATGATGGCCATGCCTGCGCCGGGGCCAGTGCCGACCAGCGAGCCGAAGATACCCGTCAGCGAACCGCCGCTTTGCATGGCTGGTTCGAGGAGCTGATCCGCCAGCGGCCCGGCGATGAGATAACCGAGGGGGTAGCCGAACATTTCAAACAGGGTGCGGACGGCGAACACCCTGCCCTGCAAGGCCGGTTCGACTTTGGACTGCCAGATGGCGTTTTTGGAACCGACGATGATGGGGACGAAGATGGTGGCGACGAAGACCGCCAGCATCCACACCGGCACGGAGCGCCCGACGGCGATCATAAAATCTCCGACGAGGAACGAGATGCCGCAAACGAAGAGCACACCGTGAATACGGCGCTTGGGTCCGCCCCAGATGCTCATCAACAGGCCGCCGGCGACACCCCCCACACCGAGCGCGGCCTGCACATTGGCGAGGGCGATTTCATCACCGCCGGTACGGGCGAGGACGAGCGGCGAGAGCATGGCGAAATAGGTGAGCGAGGCGGCAATGTTGACGCCGAAGTAGACCACCATCAGGCCGACCAGACCGGGACGGGCGAAGATATAACGGAAGCCGGTGCTCATGTCGCGGCGGAAATCTGATTGGGGTCGGGCGGCGGCGGATGGCTCCGGACGCGGCAGGGTGATGAACAGGAGCGGCAGCACGCCGAGCAGGAAGGTGGCGATGTCGATGACGAGCACGCCCTGCAAGCCGACCACACCGAGGATGCGACCGGCGAAGGCCGGGGCGAAGACCTGCGAGGCGGAATGGGCGAACGACCCCATGCCGCTGACGCGCCCGTACTGCTCTTTGGGCACGAGGACGGAGATGGCGGCCTGTGACGCGGGAATCTGGAAGGCGTCGAATACGCCGGTGAGCGCTTCGGCCAGATAGAGATGCCAGATTTCAAGCTGACCGGTGCTGTAGAGCAGGAGCATGAAGGCGGTCATCGTGCCGGAACCGAGATCGGCGAGGATCATGACCCAACGGCGGTCGAAGCGGTCGATGAGCACACCGGCCACCGGACTGACGAGCACGTACAGGATGAACGAAAAGAAACCGAGCAGCGCCAGCGGGGTGGCCTGACCGGTTTGCTGGTAAGCCCAGACGAGCAGGGCGAAGCGGGTGGTAGCGGTGCCGAAGATGGAGAGCATCTGACCAAACCAGATGAGGGTGTATTTCTGCATTCCGCTGAGGCGGGCGATTCGGTGCGACATGATGGGCGAGTCCTCGTGATAATCCTGTGAAATAGGCAAATAAAAACGGCCGGGACATGAGCGTCCACAGCCGTTTTTGATTCGTTAAAATATTAGTGAATCACTTACACAGCAGCAGGCGCTCCTCTATTCCATGAAAACCTACCGACATGCGTATGTAGGTGGGGGGCATGAAATGCGGAAGCATGAGTGTACCCGTGCTGTATACGATGTTATGAGGATAATGCAGGCGTGGGGGTTGTGTCAATGCGTCAAAAGGCGGAGACAGTTCAACGGGGTTCAGATGAACCCCGTCGAGCGTCAGGCAGAAGCGATTTAGCGGGTGGAGGGCAGCCGGTCGGCATTGACGACGTTTTTGTACTCGCCCTTCAGCAGCGCGGCCACGATGAGTTCGGCGGCTTCGATGGCGACGGCGACCTGTGCTTCGTCGGTGCTGGCGGCGAGGTGCGGTGTGTCGATGACGTTGGGCAGCCCGATGAGCGGGTGACCGGGAGGCGGCGGTTCTTCACCGTAGACATCGAGCGCCGCGCCCGCCACATGACCGCTGCGGATGGCTCCGGCAAGGTCGGCCTCGTTGATGAGCGCGCCGCGCGCCGCGTTGACGATGCGGACGCCCTTCTTCATCTTGGCGAGGGTGGCGCTGTTGATCATCTCGCGCGTTTCGTCGGTGATGACGCTGTGCAGGGAGATGAAGTCCGACTGGGCGTAGATTTCGTCCAGCGTGACCTTCTCCGCGCCGAGGGCGGCGACCGCCTCAGCCGGGATGAATGGATCGTAGGCGATGACGCGCATTTCAAAGGCGAGGGCGCGCTTGCCAACGGCCTGCCCGATGCGCCCGAAGCCGATGATGCCGAGGGTTTTGCCGCGCAGTTCCACTCCCTGATAGGACTTGCGATCCCACTTGCCGGCCTGCATCGAGTCGAAGGCCTGCGGGATGTGCCGCGCCAGCGCCAGCATGAGACCGAAGGCGAATTCGGCGGTGGCGACGGTGTTGCCGGCGGGCGTGTTCATGACGGCGATTTCGCGGGCGCTGGCCGCGTCCAGATCGACATTATCCACGCCGACACCGGCGCGGGCGATGGCTTTCAAGCGCGGCGCGGCGGCGATCAAAGCGGCATCGGCCTTGGTGGCGCTGCGGATGATGAGCGCATCGGCGTCCGCGAGGGCGGCGAGGGTTTCCTCGCGCTTCATCTGCCCCGGCGCGGTCACTTTCAGTCCGGCCTGCTGGAGGACTTCTACTGCTTTCGGATTGACACTATCCGGTACCAATACATGAAACGTCATCTTTGCTCCTAGACACCCAAAAATTCATCCAAGCCGGACAGAACTTCTTCTAACGTGGAGGGCTGCATATCGCCCATGTGAGCGATGCGGAAGGTCTTGCCCTTGATCTTGCCATAGCCCTTGTCCATCGAGAAGCCTTTGCCCCCCATGAACTTGGCCATGTCGTCCACGTTGATATTGCGGCCATTGCTGACGGTGGTGACGGTGGGTGAACGATAGCCGTCCTGCGAGAACACACCCATGCCGCGGTTATCCGCCCATGTGATGGTCATGTCGCGCATCTGAGTGTGGCGCGCCCAGCGGGCTTCCAAGCCTTCGTTGATCACATCGTCAAGCTGCTTGTCGGCGGCGAACATCAACGAAACGGGCGGTGTGGAAGGGGTGTTATTCTTCTTCAGGCTGGCTTCGATTTCCAAGAAGTCGAAGTAGTAGCCACGGTTGGTGACCTGCGCAGCGCGGGCGAGGACACGATCACTGACCGCGGCGAAGGCTAACCCCGGCGGCAGCGCGAAGGCTTTTTGCGACGAGGTGAGCGCGAAGTCGATGCCCCAATCATCCACCCGCAGTTCCGCGCCGAGGAAGCCGCTGACGCTGTCGACGAGGTAAAGGGTGTCTTGGTACTGGTGAACGACTTCACCGATGGCCTTGATGGGGTTGGTGACGCCGGTGCTGGTTTCGTTATGAACGACGCAGACCGCATCATAGCTGGCTTTCTTGAGCGCTTCTTCCACCATATCCGGTGTGTGCGCCTTGCCCCAATCCACGGCGAGGACATCCACTTCCTTACCGTTGAGCTGGCTGATTTCCGCCCAGCGCTCGCTGAACGCGCCGCCGACGAGGTGCAGGGCTTTCTTGCCGTCACGGATGCAGTTGCGGGAAGCACCCTCCCACAAACCGGTGCCGGACGAACCCTGTACGAACACCCGGCTCTGAGTGAAGAAGGCCTTGCGCAGCTTTTCTTGCAGGCGGGCGAATAACTCCTCGAAGGCTTTGGAGCGATGCCCGATCATCCACGCGGTTTGCGCGTCGAGCACTTCCTTGCGCACCTCAACCGGGCCGGGAATGACGAGCCGTTTATGATTATCCGTCATCAGTAAATACCTCCCTCGCGGGGTCATTAGGGTCGGATTGTGACAATTGGCGCAATTCTATCTGAGAGTGGGAACGATGGATAGGTGCGGTGAGTCGGCGATAAATACAGGAATGGTGCCGTGAATCGTCGGTAATTCTGCCTAAATCCACCGCTGTTCGCCACAAAACGCATCCCGTCTGTTAAAACAGGGTTAACTGCTGCGGGTTGGAAGCGGGTGGTTTGCGCAGCGGTTTGGGCGCGAGCAGGTGATTTTCGTGCAGCCAATCCGCGTCCGGCCCATCCCACCCGAACTGACCGAGGTTGACCCGCCCATTCTTCTCGAAGCCCACACCCTCTTGCAGCAGGCGGCGCTTCTGTTCCACGGCGGCACGGCTGCCTTCCGGCAGGCTGATCCCGCCCTGACTGTTAATGACGCGCTGCCACGGGATCGACCCATCATCGGCAGACGACACCGCGTTCATGGCCTTGCCCGTCCACACCGCGCCCAACCGTTCATAATCCTGCTCATCGACTCCGGCAGGCGCGGGAATCATGGAAGCGATCTGCCCATAGGTGCTCACGACGCCGGACGGAATCTGGCGCACGATCTTCCACACGAGGGCGTTGTAGCTTTCAGAATCAGGCGGGAACATGCTGCTCATCGGGGCGTCCTTTCCGGTCAAGACGTATGCAAATGGATGGAGGACTCTCCGCCTTATGATGGATTTAAGACGGATTTCATAGTCTTGTTGACATCCAATTTCGAAAATCATTGTAGGATAAACATAACATGATTTCTTTTTTGATGAGGAGTGGTTATGCGACGCCTGACCGTTTTATTGTTAGTAGCCGTTTTATTGGTCGTGGCTTTCCCCGTCAGCGCCCAGAAAAATAAAGGAAGCGGCAGCGGGATTGAAGTGACATGCCCGGATGGGACACAGATCTTCAACGGAGTCGAAGTGATCATCAACATGCGGGCGGGGTTCACCTACACCGCGACGGCCATCGGGGTGAATGGATACGACCCGGTGATCGGTGTAGGGGATGCGGACAGCATCGACCTGTGCAACGACGACGACAGCGTGGCAGGGCAGTACACCGTGAGCCTGCCTTCAACCGGCTTTGTGGATTCGGCACGGACGAATGCACAGATGGACTTCGACTACACGGGCAGCGGGTTTGGCAACACCTCGATCATCGTGGGATCGCCGGACGGCTCGACGGGCGAGTTCGTGCTGGTGTTCGAAGGGATGGCGGTGACGGCCAACGACGGCAGCGGGGTTGGGGCGGGTGATCCGTTCGCGATCCGGCTGACGCCGAATATGGTCGATACGGGTGTGCCGCTGGAAATCTACATGATTTCGAAGGTGCAGCAGCTCGACCCGTTCATGCAGTTGGTGGATGTGGAGAAGAACGTCATCCAGTTGAGCGACGGGACGCGCATCGAATGTGATGACGCGGGGACGAGTTCATGCTGGGGGAGCACCTCGGAGTTGGACAGCAGTCACTTCGTTTCCAACCGCCCCAATCAGGGGACACCGGCGGGCAGCGTGGACTCGATGATGTCGATAGATCTGGA
>JAFLCH010000232.1 GCA_017303775.1 Anaerolineae bacterium | reverse complement strand
CGCGGATGCTGCGACGCCCACTGTACCGGAGGAAGATTTGCCAGTTGCTTCATCATCATACTCGCTCTATACCTCGACCTTCGCCAATCATAACCGATTCGCGCGTGCTTGAAAACGGTCAACGAGCCACAGCACCGCGTATGCCGAAAATAAGAACAGCAGCGGATCGCTCGGCACACGGTAGCGCGTGGACGGATGGAATACAATATACATCACCGTCATGCTGATCTGCACAAACCACAGCACCGAAACCTCGCGCCATGCCCCCCGCGTCAGCCACACCCCCACCAGCCCCAGCGCCAGCAGCCCCCCCCAGTACACCATATGCACCGGTCGCCCGATCTGGTCGAACAGCGGCGTCGAATACGCCCCCACCGGATCACCCGGCGGCAGCGACCCCAGCGCCATATTCCCCTGCGCGTCCGTCTCCGGAATCACATTCCCTTGATAATCCAGTCGTGGCACTTGCCCCTCGGTCGGGTTCTTGCGCGGCGCGATGTCGATGCTCCAATGCACCAGAAACTTCGTCCAGATCAAATCGCCGATCTGCTCCGGATGCGTCCGCAGATAATCCATCCCCGCCTCAAAGCGTTCCTGTGCCGCCAGTGGGCTGAACACATCCGTCGCCGTCATCGTGTCCGGCGGTGGCACCCACTGCACATCATACCCCGCCCGAAAGTACGGAATCGTATACACACTGTTGCCCTGATAAAAATTATCGCCGAAGTTCAGCGCCGTCGGGATGAACGTGTTGTACACTGCCAAGTTCCGCCCGATCCACGGCAGCATCACCACCAGCCCCACCACCGCCACCGGCAGCAGCCGTAAAAAGGCTTGCACCAGCGGCAGCCGGAACAAATACCACACCGCCACCATCACCGCCAGCAGCGGCAGTAACGAGCGCGTCAGCATCGAAAGCCCCAGCACCACCCCCGCGCCCGCCGCCAGCGCCCATGTCCCCCGGTCGAGCCGTTCTCGCTCCCGCAGCATCACCACCAGCAGCACGAACGCATGCAGCAGCGCCATGAAAAACGGCGTGTCAATCAGCGTCAAATTCTGGAAGATCAAGTACGGGTACAGCGCGTAAAACAAACCGGCCAGCGCGCCCACCCACGCCCCGCGCCCCGCTGCCATGAACCCGAACACCCGCCGTCCCGTGTGGTACAAACACACGATCGACAGGCAGTCCAGCGCGATATGAAAAGCCACCACCGCCAGCGCCGTCCGCCCCAGCGCCCCGTACACCCCCGCCAGCACATAGCTGTACAGCGGCGGGATCACCGCGTCCGGCACACCCGGCGTCCGTCCATAAACCCCCGTCGCCAGCAAATTTTGCGCATACGTATCATACGCTTCCGACCCGTGAATCGCCCCGCTTTCATCGAAGCGGAACAGCGGGAACACCGCGAACACCGCCAGCCGCACCACCACCGTCACCACCAGCACCGCCAGCAGTTTGTGCCGGTCGATCACCCGCGCCAGTCCGCGCCAGCCGCCTGTCGTGTTCAGCGGTCGCTCAAGAGTTGCCTTGTCCAGATTCAATTCGCTGTCCTATTTCTGCTTTTGCTGCCGGTATTTCAGGATCGTGCTGCCGTCGGTGAAGCCCAGTGGCAGCAGTGATCCAATCGTGAACACCAGCAGGTTATCGAGGAATAAAAACACCAGTATCGCCCACACCATACCCCCCACCGGAGCCATCAACAGCGCCAGCACCCCCAGCACGCCGGACGCAATCGCGCTCGCGATAGGCCCGCCCTTCGCCCGCCGCAGGTGAATCGCCGCCGGTAGTTTCGGCTCGCCTGCCGGATACACCGAACGTGCCAGCAGCAGCCAGAAGTGCATCCCGCTCATCGGATACCCCGTGTTCGCCGCCGCCAGCGCGTGCCCCATCTGGTGTACGAATTCCGAGCCGTAATGCAGCAGCACCGTCAGCGCCCCGCCCACCACCACATCCGGGCCGGTCAGCCCCAGCAGTGAACGTCCCACCACCGCCAGCACCGCCCACAGCACAATCGCACCCACGAACGCGCTCGTCTCTGCCGTCACCCGCAGCCCCAGCACCGTCCCCAGCACATACACACGGTTGTATTTGCCCCCCGGTAATTGCGGCGTGGGTGGGTTGCCGCCGAATTGCTTGCTCATGGTGCTGCTCCATTCGCCTTTTGATGATGTGCCTCAACCGTCAGCGCGATTCCCCCGCGCACCGCGAACGCCCCCGTCACATGACATTCCACCGGATCAAGCGCCGCCACCAGATCATCCAGTATCTGGTTAGTCACATGCTCATGAAACACGCCCTCGTTCCGGTACGACCACAGGTACAGCTTCAACGACTTCGACTCGACGATCCGCTGGTCGGGAATATACCGGATCGTGATCGTGGCGAAGTCCGGTTGGCCGGTCATCGGGCACACACACGTGAACTCCGGGCATACCAGCGTCACCGTATAATGCCGCCCCGGATGCTGGTTCGGGAAGGTTTCAAGCTGTCGCACCACCCCCCGCACTTCATGCCCCAGCAGCGTCAGTCCAGCCGTTGGATCGCTCTGGGGAGCAGAATGTTCCGTCATGGGTTACACTTCCTTCCTGATGCCTCTTGCCTCGCTATTATACCGGAATCGCCGGGGAGTCTACCGTGACCCGAATCTATGTTGCTGGCCCGCTCTTCAACGCGCACGAACGCTGGTATCTCGAACAAATCGCCGCCGCCCTCGAATCCGCCGGCTACCAGACCTTCCTCCCGCACCGTGACGCCGGTGATCTGGGCGAACCCACCCTCGAAGCCCGCACCCGTGTCTTTGCTGCGGATCTCGCTGCCCTTGAAGATTGTGACGCCTGTGCCGCCCTCCTGACCGGCGCGGATCACGACTCCGGTACCTGCGTCGAACTCGGCTACATGTTCGCCCACCACAAACCCTGCTTCGGCATCACCGACGACCCCCGCTGGCTCAACAACATGGTTTGGGGCGTCTGCCGCAGCGGTGAACACGTCACCGCCACCATCCCCGATCTCGTCGCCCTCATCCGGCGCGAACTCGCCCCATGAAAACCCTCGTCATCGGCGATATTCATGGCTGCTATGCCGAACTTCGCGCCCTCCTTGATCTCGCCCGCCTCGCCCCCGGTGACCAGATCATCGCCATCGGCGACCTCTTTGACCGTGGGCCGGAACCGCTCGATGTGCTGCGTTTCTTTCAAGAAACACCCGACGCCCTCGCCATCATGGGCAACCACGAACGCAAGCACGTCCGTTCCTTCAACGGTGAAATCCCCCCCGCCGCCTCCCAACTCATCACCCGCCACCTGCTCGGCGAATCGCTCTATCCACAGGCCGTCGCGTGGATGCGCGACCTGCCCATCTACCTCGACCTGCCGCAAGTTCTCCTCGCCCACGCCTTCTACGAACCCGGCATCCCCTTGCACCACCAGCGTGAACAGGTGCTCGTCGGCACGCTCAGCGGCGAAAAATACCTGCAAGATCGCGGCTTCTGGCCGTGGTATCTCACCTACGACAACCCCAAACCCATCATCGTCGGTCACCGTGATTACACCGATCACATGCAGCCCTTTATTTATCAACAGCGGGTCTATGGCATCGACACCCGCTGCGTCTATGGCGGCTCGCTCACCGGCCTGCTCCTGCCGGAATTTCGCCTCATCAGCGTGCCTGCCCGCGCCGACCATTGGACGCTCCTCCAGCGCCGCTTCGCCCACCTCCACCGCTAATCTCATCAACTCTTCAGGACATTCTCACGAACAAATCCGCCCGACTCCCCATATGCTAGGGCAACCGAAAAATGGAAGGAGTCGAGTAGTGAAAAGATATTTTTACGCCATCGTTTTAGCCGTACTCACTTTTATTGCCATTCCCTTCATCGCTGCTGCGCAGGAAACCGGAGTCACCACTGCTGAGGTCGAAGTCACTAGCGGCGACCAAGCTTATCAATCCTATCTTGCCGCCCCCGCTTCCGGCGGCCCCTATCCCGCCGTCATCCTCGTTCATTCCTTCCGTGGCCTCGAAGAAGGTTACCGCACCATGACCGATCAGCTTGCCGCCGAAGGCTTCGTCGTGCTGGCCGTCGGCTGGCAGACCTTCGCTCAAGACCCCGGTGATGATGTCATGCAGCAGTTGGTCGAAGACAGCATCGCCTTCCTCAGCGCCCGCGAAGATGTTGACCCCGCCCGCATCGGCTTCACTGGCTTCTGTGCCGGTGGTCGCTACACCATGCTCTATCTGCCGCAGGTCGAAGGCATCAAGGCCGGTGTCGCGTGGTATGGCTTCCCCAACAACCCCGGCAGCAGTGTCGCCCCCGCCTCCCTTGTCGATCAACTCGATGTCCCCATGCTCATCATCCACGGCACTGAAGACCAACCCAGTCCCATCGCCGGCATTTACGAATACGCCAATCAGCTTCAAGCTGCCGACGCCTACTTTGAACTCAAGGTCTATTCCGGTGAACCGCACGGCTTCATGCTCTCCGGCGGCGCGCTCCGCACCGATGATGTCGCACAGGACGCCTTCAACGAAATGGCCGACTTCTTCAAGCGCAAACTCTAACCGCGCCCGACATCCCACCTCACAAACCGGGGACGACCATTAGGTCGTCCCTTTTGTTGCCCATCCGCTATACTCATTCCCAAAAATCGACTGAACAGGGAATCATCCACATGAATCACCTCACGCATCGCATCCCCGGCCTTGTGCTCACCGATCATCGCTTCACCGTTCCGCTGGACTACGCCCGACCGGACGGCGAAACCATCTCCATCTTCGCCCGCGAAGTGGTCGCCCCCGCGCATCTGGACGCGGAATTACCCTATCTGATCTTCTTTCAGGGCGGGCCGGGTTTCGCCTCACCCCGTCCCCTCGCCAGCACCGGTTGGTTGCAGCGTGCCCTCCGCCAGTACCGCGTCATCCTCCTCGACCAGCGCGGCACCGGCCTCAGCACCCCCGTCACCCACCAGACTCTCGCCCGCTTCCAAACCCCGCAGCAGCAGGCCGACTATCTCCGCCATTTCCGCGCCGATAACATCGTCCGCGATGCCGAACACATCCGCCGCCAATGGCTCGGTGAAGCAGGGCAGTGGTCGCTCTTGGGGCAAAGTTACGGTGGCTTCTGCATCACCACCTACCTCTCTCTAGCCCCCGCTGGCGTCCGCGAGGCCATCATCACCGGCGGCCTCCCACCCGTCACCCGTACCGCCGATGAGGTCTACCGCGCCACCTACCAGACCCTCATCCGCAAGAATCAGCTTTACTACCAGCGCTACCCTGATGATATTCAGCGTGTGCGTGCGATTGTCGATTATCTGCAATCGCACGAAGTCATCCTCCCGCAGGGGGATCGCCTCACGCCCCGCCGCTTCCAGCAGTTAGGGCTGCGCTTCGGAGCCAGCAGCGGCTTCGAAGAAACCCACTACCTGCTCGAAGAAGCTTTTGTGGACGGCGTAAACGGGCGCGAACTCGCCTACAAATTCCTGTGCGAAGTCGAACGTGCCTCCGACTTTCAAACCAACCCCATCTTCGCCATCCTCCACGAATCCATCTACGCGCAGGGACAGCCCACCCGTTGGGCCGCCGAACGCGTCCGCGCCGAATACCCCGCCTTTGACATCACCCCCGATCAACCCATCTACTTCACCGGTGAGATGATCTACCCGTGGATGTTCGATGAATACCGCCACCTTCAGCCCCTCAAAGCCGCTGCCGAACACCTCGCCGACCGCGCCGATTGGCCGCCCCTCTACGACGTGACCGCCTTACAGCGCGTCACCGTTCCCGTCGCCGCCACCATCTACTACAACGATATGTACGTCGAACGCACTTTTGCCGAAGAAACCGCCCGCCTCATCAGCGGCATCCGCCTCTGGATTACCGACGAGTACGAACACAATGGCCTCCGTGCCGATGGTGAACGGGTGTTGGATCGCTTGCTCGGCCTGCTGCACGGGGAGTTCTAACCGCTTCTGGAACTTCCATCCGCTCATGCGTATACTTTCCCTTAATACGAAAAGGAGGAGTACGGAACTCATGACTCATCTAACTTTACGCGCTGCCCTCCCGGACGACGCGCCGCTCGTCACCGATTTGATTGTCACCGGCTTCGAGGAATTTCGTGGTCACCTCGACCCACCTTCCGGTGCGCACTTCGAAACGCCCGAAAAAGTCCGCCACAAGATCGAATCCGGTGGCGCGTTTATCGCCTCGGTTGAGGGTCAGGCGGTCGGCTGCGTCCTCTATTATCCCGACTCGCAAGGTCATCTCTATCTGGGGCGCTTGGCCGTCCTGCCTGCTGCTCGTCAGCATGGCCTCGGTCACCGTCTGGTCGAAGCCGTCGAAACCGTAGCGCGTGAACAGCGCTACAGTCACGTCAGTCTCGTCGTGCGGGTCACGCTGCCCGCCAATCGGGCTTATTTCGAAAGCATGGGATACCATGTCGCCGGCTACGAGACCCATAACGGCCACACCCGGCCGACCATGATCAAAATGCTCAAAACGATTGCCTGAAAAGATTTTACCGGAACTTGCCCACAGGAGAATTGACATGCCGCTCGCCATACAAGAAGATATGCTGCCGGGGAAAACCGCGCTCGAACGTTTCGAAAATGCCCGTGCCTTAGGCTTTGCCGGGGTCGAAGTCTGGGGCAAAGACCTCACCCCTCGCGTCCCCGAATTAGCCGAAGCCGTCGAGCAGACCGGCGTCGTCATCTCGGCGGTCAATCACGGGCGGCAGGGGCGCTTGCTCGATCCGGATCGTGACGAACGGGAACGCGCGTTGGCCGAATTTCGCCAATCGGTTGTCGATGGTGTCGATCTCGGCGCGGCAGGTGTCATCCTTGTGCCACAC
>JAFLCH010000231.1:3037-6857 GCA_017303775.1 Anaerolineae bacterium | reverse complement strand
TCCAGCCCATCCGCCTCGAACACCACCGCGCACGGATTACCCCCCAGCGCCACATCGCTGAAGGCGTCCACCTGCATAAAAGGATACTTTGCCATCCGCATACCCCTTGTACAACGTGTCGGGTTACACGATCTCCAACCCTTCCTAGTCAGTCGGAAATCATGAACCACATTCTAGAGGTAATCGGCTTCCTGCCTAGCACCACCCCGTGCCATCCCGCGCTGTTTCCGCCTCATCCCGCCGCGAATGGATCGCTGAAGCGCGGATCAGTGGTGAACGAAACATCCGTCAAACTCAGCAGGAAGTTCAGCAAGTCCTCGCGTTCTTGCTCGCTCAAATCAAAGCCCGACACAAATCCGCTCTTCAACGGGTTCTCACGTCCATCACCTGCGTACGGCCCGTCGCTGATATTCCGCCCCCCGTCCGCGTAAAACTGAATCACGTCTTCCAGCGTGGCGATGCTTCCATCATGCATATACGGCGCGGTCAGTTCTACATTCCGCAGCGACGGCGGGCGGAACTTGCCCATATCGTTCGACTGTCCCGTTACCTCGAAGACCCCTTGGCTGGGGGCAGGGTACGCGCCCGTCCCGTTCAGGTTATATAAACCGGTGTTGAAAAACGCCCGTTCCTCGAATGTCGTGTTCACATGTGCCGTCGAAAGCGAGAAGTTAAATCCCGTGTGGCAGTGGTGGCATTCCAGCGTCTCGCCCAAAAACATCGCCATCCCCCGCTTGGCCGATTCGCTCATCGCGTTCTTGTCCACCCACCGGTATTGGTCATAAATCGAATTGCCGGAAATCAACGTCCGCACGAACGATGCCAGTGCCTTGTTGATATTCCCGAAGCTCACCGGATCGCTTTCGTCCGGGAACGCCGCCGCGAACAGCGGTTCATACAGCGCCTCGCTTCTGAATCGTTCCAGCACCGCCTCCTCGTTCCCCGTAATCCCCATCTCAATCGGGAACTCCCCGAACATCGGCACAAGGATTTGTCGCTCAATCGTCACCAGATTCGGGTTGCTCCATGTCAGCGTCGCGCTGTATGCCGAATTCGTCAGTGACATCGAATTGCGGTGCGTCAGTTCGCCCGTTGCCCCCGGCGAAAGCGCCAACCCATCGCTGAATGCCAGCGCCTGCAAATGACACGATGAGCACGAAATACGTTCGTTCCCGCTCAACCGCACGTCATAAAACAAGTATCGCCCCAGTTCCACCTTTTCCGTGCTCATCGGGTTATCCTCTGGCACGCGCGGCGCGGGGAATCCTGCCGGTAGATCCCACTCGTATGCCTCGCTCGTTTCTTGCGCCAGCGCCAGCGCCCCGCCCACCAGAAGCAGCCCCGCTGCCAGAATCACCATCGCCAGTTGTCGGTAATTTTTCATCAACATCTCAACTCACCATAAACACAAAAGGAGAGGCTTACCGTGAAATAAGCCTCTCGCATCCACTTGAAAGGTATCATGTAACCGGAGGAATGGATTGTGGTTACGATACCCGGAATAACTTTTGTACAACCGCTGCGTCCGGCAAACCGGTTTCCAGCGATAATCCCAGATTCGGGAACAAAATCGTGCAGTCGGCGTCATCCTTGCCCGACATGCATCCCGGCGGCTCCGGTTGGCTCGTGCTCAGGTCAATTCCCTCTACCACACTCGCCAGATCAACCGTCACAATATCGTGCGCCGGGTTGAACGACTCAAACCGTACTTCCACGCGGTTCGGTGCGCCGCAGGGGCTTTCCGGCGGCGTATTAAAGTCAGCCGACTCGCAGTCCGTGCTCCCCAGATGGATGAACCACGGTTGCCCGTCCGCCATCAAGTCAATCCGCACGAACTTGTACCCGACCTGCCACACCCACCACATCGCCGCCACATTCAACGGCGACGGTGCCACCGATGCGTCCAAATGGTTCAGTTCGAACGGAACACCCAACTCGAACACCAACCCCGTATATTCACCTTCCGGCACATCGCCCACCACCTTGGTGTTCAATGCGTCGTTGCCCGTGTCCGCGCAGCCCGCAGCGCCGTCCTCGAAGTCCAGCAGCGCTGTCCCTTCGTGCTGCCACAGGCCGTCCTGCTTCAACATCAGCGGCACTTCTTCGCCCGCTGCGTTAATCAGCCGGATGTTGGAAACATAAAGCCGGAAGTCAGTCACGTTAACCGCGCTGCTCTCCGCGCCCAACCCTTCATAGGTGATCCCACAGGCGAAATCCTTTTCGCCCACTCGCGCTCCAAAACGGATGATCGTCGAACTGTCCATAGCGTGCGCTTCACCTTCGCTCTCACCGTGTGCTGCGGTCAGGCTTAGGCTTCCTGCCATGAGCGCCACCAAACAGATCAACCAGATCAACTTTCTCATCATGGAAAAAGCTCCTCAATTAGGTAAAAATAAAACACACATCTTAACAGCCGCGTCCGGTTGTCATGCTGGTCGCGTCTCATCAGCAGCCTGCTTTCTGCTCCACTACAAATGCGAATGAGGTTGCGCTGTTAAAATATGATATAGTTATCACAATATCACAAACAGTCACACCCCTTCAAGATGACAAAAGTCATGAATTTTGCCTTCCTTTCCCATCATTTACCCCTTGACGAAGTTGAACTTTTGTTCTAAAATAGAGTAGTCCTTTCACGCCTACTTTCTAAGGATCACCATGCCACCAACCCTCGTTCGTCTGTCCATAAATCATTTGGCGGATATGGCGGCCTTTGTCAGCGGCAGTTTCTCGTCTTCCCGCCAGCGACCTCCTTCTGTCGGCGCATTCCCCCCTCGGAACCGCCGCCTTGGCGGGATTGGCGGCGCGGTGACCGCCATGAGCGAACTTCCCGCAGCCAAAAGCGGCTTTCACCCATCTTCCCGCCGTCCACCGCCAATCCACGGCGCTGCCTGAGCCTGTTCCCGCCGCCAAGAACGGCGGCAGCCTTTCCCCTCAACTCCCGCCCCGATTCTGAGAGTTTCACTAAACCGTAGGGATTCCGTAGCCAACTTCCCACCACCATCAGGTAAAATGAATCCCGTCCGTTTATGGGAGTAGCCTTCATGCAAAGGACTGCCAACCAGCAGCGCACCACCAACCTCGACCATCAATCACGCCAGTTCATCAGGCGTGTTCTCCGTTGGGGCGCTGTCCTTACCGCCCTCATCGTCTTGGCCCTCGCCGTTCTCGGCACCGGCCAATCCGTGGATACCATCCTCAGCATTTTTGCCACCCGCTTCTTGGGGATCTTCATCGAAGCCATTCCCTTCCTGCTCCTCGGTGCGGTTGTCAGCGGCCTCATCGACGCCTTCGTCACCCCCGACGACATCGCCCATTTCGTCCCGCGCAACCCCTTCCTCGCCACCATCGCCGGCGCGTTTCTCGGCTTTGCCTTTCCCGTCTGTGAATGTGGGGTCGTGCCTGTCGTGCGCCGCCTCTTCAACAAAGGCTTGCCCATGTGGGTCGGCATCACCTTCCTCCTTGCCGCCCCCGTCGTTAATCCCATCGTCCTCGTCAGCACCGCCGTGGCCTTCGGCTTTGGCCCTGTGCTCATTGGCCGCTTCGTATTCACCATCTTGGTTGCTGTTGGCGTTGGTCTGGTTTTTGCCTTCCGCGCCCGCCCGCAGGACATCCTTCAACCGCGCTCCTTGATGCCCATCATGGGCGGCTCAGGTCATCCCGCCGCCACCATCATCAAGCGCAAGCCCCTCTTGCAAGGCCTCGTGGATGCGCTCCGTGCCGCCAACACCGAATTCTTCGAGATGGGGCGTTACCTCATCATCGGTTCCATGCTCGCCGCCACCATGCAAACCTTCATCTCGCAGGAAGTCCTCCTCGC
>JAFLCH010000231.1:0-2937 GCA_017303775.1 Anaerolineae bacterium | reverse complement strand
TGCAAGGCCTCGTGGATGCGCTCCGTGCCGCCAACACCGAATTCTTCGAGATGGGGCGTTACCTCATCATCGGTTCCATGCTCGCCGCCACCATGCAAACCTTCATCTCGCAGGAAGTCCTCCTCGCTCTCGGCAAAGGTCCGGTCATCTCTGTCATCGTCATGCAGTTGATGGCCTTCGTCCTCAGCGTGTGCTCGACGGTGGATGCCTTCCTCGCCTTGGCCTTCGTCGGCACGTTCACCACCGGCTCCATCATCAGCTTTCTCACCTTCGGCCCCATGGTCGACATCAAAAGCACCCTCATGTTCATGGGTGTTTTCCAGAAGCGTACAGTGCTCTATCTCATCCTGTTGCCGATGCTCATGACTCTGCTCGTCGGCATCTGGCTCAATCTCAACGTAGTCTTTTAGCCGGAGGATCGCTCAATGCAGGCTGTTGAACACCTTCATGAACATCATCACGACCACGACCACGACCATCGTCAGGAAGTGGTGCTCGGTTGGGTCAAGACCGTCCTGCTCATCGGTCTTGCCCTCTATTTCATCTACAACATTCTCAGCGGCAACCTCACCAACTACATCAACGAGCGTTTCGCGTGGCTCTCCTATGTAGCCGTCGTCCTATTTCTTCTCTTAGGCATCGCCAACGCCGTTGACCTGCTTCGTGTGCGCGGCCATCACCATGACCATGATCACGATCATGACCACCACGACCATAATCACGCCGTCATCTCATGGCCGGTGCTTGCTGTCGTCGCCGTACCCCTCCTGCTCGGCACGCTCATTCCCTCCCGCCCCTTGGGTTCAGCCGCCATCGATGGCAACATCAGCCTCACCGCTGCCTCGGTCACACAGGCCACCACCTTCACCACCGACCCGCTCAAATGGAATGTCCTCGACTGGCTGCGTGCCTTCAATCGCGCCGACGATGCCAGCGAATTCAACGGCAAGCAGGCCAATGTCATCGGCTTTGTCTATAAAGAAGCCTCGTTTGACGATCAGGAATTCATGGTCGCCCGCTTTACCGTGAGCTGCTGCGTAGCCGATGCCTCCGCCATCGGCCTGCCCGTTCGCTGGGAAGGCACGTCCGATCTCACCGCCGATACATGGGTACATATCGACGGCACCTTCAACGTCGGGGAATTCCGCGGGGACACCGTGCCCATCCTCACCGCCACCACCATCGAAGTCATCGACCAGCCGGAGCACCCCTATCTCTATCCGTGATCATGTCGGTCAGCCGCAGTCGGGTGGGGGAGGAGCTATCTATGCGTAAAGTGATTACAGGGTTACTGGTCGGTTTCAGTTGGCTGCTGCTCTTCTTCAGCTTCCACCTCATAACCGAGTTCGTTCTGGTGCCGTGGGACACAGCAGTAGTCCGTCCTGAAGTCGGCACATGGCAGCGCTCGCTCAACGACTTCTTTGAAGTCGCCCCCGGCAGTCTGCTGCTCGGCAGCCTCGCTGTCCTGCTCAGTGTCTGGCTGTCACGTCCACTCTGGTCACAGGGCGTTGCTGCTCTGTTGCGCCTCACAATCACCAACGTCCTCTTGGCACTGCTCCTGTGCTTCGGCGTCGTAGCAGCCTTCATGCTCGTCAACTGGCTCAATCCCTATCCGCCCGTTCGCTACGACCCTACCTATTACGGTTATCACCGTTCAATTTTGCCCTTTCTGGTCTCATGCTGCTTGGTCGCCGTCTGGTTGCGCTGGCATCTCGTCCAGCGCAGCCGCCTCCTCGCCTAAACATCCAGCCGTTCAGCCGAAAGCAGCAGGGGTAGGGGATAATGCGCGATATAATGCACGCGGTAGCGCTTCTCTGGCTCAAACGCCCGCAGCATCTCCGCGTTGCTAAACCGGAACGTCATCCGTTGCGCCCGCAAATCACGCGCCTGCCAGTACCCCATCATCGCCATGCTGCTTTGGATTACAGTCTTTTTCTCCGTCGATCAAATGAAATCGTGATAAGAAATCCCCCAAAATTGCAAAGGCAGTCATCGGCTTGGCGTCTGTGTGGGTGTTGCCCGCACCATGGCTGCCGTTGCCCGCGGACTTGGCGTGGCGGTAGGCCCGGTGAGGAAGACCTTGAAGCTGCGATAGGATGTGAAGGCGGTGGTGCTGCCATCGGTGAAGGTAGCGCGGACACGCCAGTTGATGTGAGCGCTGGCAGTCAAGGAAAGAGCAAGGCTGCTGTTCGAAGTGACGATATTCTCAACGACGCAGTTCGTGGCGTCGGTGGCGCAGCGCTGGATTTCGATTGAATAGCTGGCAGTGCCGGGTAGTGCTGACCAACTCAACTGGACAGGTTGGGCTGTGAATGTCACACCGTCAGCCGGGGCGATCAGCGCCAGAACCGGAGTTGGCGTGGCGGTAGGCAAGGTGAGGAAGACCTTGAAGCTGCGATAAGGTGTGAAGGCGGTAAAACTGCCATCGGGCAGGAGTGCTCGCACCCGCCAATTGATCTGAGCGCTGGCTGCCACTGACAGCGAATGGCTGGTGGCGTTGACGAGAATCATGTCGGTGACGCAGTTCGTGCCGTCGGTAGTGCAGCGCTGGATTTCGACCTCATAGCGCGCGCCGGGCATTTCCGACCAGCTTAACTGGACAGGCTGGGTATCGAAGGTTGCATTGTTGGATGGCCCGATCAGCGCCAGAACTGGAACAGGCGTAATAGTAGGTTCGCCCAGAAAGACCTTGAAGCTGCGATAGGGTGTGAAAGCGGTGGTGCTGCCATCGGGCAGGAGCGCTCGCACCCGCCAGTTGATCTGAGCGCTGGTTGCCACTGACAGCGAATGGCTGGTGGCGTTGACGAGAATCATGTTGGTGACGCAGTTCGTGCCGTCGGTGGTGCAGCGCTGGATTTCGACCTCATAGCGTGCGCCGGGTATTTCCGACCAGCTTAGCTGGACAGGTTGGGTATCAAAGACTGCGCCGTTGGATGG
>JAFLCH010000230.1 GCA_017303775.1 Anaerolineae bacterium | reverse complement strand
GTTGAGGCTGGCGTACGCGAGTTCCATATTGTGGGCGGTCTCCACCCAGAATTAGGATTTGAGTATTATCTGGATGTGTTGGAGACGCTGAAACGTGAGTTTCCTCATATTCACCTGAAGGCATTCACGGCAGTTGAAATTGATTTCTTCGCCAAGTTAACCGGTCTTTCGCACGAGGAAGTGCTGAAAGAACTGGTGAAGGCAGGGTTGGATAGTATGCCGGGTGGTGGTGCGGAAATTTTCCATTGGGATGTGAGAAAGAAAATTTGCCCGGAGAAAGCCGACCAAGAAACATGGTTAGCAGTGCATGATACCGCGCACCGGTTAGGGCTAAAGACGAACTGCACCATGCTGTACGGGCATATCGAAAAGCCGGAACATCGGGTGCATCATATGGTTGCTTTGCGCGAACAGCAGGATAAGTCTGGTGGCTTCCAAACCTTTATTGCGCTGGCGTTCCATCCGGAAGAAAACAATCTGGGACGCAAACTCAACCGTCAGTGGACGACTGGCGTGGATGACATCAAGACGATCGCCGTCAGCCGGCTGATGCTGGATAATATCCCCAATATCAAGGCTTACTGGGTGATGCTCACTCCGGCTCTAGCGCAGGTAGCGCTGAACTTTGGTGCGAATGATATGGATGGCACGATCATTGAGGAGCACATCTACAAAGAGGCTGGTGCGAAGAAAGAAGTGATGACCGTTTCGCAGTTGATGCAGTTTATCCGCTCGGCGGGTTATACCCCGGTTGAGCGCGATACGGTTTATAACGAACTGCAGGTATATGCCTAAGTTCAGGATGGAAACGCTGTTGCGCTTTTTATTTGTTTAAGTGGATGTCAATGAATGTCATCACGGTTTCTCCAGTTGCGATAGGCGCTGCTGTCTTTGTGATCGGTGGTGTGTTGTGGATGATATTCTTCTGGCGTGTTGTGGATCCTTTTTTGCGGCGGATGGTTGGACGATTGCTTGGTGCGACCATCCGTCGGGGTGACCAGAGCATCTGGGTTGCCAATGATGAAACAGAAGATAGCGTGAGCTGGCGAGCAGCGGTCATTCGACCCATTCAGATGGTGTGTGTGATGGGCGCAGCATTGCTGCCGTTGGTGCTCGCGCTGGTAGCAGTCGGTTGGTTATCAAAATAATGAAGTGCTCAAATAATGATTTCTCTTCATCGTGAGCGCTCTTTTTAGAACAGTAGAAAGGTAAGAATCGCCGACTGGACAATGGCGGCGGTAGAAGATGAGCCTGACAATCGGTTTGATTGACTATCTGAATACGATGCCGTTTCATTTTGATCTTGCAGAGCGCCTGCAAGGATCTGATATTCAGTTCGAACGAGGCGTTCCATCTGCAATGAATCGGATGTTGCAAAGTGGTGAGATTGTGCTGGCGCCGATTTCAGCAATTGAGGCTGCACGGCATGCTAACGATTATGTTGTGTTGCCGGGGTTGAGCATTGCCAGTTTAGGGGCAGTGAAAACAGTATTGTTGTTTTCATGGGCTTCAGATATCAGTGAGTTGGATGGCCAATCGATTGCGTTGACAGATCATTCTGCGACCAGTGTGGAATTGTTGAAAGTGCTCTGCCGGGAACGCTATCAGATTGAGCCGACTTTTACATTCACAAAGCAGCATTTACCCAGTATGTTGGCATTACATGAGGGGGCATTAATAATCGGTGACGATGCGTTGGTGGAAGGGGCTATTCACCGAGCATTGAGCGGGTCACGTGGGTGGGGGCTGCCTTATATTTATGACTTGAGTGATGAATGGCTGAAAATGACTGGTTTGCCGTTCACATTTTCGGTGTGGGCAGCCCGTAAAGATCGTGCACAGGATCTGGCAGCAGTGGGTGTTTTCGACGCGCTGTATGCTTCCACTGAACAAGGTTTGACCGAAACCGGACGCGATATGTTGGCACAGGCTTATGCGGGACGGTTAGGACTGCCTGCTGGTATATGTAAACGTTACCTGCGCGATTTGCGTTATCATTTGATGGATGATGATTTGTCGGGCTTGAAATTGTTTCTTGAACTGGCGCTCGACGATTTCAAATGGGAAAGCCTAGAGTTCTGGAACGAACAGACGACTGTGTCTGTTCTATGAAACCTCATATGAGGTTGTTTGGAAACATCAAGAGGATGGAGAGCAACCATGACAACAATTGACCCTGCAATTCAGGCACAGGTGGACCAGATACTGGCAAAGGTGCATGAAGGCGGTCGGATCAACTATGATGAGGGTTTACTGCTGTATCAGCATGCGGATTTGCTGGATCTAGCTGATGCTGCGAATGCTCGACGACAGCAGCTTGTACCGGGTGATCGGGTGACCTATCTGATTGACCGCAATATCAATTACACGAATGTCTGCGTGACAGATTGCCAGTTCTGCAACTTCTATGCGCTCCCGGGTGATAATGAGAAGGGCTATGTGAACAGCAAGCTCATCCTCGGCGCGAAGATAAAAGAAGCGTTGGAACTGGGCGCGACTCGTATTTTGATGCAGGGTGGGCACAACCCTGATCTGCCTTATGAATACTATATTGATCTTGTGGATTGGATTCATCGCACCTTCCCCACCATTGAAATTAACGCTTTTTCGCCCAGCGAAATTCAATATATGAGCGAAATAGGTGGTAAGACATGGAAGGAAACCTTGAGCGACCTTAAGGCAGTAGGCTTGATGGGACTGCCGGGTGGTGGCGGGGAAATTCTAGATGATGAGATCCGGAAGCGTGTAACCCCTAAGAAGATCATGACAGACGACTGGTTCGGTGTCATGAAGGTGGCTCATGAATTAGGGTTGATTACAACGACGACCATGGTCATCGGCTTCCGAGAAAAGCTGGAAAACCGGATGAACCATTTACAGCGGTTGCGCGATGAACAGGATGACAGCCTAAAGCGTTTCGGCAACGGGTTTAATGCGTTCATTTCGTGGACGGTACAGATCGAAGGTACGCCATTAGGGCGTAGCCGGTTCGCAGATGAGTACGGCGGAACGAGTACGGAATATTTGCGGCATACAGCGATTTCCCGTATTTTCCTCGATAATATCCCCCATATCAGCGCAAGTTGGCCGACGCAAGGGGCGAAGGTTGGACAAATGTCGCTGCACTTCGGCGCAGACGACTTTGGCAGTACCATGATCGAGGAAAATGTGGTGAGTTCGGCAGGGGCGATCACGAAAGCTAGCCCGCTCATGCTGCCACATGAAATGCACCGGCAGATACGGGAAGCTGGATTTACCCCTGCTCAACGGAATACCAATTATGACATCCTGAAGGTGTTCGATCAGCCAGAAGCTGATGCGGAATTAAAGACAATTCAGGAGATTGAACAGGCAGCGAGCAAGCAGGGTAATTGGGCAGGCGTGACTCTGATTGAGTAAGTTGTTTTGATAGATATTGGGTCGTGATCAGTCAAACAGGGAGGCGTAAGCCTCCCTGTTTTTGTTGAATTTATCCTGCACGTCCGGTCATGATACTGCGGATGAGGATGCCTAGGAGTACAGCAAAGCCCCACAGATAACTCCCCATTGCGGGACGTTTTTTCGCGGTGACTTCCACAAAGATGAAGAAAGGCAGCGCAAGCACAACACCCAAACCATAAATGAGATGAACTTCTTCATAGGGACGGCCACCAGAGGCATACATGAGTAAGCCAATGAACGACTCGACTATCATCAGACCAGTGATGAAGTAAACGGTACGCCGATAGATGGGTGTGACATCCCTTTTACGCACGACGCCAATAAAAAAGCCAATTAGAAACATTACTACAGCCGCTACCAATCCGATACGGCTGATCCAATAGTGTGTGGTGACAAGTAGAGGATAGAGTTGTGCCATGAGTTAGGAATGATCTTTCGTTGAGTCGCCTTCGTTACGCTGCTGCCGGATTTTCTGCTCCCACGGTTTTTTAGCCTGACCAGTATAACCGAGAGCGCGTAATCGCTCAGCTTCCAATCTTTCCAATTGATCACTGAGGGCAGCGTAGTCTGTGGATGGGATACGACGATCTACTCCATCTGTACCCCGATAAATATAACCGATACCTCCACACCAATCACAGTCGGCAGCTTGTTCATATTCGTCTTCAAACCAACCGTAGCCTTCACAGGACGGGCAGGGGACAAGATTAGCTGCCATTTGACTTTAATCCCTTTTTAGCCACCAGTTTCCCCTTCGCGAATCTCTAATGGAACGTAAGAATTTGTATTCCACCACTCTGGAAATGGCGCTTGCTCCGCGCGGAAATAAGTGTCGAGGACGCGGCGGATGATGGGGGCAGCGGTTTCCGATCCTTCACGAGAGAATTCGACCATCGCCGCTACCGCAATTTGCGGATCGTCAGCTGGCGCATAGGCCACGAACCAACCATATGGTTCGATACGCCCAGATTGAGCTGTCCCGGTTTTGCCACAAGCTGTGTAGGACGCGATGACTGGATCACTGTTGAAAACAAATGAGGCCGTACCGATGCTGGTATCCGCCACAACCATACACATCCCTTCGTGAAGGACGTTCATGGTTTCGGCGCTAAGATCTAATTCACCTGCTGGTCGGGGTGTAGCTTGAAAAGTTGGCGCTGTGCCCTCTTCACCCCCTACCTGCTGAACCAAATACGGGGTATAGAGGGTCCCGTCATTGGCGATGGCAGCGACCATCCGCGCCATCTGTAGAATTGTTACCTGCACACCACCTTGACCGATGGCTTCATTGATACCTGCTTCAACACTGTTAGGGACAGGAATAACACCAGCAACTTCGGGAAGGACACCTATACCTGTAATCGTTCCCAGACCCATCTGACGGGCATAACCGGATAGTGAGTTCGGGCCACGCTCTAAAAACAAGCGAGCACCCATTTCATAGAAGAAGGGGTTGCATGATGCGGCGAGTGCTTGTGGCATGGTGATATCTCCGGCGGGCTGAGAGAATGGTGATTCCGGAAGTTCCATGCGCCGCCAATCACTGCGGACAGGAATAGTGTCACCGAACTGTTGACCTTCCCATGTGAGGCCGCAGTAGAAGGTCGGTTCGGTCATCAGGTTTTCTTCGGAAGCGGCTGCTATAGTGATGATCTTAAAGGTCGAGCCGGGGAAATACTGCTGTTGAGTGGTGCGGTTGGTGAAGGGCAGGCGAGTATCCGCGCTCAGATCTGCAATTAGCGTCGTATTTTGAGCGAGGGCAGGGGTATCCGGGTTGAAAACGCCGGGATCGAAAAATGGCCAGCTTACCATCGCCAAAATGCCACCGGTTTTGACATCAATGGCTACTAATCCTGCACCGGGAGAGCGTTCTGGTGCTGCCCAGTTTCCAGCAGCGTAGTTATAGGCATCAGCCATGGCTTGTGCGGCAGCCATTTGTAAATCACGGTCGATGGTGAGCCTGACAGATTGGGCATCAATTCCTTCCTTGCCGCCTAATTCACGTAGGACAACGTTGGAGGGGGAAATGACTTGCAGAATTTGTTCAGCTTGCCCAGCAAGGGTTTCTTCATAGGCTTGCTCGATGCCGGATTTGCCAACGATGTCGCCTGCGCGATAGCCTTTGGGCGCAAGACGGGTGAGTTCATCGGGGGTGATGTAGCCGATGTAGCCTGTTACATGAACTGACCCGCCATAACCAACGTAACGGCGAGTGGTGCGAGGATCACGTCGCACCCCACAAATGGAGTCGAGGTTGGCGCCCTCGACGGCATCGGTTTCAGCGTCAATTTCACCGAGGTAGAAAATGGTTTCAGTATTAAAACCGGAGAAATACTGCTGTAAGTCGAACCGCCGCCGTTTGAAAACGCGAGCCAAAAGATCGAGACAAGCATCAACTCCCCCCGGCATCAAATCTTGAGAGCCGTAGAGAGCAATTATAGTACCACCTTGCTCGACTAACAGACGGCCGTTCCGATCTAGAATGTTGGCACGTTGTGGACGACGACTGCGGACTTCGACACGCGAACCAGCAGCCATGCCATTTACGATATCCATGCTTGTCCACGCGACGCCCCATCCAGACGGTATTTGAATAAACCGCATCGTGCGGTTAGGGTCCTCAATTTGACCGAATACAGGAGAGACAAAGGTGAGATCATAGATGACAGCCGCTGAAGCTCCCTGTATACGTGTTTCTTGTAGAGTGAAGGTGATATCACTGGGTTGGATTTGTGCCATTGAGTCTTCATAGATTTTCTGGAAAACCGGCAGTGTGTATTCGGCCTGACTTTGCGGACTGAGTGCCGCATACATCTGGGCATAATTGCCTGATTTCCAATTGTCGATGAAGGATGTTAGCACGTCCTGTGGTGAACGGACGGTTTGAAGGAGGGGAACAACGCTGCTGCCTGACTCGCCGGGAATTGTTCCACAGGCGGTCAACAGCCCGAGCATGATAATCCAACAGAACATCCATTTACGAGCAACCATGAGACAGACCTGTTCCTGACTAACACATGGCGCTTACTATAACGGTGAGCTGTTCAGGCGTAAAGGCAGCGTTGGTAAGTCGTCAGTTAAAAAATCAGGCCGGCGTCCCCTTGGCAAACGTGTTGAGCACCACAACTCCAGCAATGATCAGTATGATACCAATGACACGTGGAAGATCAATCGATTCACGCCAGAGTACAACCCCGGCAATGACTGCACCGGCTGTGCCCAAACCCGACCAAATGGCGTAGGCTGTGCCGAGCGGAATCTGCTTGAGCGTCAGGGATAGCAGGTAGAAGGCACTGGCATAACCGATAAGAACGAGAACGCTAGGAATAGGCTTGGTGAAGCCTTCGGAAAGCTTGAGCGATGTGGTGGCGATGATCTCGAAAATGATGGTCAGTGCCAGTGTGAAATAAGGGTTCATGTGACGATACCTCCGGGTTG
>JAFLCH010000023.1:8980-29858 GCA_017303775.1 Anaerolineae bacterium | reverse complement strand
GGTCAATCGCTGGACGTTCGCCCTGCCGTCAACGGCATCATCTCCATAACAGGAACCACCGCCGCAGTCACCGTCCGGGCTGAGCCGAACGATCTCGCCGCGCCCGTCACCACGCTGCTGAACGGATCGCAGGTCTTTGTGGTCGCCCAAACCACCGATGGCGGTTGGACAAATGTCGTGCTTCCAGAAGGCGGGGCAGGCTGGGTGATGACCAACATGCTGACGATTCAACGGCCTGCTGGGATTCCGTCAGATGTTGCATCCGGCAGCCTGACCTCGCTGCCCATCTGTCAGGCGGTCATTGGTACCGATAGCGCGAACCTGTTCTCTCGCCCCGAGTCAAGCACCATTCTAGGGTCGCTCCCACCGGGCACGCCCATCATCATCATGGATGCGGTCATCGACACCACCAATCGCGCCGCATGGTACTTCGTCCAGAGTCAAAACACAGCGCTTTGGCAGCAGGGTTGGGTCATAAATACACTGATCGTCCCCAACAGTGGCTGCCCCCAGTTTCATTTCACCGTAATGCCGAATAGCACCGTTATAATGCCGCCTACCGCTGTGCCTCCGATGGGACAAAGTTCGGCTGCACCGGTTATGGCCACGCCCACCAGCCTGTTCAACCTGTATTTCCGCAGCGGTCAGTTCATCGTCCAGTTGATACGGGATGTAGATGGGCTGCCGGCTGGTACACCGGTGCAAATTCTCTCCGGTTACTTCAATGGCAGCGAGTGGATTTATCAAGTCATGACCGAATCCGGCTTCAGCTTGAACGTTCGTGAGGCGGATTTAGCGATGTTTGAAGCGGCTGTTGGAATGGGTGGTTCCAACGCCGCAGTTCCCGATGTGCCAGCATCACTAATCGTGCAAGCCGTTCCCTACACCGTGCAGCCGGGGGATACCCTGCTGTCAATCGCTGCACGCTTTACAATCGATATCCAAACGCTCGCTTACTTGAATCCGCAGCTTAACCTCACGGCCTGCGACCCCGCTCGCCCCGATGGGGCAGTAGGCTGCGATGTTATTCTTCAGGTTGGGGACACCCTCATCGTATCGCAATCCGTGATGGGGAGCAGTGTTCAAGCGGTCGGAACGCTTGAAGCGCCGGTGCTCGTGCCTCTGGTCATCACAGCGACTCCCTTCCCGCTGGCCGGGCCTTCACTGGTTCCCGGCGCATTACCGGCCTTTACCCCTACACCGCTCGCCCTCTGCGAATTCACCGTCGGTGATACACCGGTACCGGTGCGCGCCCAACCATCTGAAGCGGCAGTCTCCCTAACCATTGGCATCCTACCCGCCGGAACAGCCGGTTTGGTCATCCGCCAGCAAACCACTGCCGGCGAGACGAACTGGTATCTAATTCGCGCTGATCTGGGTGATGAGGTGAGCATAACCGGCTGGGTGAGCAGCGACATCATTCAAGTAGAGACAGGCTGCCTGCCTGAATAAATCCGGTCATTTTGGCCAGAAAGAGAACACGCTAGGAGGAGCTAGCGTGTTCTCTATTCGGACTGGTTGTTTCAGCAGACTCTTGGAGTAAGAGCCTCAACCTGCTTTAGTCAGCAGGCACGTACCCGATATGCGGTTGTTGGTCAGTTAGAGCCATTTGGCCTCCCTTCCAACCCCCTTCATGTATTACAATACCCCTGTTTGCATCTGGCTCCGGATGCTATTTGTCACCTCAAAACATGACATTACTCACCGGATTCCTCGGATACCTCCAACCGGGACATATCCGCTTCAAGGTTCACGCGATCTTGTTCGCGTTCGACATGCCGCTTCCACAAACGCCGTAAGATGCCGTTCGGGTTTTCCGCGCTGCGGGCACCCTGTTCTGCGAAGTAATCACACACACGCTCAATATCCCGTTGCAGGATAAAGTAAGCCTGTTTATTGCTGCGGCTGTTCGTTACCTGCGGGAAATCAATCACCGTGATCTCACCTTCCCAGTACAGGATATTATAAGCCGACAGATCGCCGTGAATCATGCCGTTCGCCAGCATCAGCTCAACGTTGCGCAGCGTTTCGGCAAACAGCGGTTCCGCTTCATCCGCCTCCAACTGCACATCACTTAATGCCGGAGCCGCCAAATCCGCGCCCCCGATGTAGCCCATCAAGATCGCGTTTTCGCTCACTGCGTATGGTTTAGGGACGGCCGCCCCCGCTGCGTGAAGCTGTTGTAAGGTGCGGAACTCGTACATGAGCCATGAGGTGTGTTCCACCTGCATACCATATTCCGTTTTCTTGCCCAGCGCCCGCATAATACGGTCATCAGTCGCTTTGATCTCATGACCTTCTGCGGTCAACACTACGCGGCCTTCGCGGTACATCTTGTCGTTGCGGAGTTGGCGGAACTTGCGCGGACGGTAGACCTTAGCGGCCACCAGTTCTATACCTTCATCTAAACCCACGCGCGCCGCACACCGATACACACTGGCTTCCTTGCCACCACGTACCTGTGCCAGCACGTCGGTGATGTAGTCTTGCCGGTAAAAATCGGTGAGCGACGTGAGCAGCCACTCGGCCTCATAACGGGAAGGTTGATAGGTCGTCTGGAAGCTGTTTTCGCCTTCCAACACCCCGACGTCCGCCAATTCGCGCAGCACTGCATCCTGCGATTTCTTGGGAACGTGCTTCGCCTTCGCCTTACGCTGGCGGCGCGCTTGCCGGTCACCCTGTTCGGGGTTATACAATTCTTCGTACATCTCGTAATCGGAGTCATTCCCATGCTGCCAATTCAAGGTTGGTATCCCTCATTCATATGATTGCGTTAGAGATTATCTTTATGGGCTAGCAGCGAGAGCAAGCTCAGAGCGCCAGCAAGCAAAAACGCCGAATCTTCAATTGGGATGCGTCTTGAACTGGGAACCTGAATCGTATGAGGACGAATACAGCCAGCAGGCGAACACAAAACACAGCATCCCATCCGAAGGAAGGAAGCCGTCATCATACACCTGACGCTGGCAGAGGGATAAAAACGGGGTTATGAAACCCTTACTCTAAGCAGGCAGGCACAACTAACGGACGACCACCCGGACTTTAATACGGATTCTCACTTGTGCCATATAACGCCTCCTCAATTTGAAATTGCATCATATCGTTGCAGGGACTATAGCATAGGTTCAGGGCGGTTGTCAAAGGGGGGATTCTCCCTCGACTAGCGCAGGAACGAAATCAACCCTTCAACCACAGCCGCAGGCAGCGACGGCACGATAAATGTGAGCATCATCGCGGCGATGACCAACAAAATCACTTCGGTAAACTGTATTGCTTTCGGCTTCATCATCTTTTTGCCTCATTGACTTGTGAATATCCCCAGTAAACCACAACCGGCTTGTGTACAGAACCGAAATGAGATGGATTTCATCTCCGACAAAAGTCGTAGGTTTCAGCCGCTGTGTACACCTGTATTACGGATGATGATGGATGAAAGTTGTGCGGTTCGCTGAAAATAAAAAGGAGCAGCGGTTGGCTGCTCCCGAAATATCCCGAACTTAATTGGGGTGAGTGCCCTAGAATATGTTACGGTGGTTGTTGTTGCCGGGGCCGGGCAGCGAGTTGAGGAATTCTTCGTTGCTCTCGGTCAGGCGGAACTGATTGATGAAGCGTTCATATGCCCCCACGACACCCATTTCCGGATCTTCGGAGAGGTGCGAGAGCATGTTGCGCATGGTATAAGCCCGCGCCAACACATCCGGCCCCAACAGCAGTTCTTCGCGGCGTGTAGAAGATTGTTCGATGTCGAAGGCCGGGAAGATACGGCGTTCCTGAAGTTTACGGTTCAACATCAATTCCATGTTGCCCGTACCCTTGAATTCTTCGTAAATCAGGTCATCCATCTTGCTGCCAGTGTTAACGAGGCATGTGGCGATGACGGTAAGGCTGCCACCTTCTTCAACATTACGCCCCGCGCCAAAGATACGCTTGGGCGGATGAATAGCAGATGGGTCGAAACCGCCGGAGAGTGTACGACCGCTGCTCGGCACGACCAAGTTATAGGCGCGCGCCAGACGGGTGATGCTGTCCAGCATGACCACAACGTGCTGCTTGCTTTCCACGAGGCGCTTGGCACGATTAATCGCCATCTCCGCCACACGCACATGATGCTGCACCGGATCATCAAAGGTTGAGGCGATCACTTCGGCATCCACCGAGCGATCCATGTCCGTCACTTCTTCCGGTCGTTCACCGATGAGCGCGATCATGAGATGCACATCAGGATAATTTCGGCTGATCGCGTTAGCGATTTCCTTGAGCACCGTCGTCTTACCAGCCTTAGGCGGTGATACGATCAACCCGCGCTGACCACGTCCGATAGGAGCGATGATGTTGAGTAAACGGGTGGAAAGGATACGGGGACTGGTTTCGAGATTGTAGCGTTCAAGTGGGTAAATAGGGGTCAAATCTTCAAAGTTCGGGCGGTTCTTGGCTTCTTCAGGGTTCAAACCGTTGACCGCATCCACCCGGAGGAGACCGTAGTATTTCTCCGAGTCCTTAGGGGAACGCACTTGCCCGATAACCAGATCACCCGTGCGCAGATTGAAGCGCTTAATTTGGGTCTGGCTGACATAAATGTCGTTCGGACCGGGCAGATAATGCTCAGCGCGTAAGAAACCGATGCCATCATCCACAATCTCAAGGACACCGCCGCGCAGTTGATACCCCTGTTTTTCGGCGTTATAGCGCAGCAGAGAGATGATGAGGTCTTGTTTCTTAAGCCGGCTGTAGCCGCTAACATTATTTTCGCGTGCAATATGACGCAGTTCGTCGAGGTTCTTTTGCTCTAATTGGGCAATGTCCATTTCAATGTGACTCCGGGGATTGTGTTATTCCAAACACAGCTAAACAAACCAAATGTGTACCAGATACTAGGGGATGGGGTTGGGAAGCTGACTCGCACACTGATGCGTCATACAACCGCTTTTGGTTACTCGTTGATATAGAACTTGGTGCAGGTTATGAAAAGTAGTGCGTGGTCTTTTCCTTGATTGGCACTATAGCATAGGTTCAATAAATAGGCAAGGATATAATTCAAAAAATAGGGCGCATTGTGATGAGAAAATGACAAATGTCATTGGGTAGACAACGTTCTTTCATTCAAAATCGTCTACCGGCGCTTCTCCCATCGCCACAAGCATCCGATTCAGTTCTTGCCCGATAGGCAGCAAGCACGAGTCTGGGGGCTTGCCCTGTAAGCCCCATTCACTCATGGTATAGGTTGCCATACCCATCACTAATTTTCCTTCAGGGTTCGCCCCCAAAGCAATAATCATCTCACGCGGGAGCTTGGCCGGTTCGAGCAGCCATGCGATATGCTGCTGCATCTGTCCGCGTCGTTCGGGTGAATAAGTCGCGCAGGCGTTCACCGATTGCTCTAATGCCCGCAGTTCATTCGCCAGCGTACCGCTTAACGGCTCGGCAAGCGGCATTTGCGTGAGGTTGGTGATCACTTCAGCGGGCAGCGTCATCACTTGTGCCGGCGTAGCAGCAAGCGGCGGGTTAGTGTTCCCACCGGATGACGGCACCCCTCCCGAACGACTGATAACAGAGATTGCCACCACTATACAGGTCACAATAAAGATCCCCAAACTGACGAAAAATACGCGGCGGTCAGCCGGGGATGCTTTTGCAGGTGAGGTTTTGGTCATGAGTTCCGTAACGAGAGCAGATATTGGTATAAATTCTTACCGCCGGTTTCGCTCAGCCGGTTCGTTGAATACTGATGATCCGGCCCGATGCTGCCACCGGAGCGCATGAAGCTGATGAAGTCGGTTTCATTGAGCGTAGAGGTGATGAGGGAAGCTCCGTCATCCGTGCCTTCCCCGGCAGCCCCATGACAGGTTGCGCATTCCAGCGCTTCATAGCGTCCCTTCCCCCGTTCGACGGCCTGCGGATCGAGCGCGCTCGTTTGGCTGCTGAGGGTGGCGGCAGCGGTCGCCACTGCCGGAGCGTCGGTTGGGCCGACGAACACATAAGTCGGGATCAGGGTGAAAGTTGCAATCGGCGTAGTTGAAGTATTGGCAGCGCCCCCACAAGCGGTTGCTACCATCATCATCATGATGCCCATTAGGGCGAGAAGTGTTGAGCGTTTCACGTATCCAATCCTCTTGATCTGATCCTCTACTGCGAACGGTTCGGGTCAAGTGCTTCTTGCAAACCATCGCCTACGAACGAAAATGACAACATCGTCAGCGCTACCATGATGGTGGGAAAGAGCGCCAGATGATAGTAGACACGGATGGAATTGCCGATGCCGGAACCGACCATCTTGCCCCAGCTAGCCGTCGGTTCGGTGATGCCAATGCCGAGGAAGCTGAGTCCTGCTTCGGCGAAGATGGCCAGCGGAACAGCAAAAGTGAACGAAACCAGCAGCGGTGAAATGGCGTTCGGCAGGATGTGACGGGAAACAATTTGCAGCGGTTTAGCGCCGAGTGCGCGGGCAGCCGTCACAAATTCCTTTTCTCGAAAGGTGAGGAATTGAGCGCGTGTCAAACGGGTCGATTCGATCCATCCGGTGATAGAGAGGACGAAGATCACGTTCGGGACACCGCTGCCGAGGACACTGAGTAGGAACAGAGCAAACAGCAGCGGCGGAATAGCCGTTGCCACATCCACGATACGTTGGATGATGAAATCGACCCAACCGCCCCGGTAACCGGAAAATGAGCCGAGCGGAACACCGATCAGAAATGAGATGAGCGGAACGGCCAATCCCACCAGCATGGAGGTGCGAGCGCCGTAAATCAACCGCGAAAGGTAATCACGGCTGGAACTATCCAGCCCCAGCACATGCGCTGGATCGACAAACGGTAGGGTATTGGCGCGCTTGGTGAGGAAGACCTGATCATAACGATACGGCGTGATGAAATCAGCCGTCAGCGCGAGAAAAAACAAAATGAGCAGAATGAAGAGGCCGAACATCGCTAGCCGATTGCGCCGGAAGCGGCGCATGGCATCCACCCACGGGGAACGCTGTTCGACATTTTGGCGTAGTGAAGCAGGGGCGGGTTTACTGGAGGGGGTGGTGGCTGTGCTACTCGTCACGTTAATTGCTCCCCCGACCGGCAATCCGCACACGCGGATCAATCAAGGTATACAGAATATCAGTCACCAGATAAGTCAGCCCCCAGAAAAAGGCGACCAACAGCACCAGCCCCATGATCATAGGATAGTCGCGGTTGAAGATGCTGGTGACGAAATACTTGCCTAATCCCGGAATCCCATAAACAACCTCGATGAAAAGAGAACCGGTCAGGAGGTTGGGGATCTGTGGCAGCAGCACCGTGATCATGGGGATCATGGCATTCCGCAGGACATGCCGCATCATGATAGCACTATCGGACAAACCTTTGGCGCGTGCCGTCCGCACATAATCCGCGCCAAGCGCATCCGCCACGCTGGAACGGGTGTAACGGGCAACCAACGCGAGTGGTGCCAGCGCATAGGTGATCACCGGCAGGAAGTAATCCCACGAAAGGAGCGCCGGGCCACCTTCCCATAGTGGTGGGATAATCCACTTACGCGGATCACCCCAGCCATTTTGGAAACCGAAAATCAACAGCAAAAAAGTCGCGATGATAAAGTTGGGCAAGGTGATGCCGAGGGTGGCGGTTAACGTCACCAAATTATCGATCCAACTGTTGCGGCGGTAGGCCGCGATGATCCCCATCAATAAGCCCAGCCCGAATGAAACGGTGATGGTGTAAATACCGACTTGCAGCGTAACCGGCCATGTCTGCAAAATAACCTGCGTGACGGGCGGGTTACCTGCCACAGCAAACGAATTGCCGAAGTCGAGCTGAAGTGCGCCGGTCAGAAAGTTGACGTAGCGAGTCGCGAGTGGCTTATCCAACCCATATTTACGTTCCAGATTGGCGAGGGCATCTGCGGTGTATCCGCGTTCACCCAAACTAAACGGGCCGCCGGGTACTGCATTCATGAGCACGAAAACCAGCGCCGAAACCGCTACCATCACGAAAAAAAGCGCGATCAGCCGTCTTATGATATAGCCCGTCATGCGGACCTCAGGGTAAGAGGATGTGTTTCAATCATAGCGAACTCATCAGTGGAGATAATCGGTAGGTTCTTCAGTCAAAGGAATCACTTTTAAATCAATAAGTATATCGTGCGGGAAGCCAGTATGAATTGAGCATATGCCCAAACATCTCGGAGCTTCCACCGGAAATGGGTAGGGGTGATTGACTCATCCCTACCCCCGAATAATTCAGGCGGAATTAACCGCGATAGGTATCAAAGTTGCTGACTTCGCTGGTGATGTAGAACGAACCCCAGCACCAGTCATTGCCCCAGTGATACGCGCCGACACCCTGACGATCAGGGCGGAAGCATTCGCCCGCGACGAACGGTTGCCACAGATCACCCTGAATGCGATGGACGAGGAAGATACCGCCGACATCTTCGACGAGGATCTTTTCAGCGTCCTTGTACATCTGGGTGCGGGTATCAGGATCACCAACCAAAACGTTGGCATCGTTTACCAACTGGTCATATTCCGGGCTGCGCCACGAGTGACGACCTGTAGAAACCCAGACACCAAGCATGTTAGACGGATCAAGATAGTCCATGCCGTAAGAGACCGCACCGAAGGTCACGGTGGTCGGGCGTGCCAGCAGGCCTTCCATGAAAGCCGAGAATTCCATGTTATTGACGGTGATTTCCACATTCAGGCACTGGCTGATGGATGCCGCCGAGGCGATGAACCACTGAGCGCGAGATTCGCTTTCACCACGCAGCTTCAGTTCCTGCGCCGGGAAGCCTTCACCATTGGGGTAACCGGCTTCGGCCAGCAGGGCCTTAGCAGCTTCGCAGTCATAATTCTGAATAGGCTTGAGCGCGCCTTCCGCGTCGGAGGCTGGGAAGCCCGGAGCGAGGAAGGAGTAGGCCGCAATGCCGAACTGTGAGCCGATGATATTTTCGACAATCGCTTCACGATCCAGTGCCTTAGCAAAGGCTTGGCGAACCTGAAGATTATCGAAGGGGGCAGTGTAGGTGTCGAAGAAGAGATAGTCCGTGCGGAAGTCACCGAAGTTCGGGCGGTAGTTGGCGCTCAGAATCGGGTCGGCGGCGATCACCTCAAAGTCAGCAGGGCTGATGTGAGTGTAGTTCACGCGGTCGATTTCACCATTCTGGAAAGCCAAGAAACTGCCATTCAACTGATCGCCGTAAATACCGTGCATTTCCTTCAGGAAAGGCTTGCGATACCCGTTATAAGTAGGATTAGCTTCCATCACCACGCGCGTACCGGCAGTGAATTCCTTCAGAATGAATGGGCCGGAGGAGACGCTGGTGGCAGGGTCAAGAACATAATCCGGGCCATGTTCCGCCAGCGCTTTTGCTTGCAGCGGCGGCCAGAAGTAAACCGTACCCGGCAGGTAAGGGCGTGGGCCGTTGGTGTAGACGACGAGGGTCAGATCATCGACGGCTTCCAAACCGATTTCTTCCGGAGTGACTTCACCGGCAACTGCTTCCGACCAATTCAAGATCGTGCCTTGCCACATCCACACGAAGTCATAAGCATTCGCAGGATCGACCATAAAACGATACGAGGCAACGTAGTCGGCTGCGGTGAGCGGTGTGCCATCGCTCCACACCTGACCGGGACGCAGCTTGAACGTCCATGACAGACCGTCTTCGGAGGCTTCCCAACTTTCAGCCGCACCGGGGATCAGGTTGAGGTTTTCATCCAGAACCACGAGCGCATCACCGAATTGATCGAAGATGTTGGTGTCGCCGCAGATACGCTGGTACACCGACACCACAGAGGAGAGTGTGATTTCGGTACGAGTCGAGTCGCAAAGTTCCGTGAAAATCTGCTGATCATACGGCGCGGCATCTGCTGGCAGATCGCGTCCATAAATATCCTGATTCGCGCCCTGTGCGCCTGCTATGGGCAGGGCGACGGCTGCGAGCATCAACACAGCAGACAAACACAACAAGATAACAGACATTTTTCGATACATTATCATTTTCTCCTGGCATTGCATAAAAAAGGGTTCCGACGACGAGCCTACCGCGTTGGTAATATTACATCGCATTGCGGGGCAAGGCAAAATGATGCAAGCAACAGGAAAAGATGAGGGGAATTCGTTTATTTTTACCCATTGCAGATTCTTTGATCGCCGCAGCATGACAGCATATCGAAAAATGGTTCTGCGCCTCAAAATAAAACAGAGTGCATTTTGCACTCTGTTTTATTTCATAGCTTTCTGGCGGCCTAAACCGGTACGATGATGATCTCCGTCTGCGGCTTGCCCAACCACTCGATGCCGCTTTCCGTCACCAGCACATCCTCTTCCAGACTGACAAGGCCGTACCCCGGCACCTGTACACCCAATTCCAGTGTGTAGCAGTTCCCGGCTTCCACCAGATCAAATGGCTTCTTGCCATACCGCTCCCAGCGTGGCCCCAACAACGTCGAACCATCATGCACCGTCCGCCCGATGTGATGCCCCACTGCGTGCTGATATTCAGGATAACCGGCTGCCACAATCGTATTGCGCGCTGCATCATCCACGATGCAGCCTTGCACGCCCGGCTTCAAAACCTCAGCCGCTGCCATAATCGCCGCCCGCACCGAGTCGAACGCGTGTTGAATCGGCTGTGGAATAGTCGTCTCGCCCTTCGGTTGCAAATACCACACACGCTGGATGTCCGAAATGTAATCATTCAGGATCACACCCTGATCCACGCGCACCAGTTCCCCTGCCTTAGTGACATAATCTGCTGACGGTGAAGTGTGTCCGACCGGCGAATCCGGCCCGCAGGTCACCGTGGGGCAGTGGTGTGGGTCCCACGATGGCACAACCCCTTCCTTCCGGTATTCAGCATGGATGAAGTTGGCGATGTCCAGTTCCGTCAGTCCCGGCTTCAGATAAGCGGTGATCCGGTCGATAATCTCATCCGTCAGCGCCACCGCTGCCCGGATGCGTGCCACTTCCGCCGGTGTTTTACGTCCACGCAGGTGGTTCAAAATATCCTCGGCGGAGATCAGTTCATAAGGCTTGCCCGCCAGATAACGTTGCAGCGTCAGGTACATCCCGTGCGAAAGCCCATCCGCCGCCGAATCACTTTCCGAATAATTCAGGGCAATCTGCCGCACATTCAACCGGTCAAGCGCATCCACCAGTGCCGGTTGGATGCTGGCGTCATACGAAATCACCTCGTCCCAACCGCCCATACGCTCGAAGTTTACTACCTCGTAGCGCCCCGCGATGGCAACCTTCTTGCCGCTGCGTGTGATGATGAGCGCGGTGTGCCACGTCATCTTGGAAGGCGAAATCAGCGGCAGCGCCGGATCAGCATTGTGTTCTGTTTCGCGCACAAATGTCATCCAGCAGTCGACGTTCTGTTCGTTCAGAATGCCAATCGCCTGCTCAATCTTTTCCAATTGAATCGTATAATCTGCCATCGAATCCTATCCTTTATTTGGCTCATGAAACAAAAAGGGCAACCATGCCTTGCTGGTCACCCTTCGGATGTGAACACAGTCCTTGAACGAGCTTCTGCTTCTAATTCAGTGACTTGGGATCAAGCGCGTCACGCAGCCCATCCCCGAAGAAGTTAATGCCCAGCGTCGTCAAGATGATAAACAATGCCGGGAAAAACCAATAGTACCAACTGCCAATGTACGCGTTGGCCTCACCCATAATGTTTCCCCATGTCGGCGTCGGTGCCCGTACACCCAACCCCAGAAAGCCCAAATAGGCTTCCAATAGGATTGCTGAAGCGACCCCTAATGTGGCCGAAACGATAATCGGTGCGATACAGTTCGGCAGAATGTGGCTGAGGATGATCTGGTAACTGCGCGCGCCAATCGAGCGGGCAGCGGTCACAAATTCCTGTTCCTTCAGCGCCAACACCACCGAGCGCACAATACGCGCCACCCGCATCCAACTCGTTAGCCCGATGACGAACACAATCACCACGAGCGTACTGCTGAATACACGTCCCATGAACTGAAAGTCAGGGAAGCGCGATGGGTCAGCGAAAATGCGCAGCGCCACCAACGCGAGGAACAACTGCGGGATGCTCAACATTGCCTCGGCGAACCGCATGAGCAGCGAATCAACCACCCCGCCCATATAACCCGCGAGGACGCCGACCAGCGTGCCCACGAGCATCTGCACGATCACTGCTGTCACGCCGACGAACAGGGAAATTTGCCCGCCGTAAACCACTCGCGCCAACAAATCCCGCCCGATTACATCCGTCCCAAACGGGTGCTCTGACGATGGATCTCTGAGGCGGTTAGCCGGGTTGTTGAAGTTGGCCTGTGCTTCGGTGATGAGCATTGAACCGATCAGCACAAACAGAACCACTCCGATTAGGAGTAGTGCTCCGAACAATGCCATCCGATGTTTACGCAAGCGGCGAACACTGCGCGAGAAATTGGATTGCCCCTTCGCATAGGTTTTTTCACCTATCGTCGCGACTTGACTGCTCACTTTGCTTGTATCATTCAATGTAGTCATTGCTGAGTTCTCATTAATAGCGGATACGAGGGTCGAACCATGTATATACGACATCGGTCAGAATCTGGAAGACCACGACCATCACGCACAGCAGGATAAGGATAGCCATCATAACTGGCACATCCGCTCGTTCGAAACTTTCAATGAACAAGCGCCCCATACCCGGCCACGCGAAGATGCGCTCCGTGACCACCGCCCCTGCCAGCAGGAAGGGTAAATCCAACCCGATCAAAGTGACCAGCGGCAGCGCGGCATTCTTGAACGCGTGGCGCTGCACCACAATCCGCTCCGAGAGACCTTTTGCGCGGGCAGTTCGCACATAATCTTGGCTCAGCACTTCGATCATCGACGACCGGATGAAACGGACATAGCCCGCCAACTGAATCGCCACTAGGCAAAATACCGGCATAATCATGTGAAGCTGTAAATCGAGGAATGTGCCGTTACCCGTGCCGCCAATAGGCAGCGCCGGCAGACCCCAACGCGTAAATTGCACACCAAATATGTAGATGACCATCAGCGCGATAAAAAAGATGGGCATCGAGTAGAAGAAGAACGATAAACCGGTCACAAGATTATCAATAAACGAGTACTGGCGCACCGAAGAATACACCCCGATAGCAATCGCCAGTATGAGCGTGATGATGTAAGACGGAATCATCAGGACGAGCGTGCCGGGCAGCCGTTCTTCAATACGGCTCCACGCCGGACGGCGAGTCACAAATGAGTTGCCGAAATCACCCCGCAGCACCCCTTCACGGGTGCCGGGTTCCATCACACTGCCATCACCACGAACATCAACCAGCGTCCAATCATTACCGACGAGCCAGTAAAGATATTGTTCGAGCAGTGGCTTATCCAACCCCAATCGGCGGGTAATTTCTTCACGCTGTGCGGCTGTGGGTCGGTTACGCGACTCAGCAAACACGGCCAGCGGATCACCCAATGAATTGGTGAAGGCAAACAATACAAAACTAATGATGAAGAGAAGAGGAATACTTTGCAGGAGGCGTCGCACAATATAACGTGTCATACGGATTTTCTACAACTGAGGCTAAAAAACAGGGACGGGCGGTGATGCCCGTCCCTGCCTTACAGGACTAAGATTAGCTGGCGAGTTCCCAGTTGACGATGTCAAACCAGGTATTGCCAACACCGGAACCGATCTCGATCTCACCCGCGAAACGGGTGGTGTTGTACGCATAGTTGTCACCACGCGGGAACAGGTTGATCAACGGAATCTGTTCCTTCATGATCTGCTGGATGGTGTAGGCAGCATCCAACCGTTCTTGCGCGTCCAGCGAGGTCAAGGTGACCTGAGCCGCGGCGTCCATTTCTTCACTGCAGAAGCCGGTGAAGTTCTGGCCGCCTTGGTTGCTTTCGCTGGGGATTTGGTCGCAGTTCAGCGCTTCGTAAACAGTCACATTGGCCGGGTTGGTCAACGCGGTATTGTTGGCGTATTGAGCAAGGTCATATTCACCAACGGCGTTGATACCATTGTTGGCCCACGAACCGAAGAATTCGCTGGCAGGATATTTCTCAAGGATGACGCTCACGCCAACCTGAGCCAGTTGCTGCTGGATAACTGCCTGAATGTTGTTACGCCAGCCAGCCGTGGTGCTGCTGTAACGCAGTTCCAACTTCACGCCGTCCTTTTCACGGATGCCATCCGCGCCGACAGCCCAACCGGCTTCGTCCAACAGTGCTGCAGCGGCTTCCGGATCATATTCGGTCACACCCAGATCGGGGTTCTCGAACGGTGAACTGGAGTAGATGCTGTCGGTCGGGCTGGTTGCACCGGCCAGCAGTTCTTGGGTGATGGTGTTGCGGTCAATCGCGAGGCGCAGCGCTTCACGAACCTTGACGTCCTTCAGTGCGGGGTGGCCGGCGCGCGGATTTTCGTCACTGCGCATATTCAGCCACAGGCTTTCGATGTAACCACCGAATACGGTGACGATCTTCAGGTCAGCGTTACTTTCCACAACGCGCGGAATATCACCTTCGCTGACGTTCGGGACGAAGTCCAACTGGCCGGCTGCCAGAGCAGCGTACTGCGAGTCGGTGTCCGGGAAGAAGCGCAGGATGACGGTGCCGATCTTCGCCGTACCCAGTGTATAACCGGGGTTGGCGGTGAAGGTCATCGATTCGCCACGCTGCCAGTCGCTCAGGGTATAAGCGCCGCTGAACACGGTCGGGTCTTGGTTTTCGGCTGCGAACTCGATGCTGCCTTCAGCTTCATAAACCGGGCGGAAGATGTGAGCGGGCAGAATGGTCGACAGACCGGGTGAACCAGCCATATCTTCCGGGAAGGGCTTGGGAGAGTTGAAGGTCAGCTTGAAGGTGGTTTCGTCAATCGCTTCAGCAGAAACCAGCGCTTCAGCAATCGTCCCGGCCTGCAGGAAGTTGTTGGCGGAGTCCTGAATCATCTGATAGGTGAATACCAGATCGTCAGAGGTCAGCGGCGCGCCGTCGCTCCACGTCAGGCCGGGCTTCAGCTTAATCGTGTATTCAGTGTAGTCTTCGCTGATGCCACCATTTTCCACCGACGGAACTTCCGCCGCCAGAACAGGTACAGCGCTGAGTGTATTATCAATATCCCACAGGCTGGCGTTGACCAAGTCGTTGGCCCACTGCGCGAACGCCATGCTGGAATAGAAACCGTTCATGCTGTCCGGTTCCTGCGCGAAACCGATGGTCAATGTGCCGGAGTCCTGCGCTTGTGCTGGCACAACAACCAACATCAGCGCCATGACGAGCACCAGTGAGAGACTCAATAGTTTTCTTAAACGAGACATCTTTTGCTCCTGAGACTTAGTAACCTATACAAATAACGAAGTCAGCGACACAATATCGCAGACAAAAAGCCATAGACAGCTTATATACTGTCAAGAGCCACTTGTAGGTTCAATGTCACTTCTTCGCTCACGAGAGTATATCCAATACTTTAGCATTTGTGCAAAGAAATCTCTGCCGAAGAAATGATGGGAAAAATTAGACTTTATTCCCATCGATCCCATCTCACAACCTCATCTAACGCCTTACGCCCGTCTGGACGCGGGGGGCGCGGAGCAATTGATTCTGGCGTTGGATAGCCGAAGGAAAGGGCGATTCGTAGATACCAGTCATTCGGATAACCAAGGATCGCACGCGCTTGATCTTCCTCATAAATTGAGGCCAGACATGAACCAACCCCTAATTCCCATGCGGCGAGTTGCATATATGCGGCCGACTGCCCTGCGTCGAACAAGGTTTGAAATGTCGTCACCGGATCGGGCGTGAGGATCGCAACACCGAGTGCTGCTCCGGCCAGATGTCCTGCCCACGTACCCGTCTTTCCAACCGCTTCCAATGTTGCACGGTCACGAATCGCGATGAACATCCGCTCCTGTAAATTCTTAGACGACTGCGCCAACCGTCCGGCATGAAGAATGGTCGCCACAACCTCATCCGGGAGCGGTTGGTCAGTGAAGTGCCGGATCGCGCGTTTAGTACGAATAGCTTCCTGAACATTCATAATCATGTCTCCTCAATATGCTCTTATCGCTTAACGTCGGACAAGCGTGAACGCCATATCGCGCCCTGATCCATTGCGCATCATGTAAATCCATAAACGGGCAATCGATTCAACTGCGGCAGCGTTCGTCAGCGGCCCACAATCCACCACCTGTAAACCAAGCTCCGCCGCCAACTTCCCTACCGTTCCCTTGGCCGCCGCGTCATCCCCACATAAAAAAGTCGAAGCTGCTGTTCCATTAAAAATCGGGTTGGCGAGTGTTTCCCATCCCATCGTATTGAAGGCTTTCACGACCTTCGCGCCCACCGCCAACTTCTGCACATCTTCCGCCGCCGAGGGTGCGTCCTCTGCGGTTTGGGTCAGCCGGTTCGTCGCGTCGATGATGATCTTACCCTGAACATTGCCCAGTGCCGCAACCGTTTCACGCACAGCAGCCCACGGCACTGCCAGCACCAAAACCTCACCGAACGCAGCCGCGTCCTCAAAGCGCACCGCCTGAACCTGACCGCCGGTTTCGTTCAACGCTTTTTGGGTCTTCGGGCTGTGAGGATCGCGTACCCCGAACACCACCTCATGTCCCCTGTCAGACCATGCTTTACCTAACGTGCCACCAATATTCCCTGCGCCAATGATTCCAATACGCATCGTATCCACCTTTACATGTTGTCCCGACGATGCCTGATTGATGAACCCGCCGCCAGAGATATTACATCCCCAAACAATAACCTCCCCATAAGTAGAGGTTGAGCAGCCGCGCACACGCTACTGCCGCAAATAATCCAGTTTGCCCGGTGCGCCTTGCATACCGGTTTCCTCGATCACAGGCGTCCCATCCTGTTCCACCCAGACGCCGCAGCGCTGGCCATCCGGGCTAACTTCGATTTCCACAACGGTTCCATCCATCCGCAGCACCGGACGGTAAAATACTGCCACTTCCTGCGTATTCCCTTCAATATAATGACCGATCAGCGCCCGGCGGAATCGGTCGGTGGTGGTATTCGGGAAGCTGCCATGCACCAGCGCCCCGTTGAAAAACAATACATCCCCGGCTTGCATGATAACCGGTTGAATGGGTGTCCCGTCGGGGATAGGTACGGTAACATCCGTGAAACTGCGCGTCGTATCCGCCTTAACCGCACACAGAATGGGCCAATTCTGGCTGCCGGGGACAATCTGCATACAACCGTTCGCCTCATCACAATCATCCAGCGCCAGCCATGCCGCTAGGCACGTTCCCGGTTTCACACGCAGGTAATAATTATCCTGATGCAGTGCCTGACCACGCGCCCCCGGCGGCTTGAAGTACAGCATGGTCTGTACCGCCAGCGGCTCACGGCCTGCCAGCGTGGTGAGCACATGGTTCAGGCGGGGGTCAGTCATCCAGTCCAAGCTAGTCTTATCCCACCGGTGCATGTGAATCAAACGGGGATAGCGCTTGAGGGGGTCATTGCTGGTGGTATCCACACCCGCCGAGTCGCCTTCATAACTTCCTGCGGCGCGCATCTGCATATAATGATCTCGGTAGAACGCCACCTCTTCTGCCGAGAATAACCCCTTTAATACAACATATCCCTCGCTGTCAAAACGTTCTTTTTGGTCGGGTGTGAGCATAAATAATCCTACCTTTTCAATATAACGCTGTTCCCATCGATTATAATTCGGAGTAAGCCGCCTAGCTTACGCTCGCTCACGAAAGGCAAGTGAGGAATAAGCTAGGCGAACACTTCAATCGTTATCCGCTAAACACGCTTAATCTTCCGCACGGTGCTCTCGAAATTCTTGAGCATGAATAAGTTGTCGCTGTGCATCCACGCCTGTCCGGAACGCGCGCCTTCAAACCCCTCAACCGTATATTGTGCCTCCGCCTCCAGCCCGCGCAGCCGCAGCGCCAACGGATTCGCCGGATCTGGAATATGGGTGCGGAAGGCGAACACCACCCCTTCAGCCTTATCCTTGCTCATATACTGCACCGCGCTGTATCCGCTGCCCGCCTGTGCCGGCCGGAGTCGGTATTGATCACCGAACTGCACAATCGAGCGGATTTCCTTATACACGGCAATCCATTTGCGCGCCTCATCCAGTTCAGCCGCGCTCCACTTCGTCAGGTCGCAGCTCATCCCCAGCATCCCGCTCATCGCCACATGGAATCGGAACGCCACCGGAATCGGCGCTTCCATGTCGGAAACCTGTGCTTCCATCGTGATCGCCGGATACGCCATCGAGAATCCTTCCTGAATTCCCAACCGCGCCGCCGCTCCCGTGTTATCGCTCACATGAATCTCGTCCGCGATCTTCAGGATGTCCATATCCGCCCGACCCCCACCGCCGGAGCAGCTCTGCCAGAGAATCTTGGGGTGGCGTTCCTTCAGCGTGTTCCACACCCGGTATAACCCCTGCACATAGCGTACCCAGATTTCCCGCTGCTCACCCTCATATTCCGGCCAACCGGCTTCGCTCACGGAACGGTTCATATCCCACTTAATGAAGGTGATGTCATTCGCCCCCAGCAGACCGTCCAACTTCTCAATCAAATAATCCTGTACATCCTGTCGAGCCATGTTCAGAATCAATTGGTTGCGCCCTTCGGTGCGTTCACGGTGCGGGTAGTGCAGCACCCAATCCGGATGCGCACGGTACAGATCGCTGTTCTTGTTCACCATCTCCGGCTCAAGCCATAATCCGAAGTCCATCCCCAGCGCCTTGACCCGGTCAATCAACGGTTTTAGTCCGTCCGGGAACTTTCGTTCATCCGGCCACCAATCACCCAGCGCCGCGTGGTCGTCATCCCGCTTATGAAACCACCCGTCGTCCATCACGAACAGTTCGATCCCCAACCCCGCCGCCATCTCAGCCGCCGCGATTTGCGACTGCACATCTACATTAAAGAACACCGCTTCCCACGAATTGTAGTGAATACGGTGGGGTGTTTTGGGGTTCGGCAGCCGTCCGCGTATCAGATCATGGAGTCGCCGGCTAGCACCGCCGAAACCTTCCACTGTGTAACCGGCGAAAGCCGACGGCGTATTAAAAGTCTCGCCCGGCTTCAACGCCCACGCGAAATCCCAATCATTCAAGCCCACATTCACGCGTGTCGAAGCAAAATCCGTCACCTCAGCCGCGATCTTCCAGTTGCCGCTCCAACTCAACGCCCCGAACCACACCTCGCCCTGATCTTCATCCGCGCCCCCCCGATCCAGCGCGAACCACGGGTTCGCATGATGGCTGGTGTTAATCCGCCGGCTCTCAATCACCTTGACGCCCGGTTTCAAGTTCTCCTGCTGGATCTTGAACTCATCAAACCAGCGCCCGCTGAGGTGCGTAAACCGGTACTGGTCACCGTACGGCAGGTGCCACTGTGCCGAAAAGACACGCTCAATCGTCATCGGTTGGTCACCGAAGTTTGAAAGGGTCACCGTTCGCTCAATGATGTCCTCAGCGGCATGCACCGTATAAATCAGTGTCACATTCAGGTGAAAGTACGTATCGCGCAGATGGATGTACAGTTGCTCCCCTTCGGTTGCTGCCCGTTCAAAGCGCAGCACCACATCCCGCACCCCGCCCGGAAAAGAGATTTTCAACGCCGGTTCGATAAACTTCATTTCGTTGTAACCGGGATATTCTTCTTGTGCCAGATGCGGCGCGTTGTTGAACGATGCCCAGTTCGGCCAGTTCAGCGCCGCCGGATAATCGGCTTGGTTCGGCAGTCGTACCCCCCAGTAACGATGCTTCAGCAGTCCGGCAGCATTAATCCCAAAAACATAAGCTGTATTTCGAGTCTCCAGTATCCAGTTATTCTCACTCGTATGGATGGACATACCATTATTCCCTGTGGATTGTGCGTCACCAAACAAAAAGCGCCTCGTTTGCCGAGACGCTTTCTATTCTAACCGATTTCTTCACTCAACTACTGGCCGAATGCCAGCACCTTCGTCGCGTGGATTGTCACCTTAACACGGGTTTCCGTCTCGGGTGTCGTGCGTGTGTTGAAGCCGCCATAGTAACCCTGTCCCGTATATTTTCGGGACAGCGCTTCAATATGCTCAACGCCACCCTCTTCAGTCACTTCTGCGATCCCGCGTACTTCTAACCATCGGAATGGATTTTCGGGGTCGATCAGCGCGACGGTGATGCGCGGATTCAACTTCAGGTTCTTATCCTTCTGTCGTCCCCGTGCCGTATTCACCAGCACATGCTCACCATCATAATTCACCCAGACAACCGTTGATTGTGGTTGACCATCCGGCATCACGGTGGTGACGATGGCATAAATCGGACGTTCCAGCAAATCCAGATGGGATGCCGGAACAGGTACATTCTCGGTAGTTGTTGTGGTCATCTTCTACAATGCTCCTTCGATGAATTCTGCGTCTTAACCGAATTTGGTAACGCGTGTTGGCTTGATCTTGAAAATAATGCCCCGGTAATCTTTCAACTTTTCAGCAGGTTCCACATCCCCGAAGTAATTTGGCTTTCCCATATAAGCCTGTGTATGCCGGTTGAGTTCCTCCAGCGCTCCCTCGCTCACAGTCTCCGTCACCACACCCTCCACTTGCAGGAAGCGGTACGGATTTTTCGGGTCGAGTATCACGACCGACACATTCGGATTAGCCTTGATATTTTCACCCTTGCGTGTGTTTGGGTCGGAAGTAATCAGAATATGCTCACCGTCCCACCGCCGCCAAACCGCAACCGCATGTGGCTTTCCATCTGCCGAAGCCGTCGCCAGAATCACAACAATCGGCTCTTCCATCAAATCCCGATGACTTTCCGGAATAACAATAGACATGCGCTCCGCCTTTCCTCATTTTATAAAACGCTTTTATTTACTCGGTTTTGGACGCTGTCAGACACATTTTTCTTCCTCAACATC
>JAFLCH010000023.1:0-8880 GCA_017303775.1 Anaerolineae bacterium | reverse complement strand
GTATACGCGATCCAGCGCCCATCCGGTGACCACGCCGGAGAATGATTATTCTTCCCGTTTTCGGTCAACCGCACTCGGTTTTCCCCGTTGATGTCTACCGCATACAAATCAATCGTGATGTTGAACACCGCCCGGAAGGCGATCATGCTTTGATCCGGCGACCACGTAAAGTTGCTCTGGCGGCCAATCACCGGATGTTTGATATAACGCGTCAGCAAACCGCGCGTCACATCCATGAAATACACCCCCGGCTGCGTAATCGAATAGCCCACGAAAGTTAATTCACGGGTCGGCAGCGAAACCGAACGGGCAGCCATCGCGCCCACCCCGCACACCACCATCAACCCCACCGTCAGCTTCAGAATCCAGCTATAAATGGTCACCATCTACCACCCATGTATCAGCCGTTGGTTTGCCGTAGGGTATCCATACCTTGAGTTTTTCGTCAACCCCGTCATACTTGTAAATATCAACATCTGCATCAGTATTACGGGAACACCAGACTCATGAAGCCACGCCATCTGTTACGACTCGCTCTGTTCATCCTTTTCGCGCTGCCGGTAACTGCCGCTGTCGCGCAGGAAGCCTGTGCAGACCTGCCGGATTGTAAGGGCGCGCTCGGCCTGCCGGATTCCGTCCTCGCCGCCTATCCCGAACCCAATGTCAACCCGCTCCCGATCCAAGACTCCCTCATCTATGACCGCATCTACCGCAAAATTCACGGGCCGGTTAATATTCATGATGTGCCCGGTGGCAGTGTGGTCAACAGTCTCGGCGCGGGCTTCACCTACATTACCGTCAACAGCACACAGGGCGACTGGACTCAAATCGACACCAACCAGTGGGTTCCCAGCGGTACGCTCACCGATGATGTACTCATCTCCCGCTATGGCGGCGTCCGTCTGCCTGAAGAGGGCTTGCCCTATCCCATGGCATGGACGATGAAGCATCTGCGTCCCGCCTCCATCCCCGGCGGCGAAGAAGATCCCAACAATCCCTTCCTCTATCGCTATACGCGCGTCAATCTCTATACCTATGCCGAAGTCGATGGCAAACGCTGGTATCAAATCGGCAAAGGTCAATGGATTCACCAGTTCAACGTCGCCAAAATTACCCCGATCCCTAAACCCGAAGGCATTGATACCCACAAATGGGTCGCCGTTGATCTCTACGAGCAAACCCTCATCGCTTACGAAGATGATGTGCCCGTCTTTGCCACCCTCATCTCATCCGGCCTGAAGGAATGGCCGACCAATGAAGGTCTCTTCCATATCTATCTGCGTTTCCCCCGCACCACCATGAGCGGCGCAGCGCAGCAGGACGACTTCTACTCCTTGCAGGAAGTGCCGTGGACGATGTACTTCGATGGTGACATCGCCCTCCATGGAACCTATTGGCATGACGGCTTCGGTTACCGTCATAGTCATGGTTGTGTCAATATGTCGATTACCGATGCCAAATGGGTTTATGACTGGACTGCCGACGAAACCGACTACACCATTCCCAACGATCCCGGTGCAGCCGTCTACGTTTACAGCAGCGGAGAATATGACGCTTAACCCGAACCTTGTTTGATAGGGCAGCCGTGGAGCACTAACAGCCCTCGGCTGCCAGCGTAATTGTGAAGGTGGTGCCAGTTCCGACCTTGCTGTGTACCTCAATCTGCCCGCCATGCAGTTCAACCGCTTGCTTGGCGATCACCAACCCCAACCCCGTCCCTTGAATCGTACCCACGTTAGACGCGCGGTTAAATGGCTCGAATAAGCGCGGCAGATCAACCTCCGGTATGCCGATTCCCTTGTCGCTAATCGACAAAATCGCCTGACAATCCGTGTATGCCAGCGTGACGCTCACCGGTGCGCCGTTCGGGGAATACTTCACCGCATTTGTCAGCAAATTGGTGATCGCCCGCCGCATCAATTTCCTATCAATCTGCGACTCGATTCGCCGGTCAGTTCCCTTAAACCGGAACTTCCGCTTATCCCGGTACGCCAGTTGCAGTTCCTCTATGATGTCACGGCAGTAGGTTTCCAGATCAACAACCTCTAAATTGAGTTCCGCCCCCGTGAAATCCGCCCGGCTGATCTGCATCACATCATTAATCAACTCGGTCAAATACTCCACCTGCTGGTCAATCGTCTCGTACGACTCCATCTTCTCACTAGGTTCCAGCCGGTCACCGTAATTGCGCAGCATGCTGTTCGCCAATCGAATCGCTGCCAGCGGCGTCTTCAAATCATGCGACATCATCGAAATGAAACGGTTCTTCATATCCCGCATTTCGCGCTCATGTTCCAGCGCGCGGTTCAACCGTTCCTTATCCCATACCTGCGACTCAAGGAATTTCCGTTCCGTCAAATCCTGTACAATCGCCGTATACCGTCTCTGTTGGTTGAGTATGATCTGGCTCACCGCGAAGTACATCGGGAAGGTCGCCCCATCCTGCCGCATCCCCTCCAGCTCATCCCCTAATCCGCTGAACGGTTCTAGCAGTTTTGCCAGTGACATATCGCGGCCTTCATCAGGGAACGAGGGAATCAATTTTCGGATATTCTGGCCCACAATCTCCGGCTGGTCATAGCCGAAAATATAGGCACCCGCCCGATTCAACGACGTGATCGTGCCGTTCTCATCAAACGTCAGAATCCCGTCAACCAGATTATCCAACACCGCTTCCAGCCAGCGATTGCTGTCTTCCAGCATCGCTTGAGTACGTTTCATATCGCTGATATTCTGATGACTCACAATGATCCGGTCGCTGCCATACCATGAAAACCGGCTCACCCGTACCAGAAACCACCGCTTCTCGGAAGAACTATGGCACGGATACTCCATATGGAACGTCTCCGTTTGCCGCAGCCGCACATTCCGGATTCCCGCTGCCATCAATGCTGCGTCCGGCGCCGTAGTCGCGCTCCGGTCACACACATCCAAATAATTCACGCCGATGCCATAATCGGGTGTCCTAAACCCATTTTCGTCACCGAATCGCTGCCACGCACGGTTAACGTGAATGATGACGCCATTTTCATCCAGAATTGCAATGTGGGTAGTAAGGGCATCAAGTGCAGCTTTGACGAAGTCTTCGGCAGCGTTCAGGACTTGACTGGCTGGGACACTGCTATCACTTGCGCTCAAAAGCGAATAAATCACTGAATCTCCTGAATAAGATTCTTATCCATCGCTGAGGAATTGATGAAAACTCACATTCATTATACAGACCTTTAATCGCCCTGCTAGAAATACTCATCTTCAAAAACCCGCTTTTCACCCCGTTTCCCGGCATCAAAGCCTGCTTTATACCCTGACTCCTAACCGAGAAATAGGCTAACTTATAGCTGGCTTGATTTGGCGTGAAACTTTTGTGAATTCTGTGAATTTTCTTTTTTGAACTGTTGCATTTACTGCTGATTCCCTTTACGATTTGGTCATGATTTTTATTCTTCATCAATGAATGTTTGTTTGGGGGTCGAGCATGTTTTACTTTTCAACAGAAACAGCCAAGTCGCTTCCTGTTCAACCAACTGCCGATGTCCAGACGGTGACCACCAAGTTCATGGATCTTCACTCTGCGCTGCTCCCGCGTGTTCGCAATCACAACTTGGACTTGCACCCGCGCTGGCAAAAAACATCTGTCGTCACTTCCCATTCCGTCGCAACCTTGGATCAGAGCGACTCGGTAGTTCTCACCTACTTCCGTTCTCATGAACAAGCCGTTATGGTCGAACGTATGATGGGCAAAGAAGATGTCGGCATCCGTCAGGAAATCGACACCTACTGCCATCCGGTCATCGAACTTCGCCTCACGCCCGAACATTTCGTCATCGAACTCGTCCTTTCTCCCCGCGCATGGCTGGATCAGCAAAACCTCATCGGCAAGCTCGAACTCCCGCAGCATCGTGCTGCTTTCCGCAACCTGCTCCGTGGCCTCAGTAGTGACTATCGCCTCGGCTTCTGGGGCGGCACTCACCTCAGCGATATGCACCTCACCGTCCAGCACCTCCTGCATGGTCGCGTCCTCGATGAATGGATGAACACCTTCAGCGATGGTCAGGATTGGCTGCGTATTGGCAAGTGGTACAGCCACGAAGACCCCGAACTGGATGACACCCGCATCCTTCAGGAAGCCTTCAATGTCGTTCATGCTCTCCATCCGGTCTATTCCTTCATCCTCTGGAGCAGCAACAACAACTTCCGCAGCTTCTATGAAAAGCGCCCGCGTTTCACCCCGCGCATCTATTCATAACCACCACCTGAATTCATAGATCAAGACGGGGCTTTGGCTCCGTTTTTTATTTCCACTTTACATCCCGCCCAACATGCGCGATTAGGTGATCTCCGCTACAATCTATTACAGTTTAAATATCGGTTTACAATCCAAAAAATTGCCATGTCCTCACTCGAAGGCTCTGCTCAAAAGCAGGCACAGGATCGCTCTAATCTGATCACCCGCTCCATCACCGCCTTGGTCTTGGGGCCGCTTGTCCTCTTAATCGCTTATCTCGGTGGCATACCATTCCTCATCACCGGGTTACTCTTGGCTGTCCTCACCCTGATGGAGTTCTACGCGCTGGGTCGAACCCACAACCAGCAGGGGCATCTGGCCATCGGTCTGCCCGTCGTCGTGGTCATGGTGCTGCTCCTCACGGCTCACGAAACATCACTCATTCAAGGGCTTCTCTTGGATGCCGCCCTCATCTTCATCGCTGCCCTCCTTTCCCTTGCCCTCGAAGCCTATCGCGGTTGGCAGCAGGGCTGGCGGGGTCGCGTCGCCATCACTGCCTTTGGTCTCATCTATGCCGGTTTACCCCCCGCCTTCATGATTCGCATCCGTGCGCTTCCGGATGGCCTGCTCTGGATTTATTTGATCTTCGCGCTCACATGGGGGACAGACACCTTAGCCTATATGGGTGGGCGTTTATGGGGCAAGCGCATGCTCGCCCCTCGCATCTCGCCCAAAAAGACCATCGAAGGCGCGCTCGTCGGTGTCGTCGGGGGCTTCCTGATCGGCCTAATCGTTGTCCTCCTCGCCGGTAAGTTCACACCCTTCCTCATGCTGATTCTGCTCTTGGCTCCACCGGTTGCAGTCATAGGTGACCTGTTCGAGTCGGGTCTTAAACGTCACTTTCAAATCGGGGATTCGCATGTCACCGGCCTGAACATCATTCCGGGGCATGGCGGCGTTATGGATCGCACCGACGCCCTCATCTGGGTCGTCACCCTGTTCTACGCTTACTTTCTGCTCACGGGGGCAGCCGCGTGAAGGATGCTATTACTGTACAAAATTTAGTTTTAGACTGTACAATTAAGATTATTACTCAACAATGAAACCGCATAACCTGAGGTGACACTATGCCTTCACGCACCACTAGGAAGGAATCTGGGCCACAACCCAACCGCGAAGAACTACTGCAAATGGGTATCCGTGCTGCCAAATCGGGCAATAATGACGGCGCGCGTATTTTCTTTGAACAAGTTTTGGGGCAAGATCGTCGCAACGAACGTGCCATGATGTGGATGGCCAAAATCACCACCGACAACAAAGCCGAGCGCAAAAAGTGGCTGGAACGGGTTCTGGAAGTGAATCCGGATAATCAGCAGGCTAAAGACGCCCTCAAGAAGATCGTCTACAAGAAAACAGCCAACGAAAACCGCACCCTCTTACTCTTCGGTGTCGTCGCCGGTGTGCTCATTGTCCTTGCCATCGTTGTCGTCGCTGGCATCCTCATCTTCAACCGTTAATCTCCACTTGCCCTGCATCGGGCGGCGTATACACTGCGTCGCCCGCTTCTTTGAATCCAATTGCACTAATTTTCACAAAACCTTAATCAATTTCCGCCTTTGGTCTATGGACTCTCACTCGGATTCGGTCTTAACATAGAACTTATGAGATGAAACCATATGGAGATCATAAGAAGTGGAAGACAATCTGAACCAGTTAAATCGTCAGCAGTTGCAGGAACAACTGTTGAAAGCCTATAGTCAAGTGCTGCCCAACATCGACGAAAACGACAACATCCGTAATCTGAAGGGTGAACTGTACCGTCGTGGTGCCGCCCGTGATGAAATCGTCTGCATCGCGCTCGCTGCCTTCATCCGCCGCAGCATGAATTAGCCCCATCACTCGTCTTCTAAAGAGGGATTCAACACGAATCCCTCTTTTATTTCCCGTCTGTCTGCCTCGATGTTAGAATTCCAATAGAATTAGCACTCACTAGCCTTATTTGCCAGTAACCTCTTGACGCTCATCAACGATTTTGCTAGACTGTGGACATGAAATTAGCACTCTCAGCATCGTAGTGCTAAAAAACCTGCTTGACTAATCATTTGGTTGCTCAAACAGAGTTTGGTGCTGGGGGGAAAGCAGATTCAGTTTACACCGCTTAAAGCGAAAATTGAAGGAGGAATTGAGAATGGCTGCAAAAGGGATCAACTTGCGCCCACTGGCTGACCGCGTGATCGTCGAACCGATTGAGCAGGAAGAAGTGACTGCCACCGGTTTGTACATCCCGGAAACGGCGAAGGAAAAGCCGCAGCAGGGTAATGTTCTCGCCGCTGGCCCGGGCCGCACCGACGACAACGGCAAGAACATTAAGCTGGATGTGAAGGTTGGTGACAAGGTTCTGTTCGCCAAGTATGCCGGCACCGAAGTGAAAATCGATGGCCGCAAGCTGCTCATTATGAAGGAAGCCGATATTCTGGCTGTCTTGGATTAATTTCCTTTTCATACCCTTAATCACTCTTTACCGAAACATTTGCATTTTGGAGGAATGTTCCAATGCCTAAGCAACTCGTGTTCAGTGAAGCTGCTCGCCGCAGCTTGAAGATTGGTGTGGATAAGCTGGCCGATGCGGTTAGCACCACCCTCGGCCCCAAGGGTCGTAACGTTGCCCTCGACAAGAAGTTCGGCGCCCCCACCGTCACCCATGACGGCGTTACCGTCGCCAAGGAAATCGAACTCGAAGATCCCTATGAAAACATGGGTGCGCAGCTCCTCAAGGAAGCCGCCACCAAGACCAACGACATCGCCGGTGATGGTACCACCACCGCCACCGTGCTCGCTCAGGCCATCGTCAAGGAAGGTCTGAAGAACGTCGAAGCCGGTGCCAACCCCATGCTCCTCAAGCGTGGTATCGAAGTCGCCACCGAAGCGGTCTCCAAGGCCATCCGTGACATGGCGACCCCCATCGAAACCAAGGAAGAAATTGCCAAGGTCGCCAGCACCAGCGCTCAGGACAACGAAATCGGTAACCTGATCGCCGATGTCATGGACAAGGTTGGCCGCGATGGTGTCGTCACCGTCGAAGAAAGCAAGGGTCTCGAATTCGAAACCGAATATGTCGAAGGTATGCAGTTCGATCGTGGCTACATCAGCCCCTACTTCGTCAGCAGCCCCGACACCATGGAAGCCGTCATTCAGGACCCCTATATCCTGATTTACGAAAAGAAGATCAGCGCTGCTCAGGACATCGTCCCCATTCTGGAAAAACTGCTCCAGATCGGCAAGCGCGAACTCGTCATCATCTCTGAAGATGTCGATGGCGAAGCCCTCGCCACCCTCGTCCTCAACAAGCTCCGTGGCATGCTCAACGTCCTCGCTGTCAAGGCTCCCGGCTTCGGTGATCGCCGCAAGGCCATGCTGCGCGACATCGCCGTCCTCACCGGTGGCACCGTCATCAGCGAAGAAACCGGTCGCAAGCTCGAAACCGTCACCCTGCAAGACCTCGGTCGCGCCGGCAAGGTTGTCAGCACCAAGGACAACACCGTTGTTGTCGACGGCGCGGGCGATGGCAGTGCCATCAAGGGTCGCATTCAGGAAATTCGCAACGAAATCGACGCCAGCACCAGCGACTATGATCGCGAAAAGCTGCAAGAACGTCTCGCCAAGCTCAGTGGTGGTGTCGCCGTCATTCGCGTCGGTGCAGCCACCGAAACCGAGCTGAAGGAAAAGAAGCATCGCGTGGAAGACGCCCTCAGCGCCACCCGCGCCGCCGTTGAAGAAGGTATCGTTCCCGGTGGTGGAGTGACCCTCATCAACGCCATCGCTTCCCTCGACGGCCTCAAGCTCAACAACGACGACGAAAACACCGGCATCGCCATCGTCCGCAAGGCGCTGGAAGCCCCCATGAAGAAGATCGCCGCCAACGCCGGTCAGGACGGCGCGGTCATCATTCAGGAAGTCCGTCGCCAGCAGAAGTCCAAGAAGAACGTTCGCATCGGCTACAACGTTCTCACCGATGAATACGTCGACACCATCGACGCCGGCTTCCCCGACCCGGCCAAGGTCACCCGTGGCGCAGTCGAAAACGCTGCTTCAATCGCCGCGATGATCCTGACCACCGAAGCCCTCATCACCGACGTCAAGGAAGACTCCAAGGCCCCCGCGGCCCCGCCGATGCCGGAATACTAAGATCAATCGCCAACCCTTCGGGGTACGGCGTAATAAAACAGGGTGCGGCCAACCGGTCACACCCTGTTTTATTTCCACCACAGTTGCATTTTCCCGCTGGATAGCATTCAATAGAGACACCGAACCACAAGGAGGCACTATCGTGATCGCTCGCCTTTGGCGCTGTTTAGCCGCCCCCGATCAAGCGCATAAATACATCGAATTCTTCGAGGAATCAGTCTTCATGGATTTGATTCAAATGGATGGATTTCACGACGCCTACATCCTCCAACATCCCCACCCCGATGGCATCGAACTCACCGTCCTCACCTTCTGGGAATCAATGGAGGCCGTCCGCGCTTTCGCCGGTGACGATCCTCGGCAGGCTGTCGTTCACCCTGCCGCCCAGCTCATCCTCAAATCCTACGACTCAACCGTCACCAACTACGAAGTCCTGCGCGACTTTCACACCAGCCTGCGTCCCTGACTCA